>JBBFKY010000001.1:300000-594705 GCA_037481875.1 Desulfosoma sp. | reverse complement strand
GTGAGGAATTGACCCAATCCATTCAAGGCACTCGAGAAGAACTGACACGGTCCATCCATGGCGTTCGTGAGGAGTTGACCCAGTCCATTCACGGTGTTCGTGAGGAATTGACCCAATCCATTCAAGGCACTCGAGAAGAACTGACACGGTCCATTCATGGCGTTCGTGAGGAGTTGAATGGATTCCGTAAGGAGCTTGTCCAGCGCATAGAAAGCGTCCGTGAGGAACTCACCGACCGTATCGATGGCGTCCGAGGCGAACTGACCCAGCACATAGAAAGCGTCCGCGAGGAGCTGACCCAGCGCATAGAAAGCGTGCGTGAGGAACTCACCGACCGTATCGATGGCGTCCGAGGCGAACTGACCCAGCACATAGAAAGCGTCCGCGAGGAGCTGACCCAGCGCATAGAAAGCGTGCGTGAGGAACTGACCCAACGCATCGATGGCGTCCGTGAAGAGCTCTCGCAACGGATGGATGAGCTTCGAAGGGATCTTGGCGGGCGAATCGATAAAAACACTGAACGAATCGATCGAAGCAACGATCGGATCGATGAAACCAATAGATACATAGGCAGACTTTATGAGGTGATCGTGCGGCGGGAAGAATATGCCAGCTTAGAACACCGAGTGATAAAACTGGAAGAAGACGTGGCTGAACTCAAACGCCTCGTAGCTTAGAAGGCGCTTTGCGGAAAGGGTGAGCGCCCTTTTGATTCTCTTCTTTTGGCGCCATCCTTGACGCTTTCCTCGCCCCCTAAAAACGATCGCCCGTCTCTGTTGCCAGACCAGTTCCTGGATTGTCCCTGCATCGTTTCTCCTCGAAAAACGACCGCGGCCTCTTTGGGTTCGTGGGGCCGAATCCTTGCCCGCTTGGTTCTTCAACTGGTCCTCAACGCTCCTTTGCCTTGGAAGTCTTGATCGAAAGCTATCGGAACTCTTCCTCTTGGTCTGAATTTCTTGCGCGGATGACTTTTCACGGACGGTGAACATCGGGATGGCCTGATGAACTCGATGTTGCGGTGATCCGCACAGATCCTGGTCGTTCCCAATCTTTAAAACATCAAAAAATTCTTGACGGAGCTCAATAATTAGAGTATTAGAACATAAAAATACTTTAACATAACAGAACGGCATCGGTGGAGAAAGTATGACGGTTTCGTTTCGACATGAACGTCTGGAAAAGGCTGCGGAAATGCTTCGAGCCGTAGCGCATCCGGTGCGCCTCAGCATTTTGCAGGTCTTGGAAGACGGGGAAAAGAATGTCACGGAAATCTGTCAAAGGGTGGGATCAGCTCAAGTCAACACCTCCCAACATCTGAATCTTTTGAAATCACGGGGTATTTTGGCTTCCAGAAAGGAGGGAACACAGGTTTTTTACCGGATCGCCTTTCCAGGAGTTCTGAAAATCATTCAGTGCGTGTGCGCTCAAGAAACCGAATCCCCTGCACCCGACAACGACTCTGCGGCCGAAGGGGAGCATCGGGAAACTTGAAACCGAAGGAGGACATATCTTATGGCGGATCAAGGTCAGAAAAACCCTGAAGAAAAGATCTCTTGCACTTTTATTTGCAGCCGGGACACGCTAGACGGCGCTTATCCTTCGTTGGTCCTCGGTTTGAATGCCGTCCGTCTCGGTATGGAAGCCACCATCTTTTACACTTTTATGGGAATCAACGTGATTCGTAAGAATTACCAAGACAAATGCCGATTTATTCCGCCCGGGCCTCTGGGGGCAATTCCCGGCATGTCTGCCATGGCCACCAAAATGATGCGCCAAAAGATGGACGCCGCCCACATCCCTTCCCTGGGGGAATTATTGGAAATGGCTCAGATTGAAGGCATCCGGCTTGTGGCCTGCAAGATGACCGTCGACATGATGGGGCTTTCTCAGAACGATTTTATTGACGGTGTCGAGATACAGACGGCTGAAGACTATTTGAAGCATGCCATTCATTGCCGGATCAACATGTTTACGTAAAGTTTGCGGCAAAGATAGGGAGTGGACGGCTGAAGGGCGGACATGTCGGTCCGCCCTTACTGTTCATGCACTAGAGTTTATGTGCCGCAGTCTATGCGCCGCAGTTTATGTGCCCTAAGAGAATAGTTGGGCACATCCCCAGGGTTGCTCCGAACCCACAGGCCCTTACAGAAAGACAACCGTTTGGATTCTCGCTGAGAATCGAGTTGTTACCATCAATGGGGAGGTTATCGTTCGATGGTGCACTCGTAGACGCTGCCATTGGAAACCGGGCCGAGGACGGGTTCCGATAAGCTGATGCCACCATGAAGCATGCCCGCTACGCTTTCAAGGAGGGAGGATAAGGAGAGCTGTTTCGCATCCCCTAAGGTGGCGGAAAAGGCTGTCCAGGCCTTGTGGCTGTGCAAGGGCCCCGAGTTCTTGGGATAGACGGTTCCCGTTCGGCGTAAAGGGCTCCACTATGGGCTTGGAGAATTTCCCAAGTATAGAACTTCTCTTGAAACCAAGAGGCGACGGTTTTCCTGGAAGGTCTGGCCTTCCACCCGCTTTTTGTGCAGCTGGACACCTGCACCCCTAAGGGAAACTTTCTTTTGGATAAGGACTTCGAGGTCGTTTAGGTGGCGTGTTGACCAAAATCGTGGGCAGAAGCCCGAAGAAGATATGGTAGAGTGCCGTCTTCGAAAACACGGCGTCAACCCTCTCTGTGCCGAGCTCTGACACCTCGCATGGAAAGGCCTTCGAACATGTGGCGCATTGTGCAGAGTCAAAGAATCGAAAAGCTTTTTCAAGCCCTTTTACGCGACCTGCAGGAACCTCTTGACGACCCCATGACCCCTGAAGTGGTGGTGGTGCAAGACATGGGCACGGCGCGATGGCTCACGCACCAGTTGGCCCGACATCAAGGGATTGCGGCTCATGTGCAGTTCCTTGTCCCCGCAGCCTTAGTGGATCTTGTCTACAGGGCCTGGCTTGGGGAAGATGAATCCGCAGCAAAACATGAAGATTCCTGGAGCTGCTTAGACCTTACCTGGCGCATCTTCAAACTGCTTCGCACTTATAACCTCGATCCAGAATTTCAGGAACTTCGGCACTACTTGGACGCCGATCCATCAGGGTTGAAACGGTATCAGTTGGCGGCCCAAGTCGCCAGGGCTTTTGACCGTTATCTGGTGTATCGCCAGGATATTTTGCGTTCCTGGGAAACTGGGGAAGATTCGGATTGGCAGGCCCATCTTTGGCGAGCTCTGGTCCATGAAAATCCCGTACCCCACCAAGCCCAAAGGCATCTTCAGTTTCTGAAGGCTGTTGGAAACGGAAGCGGTCCGCTACGGCCCGAAAGACTTCCTTCACGCGTCAGCCTGTTCGGGGTGGCCTTGATTGCCCCAGTACACTTGGAAGTCCTTGATGTTCTCGCATCCAAAGTGGATGTAAGGCTCTATTTCATGAACCCGAGTCGCGAATATTGGGGTGACATTCCAGCCCTGAGAGCCGATCCTGTCGGCAAAGATCTCTCCTGGCATCAGGAAAATGGATGTCGTCATGGTATCGGGATCAATCCTTTGATGATGTCGTGGGCTTTGTCGGGCTGTTTCCTTTTTCGTCACATTCAGGATATTCAGGGTAATGATGAGGACTTCCTTGAGGATTTTGAACCGACCACACTTCTTGAAGCGGTACAGCATGATATCTACAATTTCAGAGATCGTCGGACACCCAATCCAGAAGAGCGGCTGCCAGCGCTCGATCTGAATTCTTTGCAAATCCATGCCTGTCACAGTCCCATGAGGGAAATTCAAGTCCTCCATGATCATCTGGCGCATCTACTGGAAACCCTACCCGGCCTTACTCCGGAAGATGTGGTGGTCATGGCGCCGGACATAAATGTCTATGCGCCTTACGTGGAAGCCGTTTTCGGCACGCGCGATAATCCCAGGCTTCCATGGAACATTTCGGACCGAAAGTCTGTGGAAGAAGATCCGGTGCTTCAAAGAATCCTGGATCTTCTTCGATTGCCGCACTGGCGCTGCACGGCGTCTGATATCTTGTCGCTTCTAGAAATCCCTTCCATTGCCACCCGGTTCGGTTTCGATGAAAAAGGGTTGGATCGAGTCCGATCATGGGTCCTTGAGGCTGGAGTTCGCTGGGCGTTGGACGCTGCCATGCGCGAGGAAATGGGTCTTCCTCGAGATACCTCCCACACATGGCGTATGGGGCTGGACCGCCTCCTTGCCGGGTACGCTCTGCCGCCTCAGGAACTTTTCTGGGGCGACGTACTCGCCTATCCCGATGTGGAAGCCTCGGACGCTCCGTGGCTCGGGGGCCTTCACGATCTTCTGGACGCGATCCGCACGTGGCGCCGGATCCTTCAAATTCCCAAATCCCCTCAGGAATGGCAGCTTCACGGCAACGCTCTTCTAGACGCCTTTTTTCACCCCGATGCCCAGGAATCTCTCGATCGCTTTCGACAGGCTCTCGACACCTTCGCTTCGGCCGCCCATAAAGCCGACTGCTCGGAACCCCTATCCGTCGAAGTGGTTCGACCCCATTTGGAAAGTCTTCTTGCGGAATCCCCAAACATTCGCCGATTTCTGACCGGAGGCATCACCTTTTGCAACTTGGTCCCCTTGCGCTCCATTCCCTTCCGTGTGATGTGCATCTTGGGCATGAACGACACCGATTTTCCTCGAACCGAACGTCTTCCCGAATTCGACCTATTGGCTCGAAGCCCAAGACCCGGCGATCGACGGCGTCGTTTTGAAGACCGATACCTCTTCCTTGAGGCTCTCATGTCGGCAAGGGATGTTTTCTACGTCAGTTATATCGGGCGGGATATTCGGGACAATACTTTGAAGGCACCCTCGGTGGTGGTTTCGGAACTCCTGGATTATGTGGAACAAAGTTACCGAGCCGAAAATGGATCCCTTGTGGACCACATCGTGCGCTTTCATTCGCTTCAACCTTTCAGCCCTCGACTCTATGACGGCTCCAGTCCTCAACATTTTTCTTATGACACCTTGTGGCTTCACGCAGTGCAAGCTCGGGAACAATCGGATGTTCCTCCCTTTGTGGATAAAGAATTTTCCCTTCCCGTACTTTCCGTGAAAGAAGTGGCTTTGGAGGACCTCATTCGATTCTTTGATAACCCTTCCGCCTGGTTCTTGGAGAAACGATTGGGACTGGCTGTTTCCCGAAAAGCAGAAACCCTTGAAGACGAAGAACCCTTCATCGTGGATGGCTTGGTAGGGTACTGGATGAATGTGGAAATTCTTGAGGGTTTGCTTCGAAAGGAAAGCCCCGAGGCATTACGGCAAAGATTGAAAGGTCGAGGCTGGTTGCCTCATGGTGTGGCCGGTGATCTTTGTTTCCAAGAAAAGTACGAGGCCATGCACGAAATGGCTCGCAAGGTTTTGGAGCATCGAGGAACGTCACCGCGGGTGGTGGAAGTGGACATTCCAATAGGAGACATAAGAGTGCGCGGTTGGTTACCGAATGTGACGGAACGGGGACGTTTGGTGTACCGGCCGGCCTCCATTAAGGCCAAGGACCGTCTGAGGCTTTGGATTCAGCATCTGGCCTTGTGTGCCGCCCGTCCCTCGGGGGTGGCCCTTGAAAGTCTTCACATTGGTATGGGGAACAGGGAATTCCTTCGTTTCAATCCCGTGGAAAATCCGGAAAAATATCTAGAGGATCTTGTGGATCTTTGGTTTCAGGGGCAACAGCGTCCATTGCCCTTTTTCCCTGAATCCAGTTGGGCCTATGCCAAAGAGTCCAACGGAGCCCCTGTCTTGGTTCCCCCGGCACGCCTCTGCGGGAAAACGTGGAAGGATGAATATTACGAAAGAGGCGACGCCTACGACGTGGCTGTTCAAATGGCTTTCCGAGGGCTTGAGCCTCTGGACGAAGCTTTTGCGCAGGTGGCTTGGAAGGTCTTCGGGCCCATCGTTTTATGAAGCGAGAAAAAAAGGAGACTTTCTAGCGGCCCTTCAAAGAACTCGCATTACCAAGGTCCTTAATGCCATATCAAGGTAGCAGAGAGGCGACACCTCGCCCATACAAATCCCAACCAATTTAGGTGAAAATTTTAGGATGATCCCATGACACAGCCTCTCGATCCTTTACTGCTCCCCCTGGAAGGTGTTCGGCTTATCGAAGCCAGCGCCGGTACAGGGAAAACTCATAGCATTGTGACCCTCGTGCTCCGCCTTCTCGTAGAAAGACGGTTGCCCATCGGCCAGATCCTCGTGGTGACTTATACCAACGCCGCCACGGAAGAACTGCGAGTTCGCATTCGGCAGCGCCTCCACGGGGCTTGGCGGGAGGTGTCCACGGGTCGATGGAACGATCCCATGTTCGCCCCCTGGGTGTCTCAAAATAACTCGGAAAAAGAAAACCTGCCCTGGCTTCTCATGGAAGCCGCCTGCCGTATGGATGAAGCGGCTGTTTACACCATGCATGGTTTCTGTCAGAGGATTCTTCAGGAATTTGCTTTTGCTTGCGGCGTGCCGTTCGACTGGGATGTCCTTCCCGAGGATAAGGCCCTTGTGCGGGAAGCGGTTGCCGATTTCTGGCGTCACATCATGAAGGACGCCGAAGAGGAAAAGGCCCAATGGCTTCTGAGCACGTGGAAGGGTCCGGATGGACTTCTGCAAGATCTTTCGGCACTGCGAAGTGTTGTCCCTCCAAAGATTTTTCCTGAACTATCCTCTGAAAGTGTTCGAAATTTCGCTGATGCCAAGTCGCTTTTTCAGGAGATTCGTAACACGTGGCAAAAGGATCGGGACCATATCGCAAAAATTCTTAAAGATCACAAGGCGCTAAATCGCCGTTTCTACAGGGTCGACACCGTGGAAACCCTTCTGACGACCATGGACACCCTGGCCGACACCGCAATCACTCCCATACCCCTGCCGTCGCCTCTTGAAAGGCTCAGCTCATCGTTTCTGGCCCAAAAAGTCAAAGCGGGCGCGGCCCCTCCGTCCCATCAAATTTTTGATCTCTTTGACCGTTACCTCCAGCTACAGAAAGAAATCCTCGAGGGCCAACGTACTGTGATCCTCAAAGCTGCCGATGATTTTGTGCGTCAAGCGCTTTCCCGTCGCAAAGACCTGGAACGCGTGTTGGGGTTTGACGACTTGGTGCAACGGGTGGATGAGGCCCTTTCAGGCCCTTACGGGGCGGCTCTTTCCGAAAAAATTCGTCAAAAGTATCCGGTGGCCCTCATTGATGAATTTCAGGACACAGACCCTCTTCAGTACCGCATTTTTGAGAAAATTTATGGTTCATTCGAGGCTCCTTTCTCCATGTGCCTTATCGGGGATCCGAAACAGGCCATTTACAGCTTTCGAGGTGCCGACATTTTCGCCTATATGCGTGCCAAACGGAACACCGGCCCTGCCAACACCTACACCATGGACACCAATTGGCGTTCCTCGTCACATCTGGTCCATGCCATCAACCATCTCTTTTCCAGGCACCCTTACCCTTTCATTTTTCATCAGGACATTCCTTTTTATCCGGTCCGTAGCGGCCCCGAAGCTGACAAGACACCTTTACGTCTGCATGGAAAAGTCCCACCCGCCGTGCAAATTCGCTTTTTACCTTGCCAGGGTCTCGATTTGACGAAAGATGGCTCGATCACCGTAGATGCAGCCGTCGAGGCGGCCGCTTCCGACTGCGCGGCCACCATCGTGGAATGGTTGAATCTTTCTCAACAAGGACTCCTGACCATCGGGGAAGAGCCGCTCAGGGCTCGAGACATAGCCGTGTTGGTGCGTTCCCATCGAGAAGGCCGTCGGATTCAGGAAGCCCTGCGTCAAAGAGGTGTGGCCAGCGTCAGCTTACAGCGGGACAGTGTTTTTAGGTCTCTGGAAGCCACAGATCTTTTGGCCGTTCTCGAGGCGATAGCGGATCCCGTCGATGAACGCCGCCTGCGATGGGCTCTGGCTACGGAAACCCTCGGCTGGAATGCTCGTCGACTGAGTACCCTGGACAGCTATGAAACCCTGATGGAAGATGTGCAATCTCGATTCCACAGGTATCGAGAAATCTGGAATCGTCATGGTTTTCTCGCGGCTTTCATGACACTGCTCAAGGAGGAAGGCGTGCCCGTGCATGTGCGGGCTCTTCCCGCCGGGGAAAGACGTCTGACAAATCTCCTGCATCTTGCAGAACTTTTACATCGGTCAAGTCAGAGCTATCCCGGAGTCGACAGACTGCTCCGTTGGTACAAAGACCGGCTGCAAGAAGAGAACGCTCCGGAAGAAGAACAATTACGGCTGGAAAGTGATGAAAACCTGGTGCAGGTGGTCACTATTCATAAAAGCAAGGGGTTGGAATACCCCGTGGTCTTCCTGCCTTTTCCGTGGAATCTCAGAAGAACGAAAAAGGACAAAGATTCCAAAATCGTAAGGTTTCATGACGCGAAGGATCTTTCGCCATGTGTGGACCTGGGATCATCCGAAATAGACCAGCACCGAATACAAGCGGAACGAGAAGAAATGGCCGAATACATGCGCCTTCTCTACGTGGCGCTGACCCGCGCCAAATATGTGTGTGTCACCTGGTGGGGACGCGTGAGCCTGGCTTCCGAGTCCGCCATGGCGTATCTCTTGTTCCCTGAACCTGGCGTCGATCGATGTCAAGAAACAGCACGAAGCATCATGGACCAGTTTTCCACAGACGAAGACTCCAGCAAGAATGACGAAAAGCTGCGGAAAAATCTGGAAGCCATAGCGCAGTCTTCTTCAGGCGTGATCGCTGTGGAAATAGCTGATTGGCAAAGGCAAGAACGCCTTCGCAGCGATCGGGAAAGAAAACCCGTGTATGAGGTGAAAAGGTTTCAGGCGGTTTTGGGACTTCCATGGCGGGTCACAAGTTATTCTCATTTGACCACAGGCGCCGAATCCCACACTCCCGACTACGACGGCGTTCTTGTGGACGAGAGCCCACTCGAAGAACCCTTTGAACAAATCGAGCCCATTTTTCTTTTTCCTCGAGGCACTCGAGCAGGTCAATGCCTCCACGAAATCTTTGAAAAAATAGATTTCGCTACGTTGACGCCTCAAGATCTGGAACCCGTCATTGCCGACACTTTGTCTCGACATGGTCTTGAACAAAGCTGGCACCATCCTGTTCTTCAAATGGTGTGCAACGTTCTAGAGACCCCTCTGGTTCACGGAACCGAATCCCTGAGCCTTCGTGACATTGCTTTTAAAGATCGGTTCCACGAATGGGAATTTCATTTTCCTACAGGGGCTCTGAACCCCGATCGTTTGTATCGGGCTTTGCAACATGTGGATTTTTACGAAAAGTCTGTCAAAGGGCTTCAGTTTGAGTCCGTTCATGGGTTGGTTCACGGTTTCATCGATTTGGTTTTTCGTTACCGTGGCCGCTACTTCATAGCCGACTACAAGTCCAACCATTTGGGAAATCGCGTGGAAGATTATGGCTCGGAACAACTGGAATCGGCCATGCACAAACATCGGTATCCTCTTCAGATGCTTCTTTACACCGTGGCTGTGCATCGATTCCTTGGATTACGTCTTCCTCGTTATGATTACGACACCCATTTTGGTGGTGTCTTTTACTTGTTCCTTCGGGGTATGCGCCCCGAGAACAAAGGGATTACCGGCGTCTTTTACCATCGGCCCGAAAAACCTGATGTGCTCCGTTTAAGCGCCATGTTTTCAGAAAGCACCGGGTAGGAAAGGACCCATGAAAGACACTCTGGATACTTTGGTGCGCCTCGGCATCTTACGTCCTCTGGACCGGCATTTTGCTCTATGGGTCTCCGCACAAGATGCCGACGACATCAAGAACGAAGTGGCCCTGGCCGCGGCTTTGGTAAGTCTTCGAGTCAGCCAAGGCGATGTCTGTCTCGATCTTGAAGATCTTGCGGAAAACCGTCTTCTTGACAATGTGGGAACGATTAACATTGAGGCTTTGAACCTTCCCCCGAAAAGATCGCCTACAGCCTGGATCCAGACCCTGGCCCGGTCCCGAGCCGTGTTTCATGTTTCGAATGTTTTTCAGGATCACGACTCTGACGCCTGGCAACTTATGGGGCTGGAAGCTCCAACGAAAAAGACTCCAAAAGCTTGTCCGACAGGGGAGTTGGGCGATGGTTTCCCTGGGAGCACGGGATTTATGCCTCCCATATCTACGGACGGGATGCCACCACTCAGGGGGATGGATCCAGGCTCTTATAAGCATTCTGGAAACAGCCCAGTTCACACACAGCCATTACCTTTTTTAAAGCCCTTGGTGTTGGACGGCTCTTTGCTGTATCTGGCACGCTACTGGTATTATGAATGGGATGTGGCGCGCCGTCTGAGGAAACTCGCCCAAGGTTGGATCGACGACATCCCTCCGGAATCCGTACGTTCGGCCATCCATCACGTCTTTCCGCCTGCATCTTCAGAAGAGGAAGTGGATTGGCAACGCGTTGCCGCAGCCGTCGCTGCCATGAAAAGGCTTTGCATCATTTCCGGGGGCCCAGGAACAGGGAAAACATATACGGTGACCGGCATCCTCGGTGTCCTGCAACATTTGTCCCAACGTCCCTTGCGTATCGCCTTGGCCGCCCCGACGGGCAAAGCGGCGGCCCGTATCACTGAATCCTTGCGAAATTCTCTGAAGTCTTATGCACACGGGGGTCAGTGGCTGGAACATCTTCCTCAGCAAGCCATGACCTTGCATCGGCTTTTGGGAGTCCGCCAGGGTCGATCCGTTCCTCGATACAATCCGGAAAATCCCCTGCATCTGGACGTCCTTATCGTGGACGAAGCTTCCATGATCGATCTTCCTCTCATGGCTCATACGGCGGCGGCCCTTCCCCCTCATGCCCGTTGGATTCTGCTCGGTGACAAAGATCAGTTGGCGTCTGTTGAAGCTGGGAATGTGTTTTCGGACTTGTGTGGTCGATTCAGGAAGGACCAAGCGGGCGACGATCCCAATCCTATTCGGCGAGGTCGAGTATGGAAAGACAAAGTCGAAGCGGCCACGGGAATGAAACTTCCCGAAGAATCTCCTTGCCCGAATCTTTCGGTGTCCCCGTTCGGCGAATGCATAGTTTTTCTGGAAAAGAACTATCGGTTTTCCAAGGACGGCGGCCTGGGACACCTGGCAGAATGCATTCGATCCGGTGCCGGAGAATCCTGGCCGATTCCTGTGGTTGCGTGGAGTGCTTCCCACAAAACAACGGCTCTGAATAACCCTCAATTGTGTTGCCGTTGGGTTCGAGAACAGGAACTTCGGCAAGCCCTTCGAATCGTGGTGGAACAAAATTTTTCAAAGGTTCCAGGGGCTGGAAGCCTTGATGAGGCTTCGCTAAGGTTGGAATCTTTCCGTATCCTGTGCGCCGTCAGAGAAGGTCCCTTTGGCGTGACGACCATAAACGAGATTGTGGAAAGCCTTTTGGCGGAGCTTGGGCATATTCCTCAAGGAACGCGGTATTACCAAGGAAAACCTTTAATCGTCCTTGAAAACGACTATGATGTGGGCCTCTTTAACGGCGATGTGGGGCTTTTGTGGCCGGACCCTGTCACTCAGCGTCTTATGGCCTGGTTTCGCCAGGTCGATGGAACTCTTAAAAAAGTTCCTGTCTCACGACTTCCCGCACACGAAACCGCCTATGCCATGACGGTACATAAATCCCAGGGGTCGGAGTACACCCGCGTGTTAGTCATCTTACCCGATCGGGATGTCAAAGTCCTCACCAGGGAGCTCTTGTATACGGCTGTGACCCGTGCCACGGAGAGCGTCGAAATCTGGGCTCATGAAAGCATTCTCCATAGCGCTTTGCGACGTGTCACGGAACGCCGATCAGGTCTCGGTTTTCGACTCTGGTAGCCCGAAGCGTAGAAAATCTTCTCGACGTCTTTGGTCGTGTAATCGTTATGGTGGAGTCCATACGGGTACGGCGCACCGTGCTTCTGGGCTATGGCTTGTGACTCATGAAGAGTTTTCGTAAACCTTGCTGGTGTCGAAGATGTTTTTGTGTTATGCATACCCTGAATCTAGATCTTCGACAGGCTTTTTAGGAAAAGCTCTCGAAGCGGGAAAGGTTTAGGAATTTCACTGCGGCGGTTCCTGTTCCAAAGCTTTCTGAATAGACGTACGCATCAACACGCTTCTGCGCACTTGTCTTGCCCCTGATCCGGTTCTGTCCTCGGGCATCTTCTTCTATCCTTTGGTCATGGTTTGATTTAGTGGGGTTCGGCTTTCCGCCATCTCATCAGATTGAACGCCTCTGGATTGTGGGGACCGAAGCGCCCCGTTGCCGAGTTCACATTTCAACCCAAGGGAGGTGGGCTATGAGGACGACATTGACAGCCATCAAGGCGGACATCGGCAGCGTTGGAGGTCACATTCAACCCAGCCGCAGGCTGTTGGAAGCGGTTGTGGGACATGTGAAACAGCATCATCGGGGAATGCTCATTGATTTTCGGGTCACTTACACAGGAGACGACATCGCCATCCTGTGCACCCACACGGGCGGGGTGTGCAATGAGGAAGTGCATCGACTGGCCTGGAACGCCTTCAAGGCCGGAACGGATGTGGCGAAGGATCAAGGTCTCTACGGAGCGGGCCAAGACCTGCTTAAAGATGCCTTTGCGGGCAATGTTCGTGGTTTAGGCCCTGCCGTGGCCGAAATGGAGATCGAGGAACGGACCGCGGAACCCTTTCTGTTTTTCGCGGCCGATAAAACAGATCCCGGGGCTTACAACCTGCCGCTCTATCTGGCCTTTGCCGATCCCATGTATTGTTCCGGGCTCATTCTTTCCCCAAGCATGTTTCAAGGCTTTTCTTTTACAATCATGGATGTCAATCATGTGGAAGCTGACCGCATTATCACTTTAAACGCTCCGGAAGATCTCTACGATATCGCCTCTCTGCTTCGGGATCCTGAAAGGTTTGTGATCGAATCCATTCATTCTCGGGAGACCGGGGAACAAGCTGCGGCGGTCAGCACTACGCGACTACACAACATTGCTGGAAAATACACGGGAAAAGATGATCCCATCATGCTGGTGCGCGTGCAAGGGGCTTTTCCCGCCACGGGGGAAGTCTTGGCGCCGTTTAATCTGGGAGCCTACGTCGCCGGATTTATGCGCGGCAGCCACAACGGACCCCTAATGCCCGTGAAGCAAAACACGGGAACATCCTTCTTCGATGGCCCCCCTATTGTTTCCTGTGCCGCTTACTGCGTTCACAAGGGGCGTCTGACCAGCGCCGTGGACGCCTTTGACCATCCCTACTGGGACCGAGTCCGGCAAAAAATTTCCGACAAGGCCACGGAAATCCGTCGTCAAGGCTTTTTCGGAAACGCCATGCTGCCTTACGCCGAATTGGAATACGGCGGGATTGTGCAGAAACTCAAAGACCTTGAACACCGTTTTCAGATTCGAGGACGAGATGTGAACGAAAGCACCCCTGAAAAGCCCTAGGTATTGTGTGAGCTTTCAGTTCATGTTCCGGTGTGGATCCCTAAGGTAAGCCCTTCGCGATCTATTTTTGAAAAGTGGGGAACAACTGAAGGGGCTGACAGAAATGTCCGCCCCGAAAGACTATGTAATCACACCGAAAATCAGCCGTATGCACCGTGATGGATTGGTCTGGGCGTCCCTGGAAACCGATTGCCGCTCCGTGGACGCGTGCTTCCCATCCCTGACAGGCCCTTCCCAGTGGGATTGCATGCATGGAAGGCAGGAATGAAAGATAGCGGTTCGCGGCTGATGCTCCGAGGATGGAATGCGTGCAACAATGGGGTTTGTTATTGCCTAGGTTCCAATAGGCGTTTCTAAAAATGAGGAGAAAACCGCAAAATATAGAGTCCACTGGTCGGGACGGGCGGATTTGAACCGCCGACCCCTAGCTCCCCATGCTAGTGCGCTGACCAGACTGCGCTACGCCCCGACAGTGTCGCGCACTCTTAGCACCAAAACCCCAACCATGTCAAGGGAACCTCACCGTACATCTTCGGTTCCCGTCATGAGGGTTAGACTTGCCATCTACCGCCGCCGGGAACGAGCTTGCTATTCGGCACCGAACATCTTCGGTTCCCGTCATGAGGGTTAGACCTGTGCCGAACGGTTTTCACCGTCTTCTTCCGTCTCATGAGTCGGCCGCAACCCCAAAGCCTTCATTTTTCGATGCAGGTGAGTTCTTTCCAAGCCGATATTTTGGGCGGTCAGCGACACGTTCCAGTCGAATTCCTTGAGTTTTCGCCAGAGGTATTCCCTTTCGAAGGAAAACCGGGCTTCCTTGAAGGTGGCATGCTGAAAGGGATCATTTTTCGGCGCATCGTCACCCAGTTGTCGCAGAAAATCTTCAGGCAGATCCTTAAGGGTAATGGTGCGTGAAGGGGTCATGATCACCAAACGTTCCACAAAGTTTTTCAATTCCCTGACATTTCCCGGCCATGCATAGCGGCTCAATACCGGATACACTTCCGGTGCAAGGACCTTGCGACCCATGGAACTCTCTCGAGAAAACTGTTCCAAAAAATCTTCCACCAACAAGGGAATGTCCTCCAACCGTTCCCTTAGAGGCGGCACATGAATGGGGATGACATTCAGCCGAAAATACAGGTCCTGACGAAATCTTCCCGCCTTGATTTCCTCGGTCAGATCCTTGTTGGTGGCGGCCACGATACGCACATCGACGCGAATGGTTCGAGATCCTCCAACCCTTTCAAAGGATTGTTCCTGAAGAATACGCAATATCTTTGCCTGAGTCTTGAGGCTCATGTCCCCGATTTCATCAAGGAACAAGGTTCCTCCGTCCGCCAGGTCGAATTTACCTCGCCGTCTTTCCTGAGCCCCGGTAAACGCCCCTTTTTCATGCCCGAACAATTCACTTTCAATCAGTTCTTCCGGAATGGCGGCGCAATTAACTTCAATGAGGGGCTTTTGCCTTCGAGGGCTGAGATAGTGAATGGAACGAGCGGCCAGTTCTTTGCCCGTCCCGTTTTCCCCGGTGATGAGCACGGTGGCGTTGCTGGGAGCCGCCCGTTCGATAAATTCGCGCAGACGTACGATGGCCGGGCTTTGACCCGTAATACGATAACGTCTTTCCGCCTTTTGACGCCATAGCAGATTTTCCGATTCCAAACGGGAAACCTGCAAGGCGTTCTGAAGACTCACCAGTACCCTTTCCAAAGACAGGGGCTTTTCCACAAAGTCAAAGGCTCCCATGCGGGTCGCCCGCACCGCCGTTTCTATGGTGCCGTGACCGGAAATAATGATCACAGGAAGCGCCGGGTACGTTTCCTTGATCCGCTGCAGCACCTCCAAACCGTCCATCCCTGGAAGCCATATATCCAGGAGCACCACATCGGGAAATTCTTTGCGTAGTTCCTCCAGAGCCGATTCTCCGGAAGCGGCCGACACCACTTCATAGCCCTCGTCTTCCAAAACTCCCTTGAGCGATCGAACAATGTTCGGTTCGTCATCCACCACCAGAACCTTGATTCCCATGGCGTCCCCCGCCGTCCCGTCTTTTTGGAAAAGCGCCTTAAATGGTCAGATCCAGTTTTGAGTCTCTTCACCAAAGGTTGCAGCCAGTTCTATGATAAACACCGTTCCATGCGGCACATTGTCTCGAATCCGCACAAAGCCGTGATGATCCGCCACAATCTTGGCCACAATAGCCAAACCCAATCCCATCCCCTTTTCCTTGGTGGAGAAGTACGGTTCAAAAACCCTTCCTTTGGCTTCGGAAGACAGTCCTGGACCCGTATCCGCACATTCCAGGCGTGCGATTCTGAGAATGGGATCGTAATCCAGCCGAATCTCCACGTCCCCTTCCCGACCGTCAAGCGCTTGCACGGCGTTTTCCAAAAGATTATTCAAAACTTGGCGAAACTGATCCGAATCCAAAAAAAGGATCGGAAAATCTTCGCTGGATTTCAGCTGAAACCGAATGTTTCCGTGGGTGTGTCGGTATAAAGCCAAGGCTTCCTGAGCCAGAACCCTCAAGTCACACGGCTGCGGTCGTGCTTCCGGCATGCGGGCGAATTGCGAAAATTCATTGACCAGCCGTTTCATATGATCCACTTGCTGAATAATGGTTTCCGTGCATTCATTGACCACCGCATCTCCACCCTGTTCATCTGTTCCATAACGGCGGCGTAATCTCTGGGCACACAGTCGAATGGGGGTAAGGGGGTTTTTGATTTCATGGGCGATACGACGCGCCACTTCTCTCCAAGCCGCGGCCCTCTGCGCCCTTTGCAGTTCACTCAAGTCATCCAGCACCACCACGGCACCCTGAAGCTTCTTGTTTTCATCCAGCAGGACACTGACTTTAACCAACAGGCTCAGAAGACGGTTTCCCACCAGCACCTGCACCTGCTTTTCCATGTAGGTTTGGCGGCTGATTCGATAAAGCCTGAGAAAAGACTTCACCACTTCCAAATGCTCCGGCTGGAGAAAATTCCTGTAATGCTTTCCCGTGATTTCTTCAGCTCGTATGCCGGACATCTGTTCCGCTGCCTTGTTCATGGCCTGCACGGTGCCATCTGCGGCCACGCCCACAACCCCGGCTCCAATGTTGCCCAAAACAATTTCCATGTATCGGCGGCGTGCTTCCAACTCTTGGTGGCTTTGCTGCAGAGCCTGATAAGCCTTCGTGAGCTGTTCTCGACTCGCTCTCAAGTCGCGTACCATGTGGTTAAACGACACCATCAGAAGCCCCATCTCGTCTTCCCGGTCCACATGAAGGCTCACATCCAGATTCCCGTGAGCCACCTGGTTCGTGGCGGTCAGCAAGCTTTGAATGGGACCGGTGATATGGCGTGCCAGGTACAATCCAAACCAGATGGCGGCAAAAGCCACCAGCAACGTCACAATGGAAAAGGTGATCAAGTAGGTGGTTTTCAAGGGGGCTTTAAAGAGTTTCAATTGCCGATAGTTTTGATAACCCTGAACCACCGTGTTCAGCTTGGCCATGAGGTCTGAAGGAAGCCTTCGAAGCACCCCCAAAGACTTGGGGGCGTGAGGATCCTCACCTTGGACTTCTAGATGATCCCAAACGAGGAGAGCATCCCCGAGTTCTCCCATGGCCAGAGGGACCCCTTCCGTTTGGACTGTCACATCCTTGAGTCGATCCCGAACCGTCTGCGCCAACGTCGCCTCGAACCTTGACCACTCGGGATTTCCCCAAGCCACATCCAGCAACCTTCCTTCAGCATCCACGAGAAAGACCGCGGCAAGCTGGTGACGTTCCCAGAACAACGGCGGTATTTGAAGAGCCAAGGAGCCGTCTTCTCGTTCGGAACCATGAGAAAATATTTCCGCCGACACCGTCTTTAGTTCTGCAAGCGCATCCCGATGGACCTGTCGAAGATATCCTCTACCCAATTCCAGGCTTTGCGCTAAAGATTGCTCCACCTTGTTACTGAACCAATAGTTGAGACTCAGGGACATAAACTGCACGGCTATGGCAAAGAGTGGAACAGTAGGAATCAAGGTCAGGGCCACAAAAGCCAGGGTAAGACGCGTGCGCAACTTGTGGCCCAGCACCCCTTTTTTTCGCTCAAACACAAGCTTCACGATCTGACGAATGACCAGGTAGAGGAGCAGAAGCAGCAGGATCAGATTGACATTGACGAGAACGATAAGGAGCACGTTACTGAACAGGGACAGTTCGGATTTGTAGTGAAAGAACCATCCCTGAAAGAAACCCAAGACCAGGACAAGAGACAAAACCGTAAAAATCACGGCCCTTTCGCGTCGACGGCGCCGGCGAATCATGGCAGTGTCTTGGGACGTCATGACGGCATCTCAACGGGTCGGGGAGTGGGTATAATACGCGGTCACCCAGGGTGTTTCGAAATCCCAGAGGCTTACGAAGACAAAAATATATCGTAAAAAGTTCGGCACCTGAGCTTTAGATAATTCCGCTTTGACTTGGACCAAGTACGTTTGATCCGAAGCCAGACGCCAGAGAGCCATGACAGGAAAGTCACGAATTTCACTCATCCAGATCTTGGCTTCTTCCCAGTCCTTTGTGGAAAGCCATGAGGTGGGCTCATCCGCCCGGGACACCAGGTACTGTTCATGCAAGGTATCGTAGCGAATGGTGCGCTCCACCGAAGCATCCACAAGACGTTCGCGTAACCATGGCAAACCATCCTTTTCAACACGAACACGAATACGAAAGGTGGTGGCCACTCCGCTTTGAATAGCCTGTTCCATGTCTTCATTGAAGCAATTGTCGATGCGAAAGCTGATCTTAAGGGTAGGAGGGTCCGCAAAGACCTTCAGGTCAACGATATCCGCTGTATTTCGGGACCATACAGGATCGACGGCCGCCAAAGTGAGCCACAGGAAACAACCAGCAAAAAAAAACGCTTTGCGCATCGCGTTCGACCCTTCCCCTTTATGGTTTTCCTAGGCGAAGGATTCTAGCGAAGGCGCTCAGCGTTGACAAGTCAATAGGCCGAAACCTTGGCCCCCCTTTCAGACAGACAAAACAGGTGGTTTCCAGGAGAGGTTTGGGCGGGGCGGCATCGCCCTTCCAGAATGGACCGCCGCAACAGCCGGGATGAAACGCACATATCCGGGTCGCTCACACAGGGCTCTCAACAGACGATTGTGCAGAGCATGCCCCGCCTTGTAAGCTTCAAAAGTTCCAAAGACCGGAAACGGGCACAGCCCCAAATCACCCACAAAATCCAGCACCTTATGCCGGACGCATTCATCCCGATACCGAAGCCCCTCTGGATTAAGGACATCCAGATCGTCAAAGACCACGGCGTTTTCCAAAGAACCTCCCAAAGCCAAGCCGCGACTTTGCAGGCTTTGTACGTCCCTCAAAAACCCAAAGGTGCGTGCGCACGCCACTTCCCTCGCAAAAGATCCAGGATCAAAGGACCAGACATAAGCCTGGCGCCCTACCAAAGGATGCGGAAACTCAATAGTGTAGCAAATACGCAACTCATCGGACGGAAACACCTTGATGTAGGCGTCCCCTTGACTCACCATAAACGGATGATCAATCCGCAAGCACTTTTTCGAAACCTTCTGGTCCTTGACGCCCGCGTCTTGAAGAATATCCAAGAAAGGTTTCGCGCTGCCGTCTAAAACCGGCATTTCCGCCCCATCGATTTCCACCCGCACATTGTCCAATCCGACCACCCGCAAGGCCGCCATGAAATGTTCCACCGTGGACACGCACACCCCGTTTTTGCCGATCACGGTGGCCAAGGATGTGTCCACCACATGGTCATAACGGGCGGGGACGCTCGGAGATCCCGGCATATCCACGCGGTAAAAGATCACGCCGTGGTCGGGAGGCGCGGGACAGAGCCTGACATGCACACAAGCCCCCGAATGCAGGCCCGTCCCGCTGAATCGCACTTCCGCTTGAATCGTATGTTGCGTGAAAAGGTCATAGCGCACTGGTCTCTTCCTCCTCGACGATTCTGCTAGAGCAAGCGGTGTACCAGAAGACCCTTTCCCTTGAGCAGAGGCGGGGTTTTTCTTACATAGCTGTAAAGTCAAGGTTTTCGTGGTGGAATGAGGGCCTCCGGTGAGGTCTTCACGGTCGTCGGGTGTGGCGAAAAAAGCACACGACCCTTGGGAGTGTATCCTTTTTGCAACGCAACCCGTCCTCACGGCATGACCCTCCACAAATCCGCTGGGTCTTGTGAGGCGGCACCGTTGTGTGCCCCTTGATCTGCTCCCAAACCTCGGGCCTTTGGGACGCACATATGGGGTTGTCCCCACAAGGTGTTCCGTGTGGACCAGACAGGGAAATCACCGAGACCAGGCGTTCATCTCGGGGCGGACACTTGGGTCCGCCCCGACAGGAAAGGCCGAAGATCCGGTTTTTGAGAGTCCTGAGGGTTCCTATGCTTTTAAAGTGAATTTCCAGGCACACCACCAAGAATCCGGATGGGCATCAGGCGGGCACCCGACGCATTCGGTACGAATTCTTGGATCAATGGCTTCGGCGAAATAGGGGTATTCCACAAGGCCTGCCGATTTACAGGGATAGTCGGGAAGGCCCTTGCGTTTACGAGCCGCTTGCACACGGCAATCCACCATGCGAAAGATAAAACTATGATCGTCCACATCTTCGATGGTTTGGCGATTGATACGGGCGTAAAGGCGGTAACCCAGAGCGGCTTTAAGGCCGGCCAATCCAGGAAGCGGCTCCAGGCCCAAGAGTTTTTTAATGCGCAGGGCTTCATAGGGAGAAAATCGTGTCCAACACGTATCATTGCACCGTTTGGCCGCATCCATACCAAAGCGTTTTTCCACCGCCTGAAACCACACACCGTCATTGGCCAGCCAGTTGGTGCCCACAGCGTCCATGAGCTCCAACAGTTTGGTCTTGTCCAGGTTCTTAAGCGCCTTGGGGACATCGCCGTCCATTTCAAAGCCCAAAACCTTTGACAACCTTTTAAGAATAATGGAAAAAGCGGCATCTCCGGCTTCCGCTTCCACCTCCATGGCCTTGATCATTCCCAATTGGTATTCCACTTCACGAAACCAACATCCGTAATGCACCAGCGTGCGCCGAAGCCCGTCCATCACCCAAGGAACCAGTTCTTCCGCCGTCAATTCTTCAAAACTCTTGATTGCCGATAGCTCACCCATGCGTGCCACCTCCCGTTCCAGAGTTTCCAGTATCCACCTCGCTTCCACAACGCCCACCAGAAAAGCACTCCCATCCATGGCTCAAAGAAAGCCGTCCGCTTAGCCCTTGTCCAAGGTTTCGCGAATTTTTTTCGCAAGATCTTTATACCCGAACGGCTTTGCCAAGAAGGACACTCCAGGGTCCAAGATCCCGTGATGGGCAACCACGTTGGACGTATACCCTGACATATAGAGGACTTTCACGCCAGCGCGTCCTTCTCGAACCTCGGTAGCCAGAGCCTTTCCGTTCATGTCGGGCATGATCACATCGGTCATGAGCAGATCTATGGTCCCGGAATATTCCTTGGCCAAGGCCGAAGCCTCCTTGGGATTTGCCGCCGCCAACACTTCGTAACCAAGATCCTCCAGCATGACTTTCGTCATTTCCAAGAGCACAGGGTCGTCTTCTACCAGGAGAACGGTCTCCCCTTTACCCCGCGGCACCTCATCCAAGGATGGCTCTTTAGCCGGGGTGGACACCTCTTCCGTCTCCCGTGGTAAATAGATTTTAAAGGTGGTTCCCACACCGGGCTCGCTGTACACATTAATGAAACCACGATTTTGCCGTACAATACCGTAAACCGTGGATAATCCTAACCCAGTTCCCTTTCCCAATTCTTTGGTGGTGAAAAAAGGCTCGAAAATCTTATCCAGAGTGTCCTTATCCATACCGCAGCCTGTGTCGGTTACGGCCAGCATGACGTAATCTCCGGGAATAAACTCCGCATGGGTCGCGCAGTAGTCTTCACCGATGGAAATGTTTGCCGTCTCCAAAGTTATGGTTCCAACACCTCCGATGGCGTCCTTAGCATTGACACATAGATTCGCCAGGATTTGATCTAACTGCACGGGATCCATCTTGACCTTCCATAAATGGGACCCTGGCTTCCATACCAAATTGATGTCTTCCCCGATGAGGCGCCTTAGCATTTTTAGGGTTCCCTCCACCGAAACATTCAAATCCATCACGATGGGCTCGATGATTTGTTTGCGGGCAAAAGCCAGCAATTGACGTGTGATGGACACGGATCGTTCCGCCGCTCGAGTGATTTCACGAATGTAGTCGGCAGCCAAGCTTTCCTTGGGAAGTTCTCTCAAAGCGAGATCCGCAAATCCCAAAATAATGGTGAGGCTGTTGTTGTAGTCGTGGGCCACTCCTCCCGCCAGGCGTCCCACAGATTCCAGTTTCTGAGCCTGGTAAAACTGCTGTTCCAACTGAAGCTTTTCCGTAATATCCCGCATGACGGCCACATAATTAACGACATTGCCTTCGGCATCCTTAACCGGCGTGATGGTAGTCTCTTCCGTATACAAGGTTCCGTCTTTTTTCTTGTTGACCAAGCGGCCTGACCATTTCTTTCCGGCCTTCAAGGTAGCCCACATATCGCGATAAAACGCCTCATCTTGAAGCCCGCTCTTTAAGATGGCGGGCTTTTGGCCAACCGCTTCCTCCCGAGTGTATCCCGTAACAGCCTCAAAAGCCGGGTTCACGTACTGAATGAAACCGTCGGCATCGGTGATGAGCATCACTTCACCGGCCTGCTCGATAGCAGTCAGCCACCGAGCCCGCTCGGCTTCCATTCTTTTCCTTCCGGTCACATCGTGAATGATGGAATGGAGGTACGGTTTTCCGTCCACATCAATGCGGCTGCTGTACACTTCCACGTCTCTTACGGATCCATCGGCAAGACGGTGCTGGAACTCAAAATAGCCCCGCCGTCCTTCCTTCACTTCTTTCATGCGTTCTTTGACGGCTTCTGGAGGCAACGTGTTGATCTGTTGAATGAACATACGCGTCAATTCTTCTTGGGACCAGCCGTAAAAATCCACCGCTGCTCGATTGGCGTCCACGATGTGTCCGTTCTGTGGGTCTATCAGGAGTTTCACGGCCTTGTGATCTTGAAAAAGGCTCTTGTAGCGGGCTTCACTTTGTCTGAGTTTTTCTTCGGCTTTGCGGTGTTCCACCACCTGATGGATGAAGCTGGCCAGCGTCTCGAGGGTTTCCGCATCCAACTGAGTATATTCGGAACTTTTATTAGCCAGGGCTAATAAGGCGCGGGGCTTGCCGTCCTGGATAACGGGCACCACGAGAAGACGCTCCACCGGTCCGTGGCCCTCGGGCATACCTCGCCCAACTCCCAAGGTTCTGCTGTCGTTTATGATCAAAGGCTTATGCGATCGAGCTGGTTCAGCCCACATTCCGGCGTGTTCCAAATGGCGATGACCGTCCGTGCAATTCTTTCCACAAAAATTTTCCGGCATTTTTTCGGACCAATAGACGCATTGAACTTCGTCGGTATCGCCAACCAAGGACACATAGAAACCTACGGCACTTTCCATAAGATCCGCCACATCCTGAAGAATCTTGGGTAAAATACGGTCAACGCCTTCGGTTTCGGATCGTTCCATCAAATCCAATCGAATCTCCATGATCCGTCTCGATAGCCTTTCACGGCTCTCATCCCTCAAGCAAAAGATAAAAGCCTTCGGTTCGCCGGATTGACTTTCCAGGGGAGAGACACTCACCGAGACGGGAATCGTTCGACCCGACCGATGCACGAGATAAAAAGAAGGAGCGGCGCTCCCATCAAATTCTTTCCTCGCCAGTCCTAAAAGGCCTTCGGGCACCGGTTTCTTTGCAGCATCCTGAATCGCAAGAATCTGGGACAATGTTTTCCCCATAACCTCATGAGCTGAAAAACCCGACAGCTTTTCCGCCTCCGGATTCCACACTTCCACACGGCCTTCAGGGTCCGTAGCGATGACCGCATCGCTCATGGCATCGAGCACGGCCGCTTGACGAGCCATGGATTTTCTTAGGTCGGATTCAGCACGATACAAGCGTTCATAGTAGGCCTTTTCGGCGCTTTGACGCGCCCCGAAAACCAGGACGATGAGAAAGGCAGTGAACCCTATAAAATGCCCCACAATCGATAGAGACATCTTACGCAAAGGAGCCTCTATTTCCTGGCGATCCATTTTGGCCACCAGAAACCAGGGAGTTCCTTTCACAGGCATGATGGCCGCCGTCACGGGAACACCGCGATAGTCGATCCCTTGAACCACACCTGTTTGGCCTCGAGCCGCCATGGCCGCCGGGAGATCCACTCGGTCCAAGGACAGGCGAAGACGAAAGGCCGCATCGGGTTTATGGCGCAAAGCATTCAGAAACACCACTTCGTTTCCTTCACGCCTCACCAGCAGCACTTCTCCCGTGGAACTGGGAACAGGCCATGCCTGTGTTATGGGGTTGATAAACCGCAAAGCTTTGGTCACCAGAAGAACTCCTCCTAAAGCTTCCACGGGTGTGGTTCCCCAGCCATAGACCGGCACGGCCACTGTAAGAAAGGCTTCATCGGTATCCAGATCGACATGCAGATCAGTCATGACGGGACGACCTGTTTTGAGCGCTTCTTCAAGAGCGGCAGCGTCATCCGAATGAACCTTCTGGGCACCGCTCAAAGCAAACCGAACTCGACCCTCTCGATCCAAGACAAGCACATCGTCCGCAACATGGCTGGTGGCCACGTATCGCAGGAGATCCTCCAGGGATTCCGTAATAGGGGCTTCCGCGTCCGCCAAAAAGCGCGTCAAATAGTCCCTGAAGAGGGTTGAATGCTGCAAAGCCGATGCATCATCTTTTTGGTCCTGAACCCAATTCGCAAGCTCTTCGGCTTTGAACTGGGCGATGGTCTCCAGGAAATGCGCCGTCTCTTTTTCATGGGCATTTTCATGAGTGAGATAGAACCATAGGAAACCGGCCCCAAAAGCTATGGCGGCCAAAACGCCCAAGAGGATCCACTTCAGTGAGACTTGGGGGAGATTCATTCCGGCTTTCATGGTTTCGCTTCTCCGGCCTTCAGAAAGCTTAAGGCTTTTCGTGCCGCATCCTGCTCCGCCGCCTTTTTGCTCTTGCCCACTCCTCGAGCCAGAAGCTTTCCTTCCACAGTGACAGTCACGTAAAACACTTTGTCGTGGTCCGGTCCTTCTTCCCGTTCCACGTCATACTGTGGCACCAACCTTTTTTGAGCCTGAGTGAGTTCTTGAAGTTGCGTTTTATAATCTTTGTCCAAACGGCGCAAAGGATCTTCTTCAGCGGTCACTTGTTCCAATTTTTCCTGAAAAAACCGGCGCACCACCTCAAAAGCGGCGTCCAAGCCACCGTCTAGGTAGACGGCCCCCAGCAAGGCTTCCACCGCATCAGCCAAAATAGACGGTTTCGTCCGTCCTCCGGAAACTTCTTCTCCTTTTCCCAACCGAATCAAGTTTCCCAGCCCAAGGTCCGTGGCAATGGCCGCCAAACTCCCTTCGTTGACCAAGGATGCTCGCATACGAGACAAGCTTCCTTCATCCGCTTCCGGAAATCGCATCCACAGCATGTGAGATATGGTGAGGCTCAAAACGGCGTCTCCAAGGAATTCCAGGCGTTCGTTATCCTCCATGCCCGAGTTCGCTTTTTCGTGGGCGTAGGATCGATGCACCAAAGCCTGATGCAACGTTTCAACGGATCGAAACTGGTACCCTAAGAGCTTTTCAAGATGGTAAAGGGATCTTGTGTTCACGCACTTTTCCTGTTAGGAGCGAAAGGGCCGTATCGTGGAAATTTGCAACGTGACATTTTTTTCTTAGAATGTGTTTATGTCAAGGCATGAAAGAGGCAAAAGGTTCCATTGATCATCTGGATAGCTCAACCGAATCCTTCACCGGGACCCTTTCTTTTTCTGGATCGGGACGGCATTCTCAATGAGGACCGTCCCGACTATATCAAGAACCGCGACGAGCTAGTTTTTTATGCCGATGCCCTGGAAGCCTTGCGATGGCTGAATGCGCGTGGTATTCGTGTGATCATCATCAGCAACCAATCCGCCCTGCATCGAGGTCTGGTGGACTGGCAAGAATTTTTTGCCATGCATCAACTCATGCTTGAGCAGGCGCGTTCAGCTCAAGGATGGATTGATGCAGCCTTTTATTGCCCACATCGGCCCAATGAAAGCTGTTCTTGCCGAAAACCGGCACCAGGTATGCTTTTGGCTGCGGCTTCTTACTTTCGTATTCCTCTCGCGGAAACGGCCTTTATCGGTGACAAGCTCAGCGATGTGGCCGCCGCTCAAAACGCCGGCTGTCTTCCCGTGCTTGTTCGGCGTTCTTCTAATCCCGTCAATATTCCTTCACACGTTCCTGTATACAATTCCTTGCTCGATGCTGTAATAAGGTTTTTGTAGCCTTGTTGAATCGGCCAGAGATCTTTTACAGGAGCGGCTCGCCATGGAAACATGCAACAGACCCACGGAAGGTCGAAAGGTTCCTATAGAAGTTCAAGGTATGGTCAATTACACGCGTGTTCTATATAACGCCCCGACACCGGTCCTTTACGAACAAGCCATCAAGCGCCAGGAAGGTCTTTTGGCTCGGCAAGGCCCTTTGGTGGTCCGCACCGGAACCTACACGGGCCGAGCGCCGCAAGACAAATTCCTGGTTAGAGAACCCAGCTCTGAAGACAAGATTTGGTGGGGCCCCGTCAATCGCGCTTTTGATCCTTCGGACTTCGACAAACTGGAAGCACGTCTCTTAGCTTACCTTCAAGGTCGGGAAATCTATGTTCAGGACTGCTATGTGGGAGCCGATCCTCGATACCGAGTCCCGGTGCGCATCATCACAGAAATGGCGTGGCAGAGTCTTTTTGCTCGGAACATGTTCATTCGTATTGACGACCGGCGGGAACTGGAACAATTTCAGCCGGAATACACGCTGATCGCCGCCCCACACTTTCGCGCTTCGCCCGAATGGGATCACACGCGTTCGGGAGCTTTCATTATCGAACACTTTGGCAAGAAACGCATCCTCATCGGTGGGACAGGGTATGGCGGAGAAATCAAAAAATCCGTGTTTACGATGATGAATTTTCTTTTGCCGCAAAAAGGTGTTTTCCCCATGCATTGTTCGGCCAACGTGGGGTCAGACGGCCATTCGGCCATCTTTTTCGGCCTTTCGGGTACCGGAAAAACCAGCCTATCCGCCGATCCCCATCGAACCTTGATCGGCGATGATGAACACGGTTGGAGCGACAACGGTATTTTCAATTTTGAAGGGGGCTGTTACGCGAAGGTGATTCGTTTGTCACCGGAAGCCGAACCTCAAATTTATCAATGCACACGGCGTTTCGGGACGGTACTGGAGAATGTCGCCATTGACACACAAACGCGGCACATCGACCTTAATGACGATAGTCTGACCGAAAACACTCGAGCGGCCTATCCCCTGTCGTTTATTGAAAATGCCTCCTCCAGCGGCATGGCTCCTCATCCCAAGGACATTGTCATGCTCACCTGCGACGCCTTCGGCGTGCTGCCGCCCATTGCCAAACTGAATCCTTATGAAGCCATGTTTCACTTTCTTTCCGGATACACGGCTAAAGTTGCGGGCACCGAGGCCGGTATTACGGAACCTCAGGCCACCTTCAGCACCTGTTTCGGTGCTCCTTTTATGGCTTTGCCGCCACACGTTTATGCCGAACTGCTGCGATGTCGCATGGAAGCCCATGGTTCCCGATGCTGGCTCATAAACACGGGATGGATCGAAGGGCCTTATGGGGTTGGTCGACGGATTCCTATCGCCTACACACGTGCCATGGTTCACGCGGCTTTGAGCGGTGCTCTGGATTCGGTGGAATTTTACAAGGAACCTTATTTCGGTTTACTCATACCAAGGGAATGCCCTCAAGTTCCCAAGGCAATGCTGACACCTGCTGCCACCTGGCAAGATACCAAGGCCTATACCCGTCAGGCGGAACATCTTAAGGAGCTTTTTCGAAAGAATTTCGAACAATATGCGGACCATGTGGATCCCGCCGTCAGAGCCGTCCTGGGCTGAAAGGATTACCTATGTTTTTTCCACCGTTTCTTGTGATCTTTTTCTTTCTGTTCGTTTTTCTTTTGTTTCTTGTCTTCGGGCTCGTCAAATTCGGGCTTTTTGCCATGGCTTTTGCCAGGCTGGGTATTCCGCCGGAACATCTTTTTTCTTTGCTCTTCCTGTGTATCGTCGGAAGCATGGTCAATATTCCCGTGAAACGTCTTCCATTGGAAGACGAACCGACGATCATCGACGTGGTTTCTTTCTTCGGGTTACGGTATCGCCCACCACGCTGGCAACGGCCTCGAGAAATGGTTCTGGCCGTCAACGTGGGCGGGGCCGTCATTCCCACGCTCATTTCCCTTTATCTTCTCATCAACGCTCAAAATCCCATTCGCATGCTGTTGGCCACGGGTGTTGTGACCTATGTGATTCATCGTATCGCCCGTCCCGTTCCCGGGCTGGGGATCGCCACCCCCATGTTCATTCCGCCTCTTGTGGCCGCTTTGGCCGCCCTTTTGTTCAATCACCAGTGGGCGCCTCCCACGGCCTACGTGGCCGGAACCTTGGGCACTCTTATTGGGGCCGACCTGCTGAACTTGCATCGACTTCGGGAACTAAAGGCTCCTGTGGCATCCATCGGGGGAGCCGGCACCTTTGACGGAATCTTTCTTACGGGCATTCTAGCCGTTCTTTTGTCCTGGTAGCCGGAAGGAGAAAACATGCCAAGAAGTGCTGTATACTTTATCGATCTTCGAGCCGATGATACCTGCAATCTTTTGGACAAGATCACCTATCTTCTAAAAGAAGCTGGACTGGCGAGACGTATTCCCAAACGGGCTTTGACAGCCGTTAAAATGCATTTTGGAGAACGAGGCAATACAGCCTTTATACGCCCTTTGTTGGTCCGTCCCATCATCGACGCCATTGCTGCCGCCGGAGGACGCCCGTTTTTAACCGATGCTGGGACGCTTTATGTGGGCACACGAGGCAACGCTGTGGATCATTTGGTAACAGCCATCCGCCACGGGTTCGTTTTGGAAGTGGTGGGCGCACCCGTGCTGATCGCCGATGGTCTGGACGGCCGGGATGAAGTGGCGGTTCCTGTGTGCTTGCAACGATGCCAGGAGGTATACATCGCTTCGGCACTGGTTCGAGCCGAGGCTTTGGTTTCTGTGGCTCACTTCAAGCTGCACGAATTAGCCGGGTTTGGAGGCGCCATCAAAAATGTGGGTATGGGCGGCGCGTCGCGCCGTGGAAAGCTGCACCAGCACAGTGTCATGGAACCCAAAATACGCCCGAAAAAATGTATCGCCTGCGGTTCCTGTGTTGCCGTGTGCGCTCATGAGGCTCTATCGCTGGTGGAGCGACCTGAAGGCATGGCATGCCCCAAAGAAGCCGTCAAGAAAGTGGCCCGCATCGATCCGGCCAAATGCGTGGGGTGCGGATCGTGCATCCATGCATGCCCCGAAGAAGCCATTGACATCCAGTGGGACAAGGACATCGTAGGATTTATGGAGCGCATGGTGGAATACACAGTCGGGGCTTTGCACGGTAAAGAGGACAAAAGCTTTTTCATCAATTTTCTTACGCAAATTTCCCCGGCCTGCGATTGTCACTCATCAGCCGACGCTCCTATCGTGGCGGATCTTGGCATCATGGCTTCAACGGACCCCGTGGCCATTGACCAAGCTTCAGTGGATCTTTTGAACGCCCAGCCTGTTCTGGCCGGAAGCCGACTAGGTGCCATGCTGCCTGCACCGAAGGACAAGATTCGGGCCGTCTATCCTAACATTGCGTGGGAACATCAACTAGAATATGCGGAATCCTTAGGGTTGGGTTTTCGAGACTACGAGCTGATTAGAGTAAGCCCAGCAAAAAAACGCAAGAGTCATTAAATGAATCCGGAAGACAAAGTCCAGCTCACACCCAACGCCGCCCCGACGAAGGACCCGGGGCAAAGCCTTGCCAAAAACGTTCCTCTGGATTAAAAAGGGCGGCGGAAGTGCCAAGCTCACTGGTGGGGCTCCCGGACTTCAAATCCGGTGTGGGGCGCTGAGGGGCGTCCCAGGTGGGTTCGATTCCCATGCACTTCCGCCATTTTTTACGATGGTGATTTTTGGTCGATCCCACACATTAAGGCATAGAGCGTTTCCATGTGAGGCACGGGAACGCGAAAATGACGGGCTATCCTCACAGCATTGCCCAAAATGGCTTCCACTTCCATAGGACGACCCCCTTCATAGTCTAAAAGCATGCTGGTTTTGTAAGGGGTCATTTTTCGTGTATCGGCAATCATGCGATCCACCACGTCTTCTGGCAGCTCATGGCCCGCCGCCGAAGCCACGGCACACACCTCTTCCATGACCGATCGCACAAGCCGCGTCGTTTCTTCATGGGCAAGCATCTGCGCCGTGCTGGCCCCTCCACACAGGACGGACATGGGATTAAAGGGAGCATTCCAAACGAGCTTTTGCCATCGAGCCGTGACCACATCTTGAGTAACCTCACACGGCACGGCGGCTTTGCGAAACATTTCGGCCAGCTTTTCGGCCGTTGTGGACGATCCCGTGGGGTAACGCCCTAAGACCAATCGACCGTAATCCTGATGGAGCACACATCCGGGCGCTGTTCGATGAACACAGATGAAAGCCAGTCCGCTGAGAATTTCGTTTTCGGGAAAAGCCTCCACCCAAGGTCTTTCTATGTCCACCCCGTTTTGAATAAGAAAAATTGATGTTTTCGGGCCTACGGCTCCCGCAAGGAGATCCGCTGGTCGAATGGAAGGCAGAACCTTTAAACCCACCAAAATGACCTCGGGAAAGCGACCCAGATCCGCGGCCCTTTGGACCACGTGATCCGGCCGAAAACGAAAATTTCCCGCCGGGCTCTGAATGTGAATCCCTTCCCGAAGCACCACCTCGTAATCAGACCGAGCCACCACCGAGACGCGAGCGCCCCCTTGAGCCAGTCGGCCTCCATAGTAGCCACCGATGGCTCCCGCCCCCACAACCAGCACATCCATGGCTTGGCACCTCCTTCATACCGCGCCCTATTTCATCAGGCGAAAAAGACATCTGTTCGCATTGCTTCGTGAAAATCGTTTGCCGACGGGACGATTCGAATCGCTACGGGCGATGCTTTTCGACCTTGGAAATGGGTTGAACACTTGGACCTTCCAAAAGCCGCACCTCCACGGGAACACCGAATTCCTGACGGAGTTCAAAAGCGGTTTTTCGCACCAAGCGTTCCAAATCTTTGATTTCATCACTGAAAAGTCTCTCTTCCATGCCCAAACGCACTTCGAGCGCTTTGTAGCCACCTTGCTGCACAAGGTGCACGGAAAGTCTTTCCGGAGCGAAGCCCATGGTTTGAGCCACTCGAACCGCCACCTGTTCCCTTTGAATCTTCACTCCCTGAATCACCATGAGATCATCCACACGGTCTGGTAACCATTCCACTCGGAGCAAAGTCCGCCCACATGGACATTCACGATTCAAAACTCGCACCGAATCTCCCGTACGGAAACGTATCAGCGGAAACGCTTGAGTGCTAAGGCTGGTCAGAACCAGTTCGCCGCTTTCACCGTCCGGGACCGGCTCCTGAGTGTTCGGGTCCAGCACTTCCACCAGAAAATGGTCTTCGGAAACATGCAACCCCTCATGCCCTTCGCATTCATAGGCTACCGCCGGTCCGGGCACTTCACTCAAACCATAGTGTTGCCAGGTGGTGACATGCAGATGGTCTTCGATGAATCGACGAACATGAAGCTCGGCGGGTTCTCCTACAAGAATCAAGGTCTTCAAGGACAATTCATTGGGATTGATATCGGCTGCAAACAAGAGTTCTTGAATCTGCAGCGCGGAACTGGGCGTTGTGACCAGCACCGAAGTCTTATAATCGCGAAGGACCAAAATCTGTTTACTGATATGCAAAGCGTTGAGGGGAATGACGCCGGCCAGAAGCGCCTCGGCTCCGTCTTTGTAATCCTGGCCCCAATTGGCCAAGCCTGGGTGAAGAACGATCTGAAGGATATCGTCGGCGCAGACCCCGGCCGCAAGGAGCGCCCGAGCCACCATTTCTTTCCACACCCGCAGGTCCCGGGCGGTGTAACCGCTCACCGTCAAGCCTCCGGCGGCTCCAGGAGCCGTGTGAATCCTTACGATGTCACGCAAAGGCACGGCAAACAACCCATACGGATAATGCTCTCTAAAATGCCTCCGTTCCGTGAAAGGAAGGCGTCTGAGGTCGTCCAGACTTGTGATGTCTTGAGGGGACAAGCCTAAGGCCTGGAAACGGTTACGGTAAAACGGCACGCTCTTATAGGCTCGATTGCATGAGACCTGAAGCTGTTCCAGCTGCTGCTGGCGTCGTTCCTCAGGCGTCCATCTTTCCCCGTTGCCGTTCCTTAGACCGCCCATCAGGCCCTCCCTTCCGCAAACTCTCGATAATCCTTGCCCAAGTACGCTCTTTTGACTTCATGATCTTCCAACAGGTCTTGAGCTTTTCCTTGAAGCACCATACGGCCGGTTTCCAAAACATAGCCGCGGTTCGCCACGGCCAGCGCGGCTCGAGCGTTTTGTTCCACAAGAAGAAAGGTGATACCTTCTGCGTTAAGCTGCACAATGATTTCAAAGATCTTTTCCACGAGCAGAGGCGCCAGTCCCGTGGAAGGTTCATCGAGCATGAGCATCTTAGGACGGCTCATGAGGGCTCGAGCAATGGCCAGCATCTGCTGTTCTCCTCCGGAAAGGGAACCCGCCTGCTGTTTTCTTCGTTCAGCAAGAATGGGAAAGATTTCCAGAACACGTTCCAGATCCAGGCGAACCCCTTCCTTGTCCCCTTCCCGCAGTCTCAGGTAAGCCCCTAAAAGCAAATTGTCCACAACACTCATGGGCGGGAACAACCATCGTCCCTCGGGAACGAATCCGACACCTGCAGCGATGATTTGCGGCGGGTTCTCGCCGGCTAAGGACCGATCTTCCAGAAGAATTTCTCCTTGCGAAGGAACTATCAGACCGGCAATGGTCTTGAGCAAAGTACTCTTGCCGGCTCCGTTGGCTCCCACCAAGGCCACAATCTCTCCACGCCTTACGGAAAGACTCACCCCGTGCAGAACCTCGATACGACCGTAGCCGGCTCGAAGATTTCGAACCACCAACATGGAATCGTGACGCCCTTTCCTTTAGTGCTTTTTACCGAGATAGGCTTCCATGACCGCTTCACTGGCCTGGATTTCTCGAGGGGTTCCTTCCGCCAGCTTCCGACCGCGATCCAAGACCACGATTCGGTCGGAAATGTCCATGGTAAGATTCATGTCGTGCTCCACCAGCAGCACGGTGATGCCTCGAGCACGAATCTCCTGCACAAGACGGGATAACCTCTCGGTTTCCACAGCATTAAGTCCGGCAGCAGGCTCGTCCAGAAGCAGGAGTTTCGGGTCGCTGGCCAAAGCTCGGGCAATTTCCACAAGACGCTGCCACCCAAAGGGAAGATCCACAGCCCGACGGTGCGCTACCTCAACCAGTCCGACAAACTCCAGAAGATCCATGGCCTTTTGTCTTGCCCAACGCTCTTCGCGACCCACCCATGGCCAGCGTGCCATGGCCCCCAAGAGGCCGCAGCGGGTTCGGGTGTGACAGCCGACAAGGACATTTTCCAGCACGGTCATGCTGGCAAAGAGTTCCACATTTTGAAAGGTTCTGGCAATACCTCGCCGCACCAGTTCATGCATAGGTCTTCCCTGGATCGAAGCCCCATTCAGGGAGACGGATCCCTTATCCGGAGCAAACGCTCCGGAAATGACATTGAACAGAGTGGTTTTTCCCGCACCGTTGGGACCAATGAGGGCGTGAATGTGCTCCCGAGCAACCGAAAAGGACACCTCATACAGGGCCTGAACACCCCCAAAGGCCTTGCAGACGCCTTCGATGGAGAGAAAAGTTTGTGATGCCCCCTTCACACTTCTTCTCCCTTCCTCGAAGCGGACGCCTCTTGAGCCCCCCTGATGTTGCGGTGAGTGTGGGATCGAGCCTGCTGCACGGCATCCAGGACGCCTCGAGTCAGTCCTTGAGGTAAAAAAATCATGACGACCATAAGGATCAAACCGTACACCATCATCTCGTAGTCGGAAAACACGTGAAGCCATTCCGGAAGCAGCGTGATGACAGAAGCTCCCAGCAGCGATCCCCAAATGCTGGCCATCCCTCCGATCACCACCATGGTGACCATGCGAATGGACATAAGAAAATCAAAGGAACTCGGGCTAATGAATCCCAAAAGATGAGCGTACAGGTATCCGGCTAAGGCGGCCATCATTGCGCTGAACGAAAAGATCAGGGCTTTGAGGTGCGCTGTATGGATTCCGCAGGCGGCCGCAGCTTTCTGACTATCTCCCAAGGCGCGCAACGCCCATCCCACACGGGAATTCACCACACGGCCGCATAGGACGAAAAACAAAAGGACCGTTCCCCAGACGGTGTAGAAGCCGCTAGTGCCAAGCATTATCATCACGGGGCCGAAGGTCAATGGAGGAATCCCCACCAGACCGGAAGCTCCTCCCGTAAAGGTATCCCATTCGCGAAAAATGACATGAGCGATGATACCCAAACCAAGGGTTCCCATGGCCAGGTAATAACCGGAAAGGCGAAGCACAGGTCGTCCGATAAGGTAGCCCAAAAAACACGCTGCGACCAACACCAGAGGCAGGGATGCCAATGGGGACCATTGAAAATGGGTGGTGAGAATGCCCGTACCGTAGGCTCCCATACCGAAAAAAGCCGCATGCCCCAAAGAAATCTGGCCGGCATACCCCATAAGCATGTTCAGACCCAGGGCTAACAAAGTGTGAATACCAATAATAATAAGAAGTTGCTGAACATAGGGATTCTTTGTCCATAACCCAACGGTCGTCACCCCCAGTGCAAAAGCGGTGGTCGACCCTAACCTCTTCACGGAACCCACCGACACTCCTTTGCTTCACCCGGAACCAGAAGACTGTGCCATAATACCCATTTCCATGAAAACACGGGCGTGCCGCCTACATGAATTTCGGGCTGGAAGACCCTCGCCCCAAGAAAAAACGAAGCTTCAGACTTGGAGGGGCGAGGCGATGCCTCGCCCCTACCTTGGAATAAACGCTGGATCCAAGGACCCTTGATCGTTCTGGGACACGCTTCTAAAACCGCTTCACTGCTGAGGCTCCCAGAAGCCCCGACGGACGCACAATCAAAATGATCAGGAGCACGAGAAACGCAATGGCGTCCTTGATGCCCGAAGAGAAATAACCCACCCCCAAGGATTCCAGAACACCTAAGAGCACGCCTCCCAAGGCTGCTCCCCAATGGCTTCCGAGACCTCCCAGCATGGCCGCACAGAACCCTTTCAACCCTAACATGGTACCCATGTCATAGCTGGGCATGGTGATAGGGGCAATAATGACGCCACCGACAGCCCCCAAGGCCGCACTTAGAGCGAAAGCCAAAAGGATCATGCGTTCACTGGGAATACCCAGAATCCATGCGGCGTTTCGATGAATGGCGCAGGCTTCCATGGCCTTGCCGGTCAAGGTGCGCTTTGTGAAAAGATGCAAGCCCGTCATCAGGACCACAACAACACCTAAAATCCATAAGCTCTGGGGCATGAGCGCCGCCCCCCATAGGCGAACAGGCTCCACGGAAGCCGTGATGGGCGGCACGCTGTAAGGATCCTTACCCCACAGACGCATGGCCACTCCTCGAAGAAAGATGCTCGCCCCAACGGTGATAATAATGAGGGTGATCGGTTCCGGTTTCTTGACCGGCCGAAGCGCCGCTCTTTCCAGGAGAAGCCCCAACAGAGCCACCAGAAGGACAGCGATGGCAAAAGCTGCCACCATGGGCCATCCCAAGGATACGCCCAGGCTGTAAAACAGCAGGCCGCCGAGCATCACCCATTCGCCTTGAGCGAAATTGACAAGATCCGTGGCGTTGTAGAGCACATTGAAGCCCAGAGCGATTAAGCCGTAGATGGCCCCGGTGGTGACGCCTGTAAAGAGAAACTGAAGGAATTCACCCATGAAACGGTCGTATCCTCTAGCCTTTTAGTCCACAAGTTTCCATGTGCCATTGCGAATTTCAACCATGACAAAGGCTTCGGGCCCCAAGCCGTTATGATCCTGAGGCGTCATGTTAAAGATGCCGCTGATCCCCACATGGTTGGAAATCTTTTCTAGATTGTCGCGAATCTTGGCCTTGTCCCCACCGGTCCCCTGAAGGGCCTTGGCTAGTATCTGCATGGCGTCATAGGCGTAACCTCCAAAACCTGAAACGCCGCCTCCATAACGCTTGTTGTATTCGGTGATGTATGCAGTCAGCACGACTTTTTGCGGATCGGAGTCCGGCAGGAGATCGGCCACGAGAATTTTTCCGGTGGGCAGGCGAATCCCTTCGGCAGCTTCCCCGGCTAGTTCAATGAACTTGGGAGAAGCCACCCCATGGCTCTGATAAAGCGGAAAAGTAAGACCCAGCTGGCGCATGTTTTTGGCCACCACGGCAGGTCCGGGATTGGTGCCCCAGCAGACCACGGCATCAGGATTTTCTCCTTTAATCTTCGTCAGCTGAGCCGTCATGTCTGTATCGTTGGCGCCGTAAGCTTCTTCCTTGACAATGGTGATGCCGTACTCGGGTGCTTGCTTGACCAGCTGATCTCGACCGCTCACTCCAAAGGCGTTGGTCACAGACAGAATGCCGATCTTTTTAATGCCATGTTTTTGCATGTGCTTGTAAATGGTGGCCACTGCCAGAACATCGCTTTGGGCCGTTTTGAACACGTAGGGTTTGACGGGTTCCACGATTTGAATCCCCGCAGCGCAACTGATGAGCGGCACCTGAACTCGTTCCACAATGGGTATCACAGCCAAGGTGGTGGGGGTCAGGCTGGGGCCGATAATGGCCAGCACATTGTCTTTGCTGATGAGCTTGTTGACGGCCAGGACCGCCTTTGTAGGATCGCCTTCCGTATCGTAGATGACAGCTTCCACCGGTCGTCCGTCAATGCCGCCTCGTGCATTGATTTCATCGACGGCCATCTCGAGGCTTTTCTTCTCGGGATCTCCGAGAAAAGAGGAAGAGCCCGTGATGGAAAAAACTCCTCCGATCTTGTACGGCTCGGCGCCAAAGAGAGTCTTCGGCCCCGCCATCCATGCCAGCATCACCGCTGCGGCCGCCATCCAAGAAATCCACGGTCTTGCCTTGCCTTTCATCGCTCTTCCTCCTGTGTCCTGCTCTTGTCCCGTTCAACGATGACTTCTTCACCCCTCGCCGATGCCGGCAAGAGTGCGAAGTCCCTGCACCGACCGCTACATGGTGTAGACCTTGCTGCCGTTGATCACGGTGACGCCGTTGTCCGTGAGCACACGAACAGCTTCGTCCAAATTATCAAAGCGGAAGATGATCACGGCATTGTCGCCGCTTTGCTGCACAAAGGCGTACATGTATTCCACGTTGATGCCCGCCTTTCTTAGAATGTCCAAAATCCTGTGCAACCCTCCAGGTCGATCTTCCACTTCCACAGCGACCACGTCTGTTTTGCCCACGGTGAAACCGTTGGCCTTCAAAGCCTCCTTGGCCTTTTCGTTGTCGTTGACGATGAGGCGCAAGATTCCGAAATCTGAGGTGTCCGCCAGAGACAGGGCTCGAATGTTCACGCCGGCTTCCGACAAAACTCGAGTCACTTCCGCCAGGCGCCCTGCCTTGTTTTCCAAAAAAACCGAAATCTGTTCCACTCTCATGCTCGGCCTCCTTTCTTTACGGCCCATTACAGTTTCCGATTATCGATCACTCGAACAGCCTTGCCTTCGCTTCGAGCGATGGTCTTGGGTTCCACCAGTTTCACTTTGGCAGACACACCAAGATACTCCTTGATATTCTTGGTGATGAGCTTTTCCAGATCCTGAAGGGTTTTCACCTTGTCCGAAAAAGCGGACTCGCCCACTTCCACAAGAACCGTCAGCTTGTCCAAATTGTCCTCACGGTCCACAACGAGCTGATAATGGGGTTCAACCCCCTGGATTTCCATGAGCACACTTTCAATCTGGGATGGAAAGACGTTCACGCCCCGTATAATGAGCATGTCATCGCTTCGACCGCTCACACGGTTCATGCGCACAAAAGTGCGACCACAAAGACAGGGTTCCGTGTTCAGGCTGGTGATGTCCCGAGTCCGGTAACGAATCACGGGAAAAGCTTCCTTGGTGATGGAGGTGAAGACAAGCTCACCCGTCGATCCAGGCGGCAACACCTCTCCTGTATTGGGATCAATGATTTCTGGAATGAAATGGTCTTCAAAGATGTGTAAACCCGCTTTGGCTTCCAAACATTCCACGGCCACACCAGGGCCGATAACTTCACTAAGGCCGTAGATGTCCAGGGCACTCAAATGAAGTTTTCTTTCAATTTCCTCGCGCATCTTTTCCGACCAAGGTTCCGCACCGAAAAGACCCGCTTTGAACTTGAGGTCTTTGAAATCCACACCCATTTCGTGAGCAACTTCGGCCAAATGCAGAGCGTAAGACGGAGTGCATGTAAGTATGGTGGCTCCGAAATCCTTCATGATCATGATCTGGCGTTTGGTGTTTCCACCGGAGATAGGAATCACCGAAGCGCCCAGCTTTTCCGCTCCGTAATGAACCCCTAGACCTCCGGTGAACAAGCCGTAACCATAGGCATTGTGAATGATGTCGCCTCGAGTAGCCCCGGCGGCGGAAAGGGATCGCGCCATAAGTGTGGCCCAGGTTTCGATGTCTCGAGCCGTATAGCCGACAACGGTAGGCTTTCCTGTGGTGCCTGAAGAGGCATGAATGCGCACCACGTTTTCCATGGGGACCGCAAAAAGCCCGTAAGGATAATTGTCTCGAAGGTCCTGTTTGGTCGTGAAAGGGACACGCCTTAAATCTTCAAGACTCCTGAGGTCCGAAGGCTTGAACCCCACTTCATCAAAGCGCCTTCTGTAAAAAGGAACCGTAGCGTACACGCGCTGCAGTGTGGTCTGCAAACGCCTTAACTGAATGGCCTCCAAAGCCTCTCGCGGTAGGGTTTCGTATTCCATGTCGTAGATCATCGCAATCTGTCCTCCTTGTGGTCTCAATGCTGTGCGCATCTGTCTGAAAAGTTGCCAATAAAAAAGCCGCAGGTTTCAAGAAACCCACGGCTTTGAAAAACATAAAAGCCATGGGTTCCGTTTTCGTCTACCCATGGCTGGCTTTCACGCTTCGGCGAGGCTTTCAGCTTTCGGCTCTTTCCGCCTACCCCGCTCGGCCATGGGCAGACTTCCTAAAAAAGAAGCCCCCATCACCGCCGATAAAGCCGAAGCGAAAGAACCGTTTCATGATCGCTCTTATCCTTTGTGGTGCAGGCCGCTCTCAGACCCTGTCGTACTTGATACTCACCAGCGTCCCTTACCCAAGGCAGCGTTCCATGTCAAGGCAAAACCCATCCCAAGCACTCACCAAGAGCCTTTTCTGCAGGTGGACGGTAAAATGGCACAGCCTGGTACGGCTCATTCTGGGGTCTCGAACGAAACATCCTTAGAGGCGACCCTTTTCCGCCTTCAGGAAGGCATCTTCCGGGTAAAACCCCTTGACCTCAAGGGCCGCGTCATAAAGTTGCCCGGCTTTTTCACGATCCCCCTTGGCGGCGGCCAGACGGGCTTGATGCCAGAGGGCTTCGCGCTTGAGGCCTCCTTCCGCCTTGTCCGCCAGAGCCCCCCAGCCCGCCAGAGCCTCATCCACCCGGCCCAAAGCTTCCAGGCACATCAGGCGGCCGTAGTCCAAGAGCAACTCCACCGTCGCATCTTTGGAAAAGCCTTTGGCGGCCCTTTCAGACCACTGGAGGGCTTCCTCATATCGGCCGTTTTCAAAAAGCAACCTTGTCATCGTGACGGCCGCTGCGGCCGCAGCCGAAGTTCCTCGATGTTTTTCCGCAACCGATTGCAAACGGGTCAGGTGCTCCTGCAAGGCGGCCGTATCCTTGATATCCAGCACCTCGGTCTCTCTCCAAAGACCGGCCAGTTCCCTCTGGGCTCGACGTTCTTTCATGTCCGAATACGCCCCGACGGCCCAGGACAGAACAAGCACACACAAAAGCCCTGCAACGGCGCCTAACAAAACCGTGACATGACGCCTCCCCCATTCCAGCACGCGCTGGGTGACGCTCAAAATCTCTTCGGCTTTTTCCGTGTCTTTTTTTCGAACCTTGATCTTCTTTGCCCCCATGGAACATCTCCTTTTTCAAGCAAAGCCTTCAATGGCTTGACTACCTGCGCAGCGGTGCACGCGGTTGGTGTTCGCAGCCCCTTACCAGAGGTTTGATTCCCTCGTCAAGAAGCGGCCTGCACCCTTCTGACGGGCATCATACGCGTTTCGAGGCTCACCGGGGAATCGGTTTAACCCAGGAGTTTTGGGGCGGACACACCGGGCCGCCCAGAGGATTCTAAACTGGGGCCATGCCAATGGGTTCCCCCTCAGACCATCCTTTGTGCACCTTTTGTCCACATCGTGTAGGAGCGGACCGATGTGTCCGCCGAAAAAGACATCGCACCGAGGCAGGTTTTTGGAGCGCACACACCCGGGCGCCCCTACAGGGTTTTGCCGCGCCGCATGAATCCACCCCGCCGGGACGCCCCCATAGGCCATGGGTCACCACAGACCTCTGTGGTGCGGACCGAGGTGTCCGCCCTCGAGCCCCCGTAATCCGCCGGCTTCAGGCTTAATATTTTCTCCGCATTGTGGGCTTTCGAAATGATTGACAAGGGTGTCGATCTTTCCTAAGTTAAAGGTGAACATGCATTTATTGTTTGCGCGCCACGGGTGCCGAAAAAGGCGCCTTTTTTCTTTCCACTCCATACGGTACGGCAGGAAAGTTCATGGAAGCACAGGCACACGATCATGTGGTTATGGAAACCGACGCGATGAGTCGAGCTCTCGAGCGCATCGCTCAGGACATTTATCAGGAAGCCGATGACCCTTCCATTTTGGCCCTTGTGGGAATCCACACGAGAGGAGTCTTTCTGGCACGGCGTTTAGGGAAGATTTTGCAAAAGAAATACGGCCTTAACGTGCCCATTGGGACCCTGGACATTAATCTCTACCGTGACGACTGGTCCCGACTACACATTCAACCAAAGGTACGTGCCACAGTGCTTCCTTTTTCCTTGGAAGACAAAGACATCGTCCTGGTCGATGACGTCCTTTTTACCGGGCGGACCATTCGCGCAGCTCTGGATGCCCTCATGGATTACGGTCGGCCGAAAAGGGTTCGCGTGGCCGCTTTGGTGGATCGCGGCCATCGAGAATTGCCCATCTGTGCCCATTTCGTGGGTCTGGAGCTGAAAACTCGACCCGATCAACAAGTGAACGTCTACCTGGAAGAAAAGGACGGTGCGGACAAAGTGGTGCTGGAAGGCCGCTCGGCAGCCTAAACCCTATCATGAAAGGATCTTGCCCGGAACCTGGAACCTGACTGAAAAGACCCTACCCCCTTCAAAATACCGAGGAATTGCGCCGCGCCTTCTTTCTTGACGCCACGTTTTTGAGGGTCATCCAGCCCCGTGTTCGGCCAGTATCTTTTCCAGCTTTCCGTAAGTCATGTTGCCACCCGTCATGACCACCACAACTTTTTTACCTGCAAGACGTTCTCGAATCTTGTAAGCCGCCGCTAGAGCCGCCGCTCCGGCCACTTCCGCCAGATTGTGGGTGTAGCGCAAAGCCAGCCGCACCCCATCGATGAGCTCCTCTTCCGTCAGCAACACCACATCGCTGACGACATCTTTTAGAAGCAAAAAGGGAACCTCAAAAACCGATCGAGCCGCCAGCCCATCCGCGACGGTGTGCGCCGAAGGCACCGTGACTTTTTCTTTACGCTTCCATGATTCGTAAAAGGAAGGCACGTTCTGGGCCTGCACCCCGATGAGCTCCACGTTGGGATTGATGCCGCGAATCACCGTGGCCAGAGCCGCACACCCCGTGCCGCCTCCAATAGGCATAAGGATTACCTCCACCTCCGGCAGTTCTTCAAAAATCTCCAAACCCATAACCGCCGTGCCGGTGATCAAGTGGGGATCGTTACCCTGTCTGAGATAATAGTAGCCGGCATTTTCCGCCAACTCCTCGCAGTAATCCTGGGCTTCGTAAAAGTCAGCCCCCTTGACAATGAGCTGCGCCCCATAAGAGGTAATCTCGGCGTTGATTTCCGGATCATTGCCTTCAGGCACTACCACATTGCAAAAGATGCCCTTCTCTCGAGCCGCCCAAGCCACCGCCATGCCGTGGTTGCCTCGAGTCGCCACCACAATGCCCGAGCGCTCAATCTCCGGAGTGACATGGGCCATAAAATTCACAGCGCCACGTACTTTAAAGGAATTGGTGGGCAAATGGTTTTCATGTTTTATATAAATATCCGCCCCCAAGTCCGCAGAAAGCCTTTCATAACGGGCCAAAAGGGTTGGAGGCAGGACACGCTGCAGCACACGTCGAGCCTTAAATACGGCCAACATGTTCACCTGATCCATGAACTCTCGAAAATACTTTTCCATGGGACCTCCTCTCAGCGTCAAAAAACAAAGGCGCTCCCCTGAACCCAACCTGAAGGGCAAACATTGTTTCATGACATCGAATCCCACTTTCTGGGTCAAAAAGCAAGACAAAATTCTCGTTGAAAACGCATGAAAGGCTATGCTAAAAAGAACATGTCGAGCGGGAGTAGCTCAGCTGGCTAGAGCATCAGCCTTCCAAGCTGAGGGTCGCGGGTTCGAAGCCCGTCTCCCGCTCCAGACAGCCGTTTCATAGAAGGCCCGAAAGGGCCTTTTTCTATGAGCTTGCCCTCGGGATCGATCGGTTTGAAGGAGATGGCGAGTCGGCGTGCCCTAAGGGAGCCCTTTAAGAAAAGGTGAGGAGGGTTTCCTCAATCTTGCTACGCCAGCGTTCCAAGTATTGACCCATTTGGGAACGGTCAAGACGTAGGGCTCTTTCCAGGGGCCCGAGATCCATCAGAGGGCGACGAATGGGGCCGTATTCCATTTTATGGGAGAAAAGGTCAGCCAGGCGGACCACGGCGGGCCAGACAGACCTTCCTCCGGCATCTTTTGGGCGGTGGTGATAGGCAGAGGCGACGGCGGCTTCCTCGCCGCACTGCCAGACATTGAGGCACACGGCACCGACGCGGCTATGGTCGATACCAAGACGTTCTCTTTCCATGGCCACGGAAGAAAGGACCGAGTCTTCGTCCAAAGGCTGGTTGTACTGGTCTTCCAAAATGGCGTGCATGTCTCCCGGAAACTTTAGGCACATGATCATCTTACCAACGTCGTGTAAAAGCCCGCACACGTAGGCGGTTTCTACGTTCTTGGATCCCATGAGACGGACGACTTCGGCGGTGATGACAGCACACGCTATGGCGTGTTCCCAAAGCAGTTTTTCCGCCAGGGACGAATGGCGAATCATGCCTCGCAGGGCATGGCTCAAAACAGCGGATACCATGACCTTTCGCCCTAGCAACTGTACAGCCCGGAAAATGCTCAGGGTTATCGGTGAAGAGAACCCGGGTCTGTATAAGGGGGAATTGGCCATGCGCAACACCTGGACGCACAAGCCGGGATCTCCGGAAATCGTGGAAGCAATCTCATCGAGGTCGGTGTCCGGATCTTTGAGCTGTTTCATGAGCTGAGAGACGGCGTTGGGAAAGGTGGGAATGGTTCCCACCATGGCAAGCACTTCTTCGGGGGAATATTCATGGTGTTTCGCTGCCATGGGATCCCGACCTCTTATTCTTTTTTCATACCCTTAGTTGTTACCCGTGAGTAACGTCGAATAGGCTTCTTTCGCAAGCATGAATATCTCGAATTTTTGAAGCCGTGATCGACAAGACAGCCGGAGTCTTTTCGAACATCCTTCCAAGGAACCTTAAAGATCGACTTTTCTGAGACTTGCAGCTTTGGTAAGAGGGGGAGTGTGCTGAGACATGTGTCGACTTTGAGGAGCCCATGGTGAGTGTGCTTGCGCGTCGTCGCATCCGCTTATGGATCGCCACCCTCGTGGGGGGTGCTCTTTTTACTTTTGTCATCTGGCAAGCGGATTTTCCCGTTCTGTCCAAAAGGCTTAGTGAAATTGAGCCATTGTGGGCCGTGACAGCCCTCGGAGCCAGTGTGGTCAGTTATGTATTCATGGGCATGGTGCTTTTTGAGCTGCTGAAAACCCTGGATCATCGCCGTCCTATGGGGTTGGTCCTTTCCCTCTCCCTTGTTTCCTGCTGCGTTAACTACCTCATGCCCGTCGGCGGACTTAGCGGTCTTGCCTTGAAAGTCTACCTTCTCAGCCAACAACGCATCCCCGCCAGCCGCACCCTGAGCATTTCCATGGTCCATGGATTCTTGACCAATACCGTCGCCGTTCTTTTGATCTATCTCGGTTTTTTTTATCTTTACGGACACACGCAGCTTCACGCCAAACAATTGGGAATAGCCGTCCTGGTGATGGGGTTCGCTTTGCTCTTCACCTGGGTTACCTTTCAGATTCTCATCAGCCCTACCTTTCGTCGTCGAATGTGGGACTTGAGCCTTCGAGCTTTTCATCGGTTCGCCTTGATCCTTAAAAAACCTCAATGGATTTTTCCCAAGAAGGCGGAAGTGTTTTTTCAGAATTTTGATGAAAGCATGACGCTAGTGTTGCAGAACACCTCTCGGCTTGCAGGGCCTGTTGTCTACGCGGCCTTAGACTGGTTGTTCATGTTTTTGTGTCTCAAGTTCTCCTTCAAAGCCGTCGGATGTGCCGTATCTTTGAACGAACTGGCCGTAGGGTTTTCTGTCGGAATCTTTGCCGGGTTGTTTTCCATCACGCCCGTTTCCCTTGGAATGATGGAAGGGTCCATGGCCGGGGCCTTTTATCTTTTGGGTAAAGACTACAACCAAGCTCTTTTGGCCGTGCTCTTGTATCGGTTCGCCTACTATTGGCTGCCTTTGGCTGTGAGTTTTCTGGTGAGCCGACACGTATTTCCCTATCTACAGCTTCACGAGCCCGCATGAATCAAGGAGTTCTTCGGTGAACCCTCCTCATGACCCCCCGGACCGGCAGCCGGATCGAGATCAAGTTTTGATCTGGATGCATCAAGGGGATCAGGCCTGCAGCCATCGTCATTTCATCAAAGCCATTCGTTATTATCAGCAGGCTTTGGATCTGGCGAGGCGCCATGGTTTTCGGGATCTTCAAGGCCGCCTCTGTCGGGATCTGGGCTATCTTTACCTGCATCATCACGCCACGGAGAAGGCTCGAAACCTTCTTCAAGAAGGCCTGGAAGTGTGTGCCGACGATTCCGTCCTGTGTTTTGGCCTTTTGAGCAACCTCGTTTCCGTCTCCATGTTGGAAAACGACTATCGCCAGGGGTTGGCACGATTGGATGAAGCTTTGAAAGTCTTTGAAAAGGCTTATCCCAAGATGAACCGAGCCCCTTTCGACTTGATGGCTTCTTACGCCGCCCTTTATAGACTCAGGCGCAGTCTTCGACGTATCGTGGCCCTTTTGGATGAAGGGGTCAATCCGGAAAGAATTCGAGTGATCTATCGCCTGGCTCCCCCTCCTTGGGATCCCAAAGGATGATCCTTCCATGCGTCCTTAAGCATTCTCAAAGGATAGGCCAGCACGGGCTGCCATCGGACGGTGATATCCAAAAAGCTTGCCTGGGTATGAAGATCCTGCAGTCCCATTTCCGGATGCTTCTGCCATTGCAGCATAGGGGGTTCACGAGATTCCAGGACCATGGGAAAAACACCGGGTGCCAAGGGCGGGTTCAAGCGGCCTGAACGGTCAAATCGGTACTGCTCCACCACAGGCTGATCCGTATCCAGAGGCCGGTAGCATAGGCGAAAAGAACTCCAGGGGAGCACAGGACGTTCCAAAATCAGGCGTCTTTCAGGCCAGGATCGAAACTGAACGAAGGGGATGGGTATGAGCAGCAGGAGCGCCATGGAAACAGTCACCACAAGATCCCATCGGCGCGCTGTTCGATCCGCACGGGATGCCTCGGACAAAGAACCGGAAAAATCCTTCGCCATGCAAACACCAAAGCTTCTTCGGACATTTCACATTTTCGCTTTCCAAGACTCTTGCATTCTAAAGGCTTGATCCAGCGAACGCAATGGAGGAAAAAACCGGCGGTTTTGTGTGACGCATCTTCCATAGGGGGATTCCCATGAGGTCAGAATGGCATCAAATCATTGAAGACCGAATCCAGCTTTGGGCCGACCGTCATGGCGGCCGTTCCTATTGGAGGCTTCCGGCATGTGTCGGGATCGCTCACGTTCATGATCCTCTTTTTGAAAAACTTCGGCTCGTGACCACACCCGATCACGCCTTGCCTCAAGACCTGCTTGCCAACGCCGTTTCCGTGATCGTATTTTTTCTTCCTTTTCAAGAAAGCCTTGCCAAGGAAAATCATAAGGAAAAACCCTACGCGGCTCGATCCTGGGCCGAAGCCTACGTGGCCACCAACGCTTTGATCGCCGAAATTTCGTCGGCTATGCACGATCGTCTGGCCCAAGAAGGCTACGAGAGCGCCGTGACGCCGGCGACGCACAATTTCGACGAAAAACGATTGGTGAGCCGGTGGTCTCATAAGCACCTCGGCTACATCGCCGGATTGGGAACTTTTGGAATCCACCATCAGCTTATTACGGAACAGGGGGCGTGCGGCCGACTAGGAAGCCTGGTGACATCCAAGCCCATAGAGCCGACACCACGCCAACCCGCGGAGTATTGCCTCGCCAAATCCGGCCATACCTGCGAGGTATGTGTGCGTCGCTGCGTTTACGGCGCGCTCACCGCCGACGGTCTGGACCGACATCGCTGTTACGCCCAACTTTTGGAAAATGATCGTCATTACAACGATCTTCCCTTGGTGGACGTCTGCGGGAAATGCGTGGCGAACGTGCCCTGCAGTTACGGTATTCCCAAAGCGTCCACGGCAGAGCGCAGGTGACGAATCCAAATATTGACCACTGCCGGAATTTCTCCCATGCCGCGAAAAACGGGAACGGCCTTGATGCCTTTGGCCGCCAGTTGAGATTTCCAACTGTCGGGATCATCCCCTGCCATGTCGTTGCGAGCATGATCGCCGGCCACGACCATAAAGGGAACAAGATAGGCTTTCTTCACGCCACGGTTTTGCAAGCCAGCCAGAACCTCGTCAAAGGTGGGAGAGCCGTCGACGGTGGCAAGGAACATGTTTTTATCGTGTTTTCTAAAATAGGCCTCCATGGCCACATAGACCGTGTCCGCGGGATGATGTTCACTTCCATGCCCCATGAAAATCACTGGTTCTTCAGGCCGACGTTCGGAAGGCACACTTTCAGCCATCGCCCGTACCGTTTCAAGCATGTCCTCGGCTGATGAAAGCAAGGGGCGAGCGAAAGTGACCTTCTTAAAGCCGCCCGCCATTTGCGTGAACAGGCGGGCGTTCATGTAAAGATCATGAAATTCAGCTCCCGGAATCACATGCAGGGACATGACGGCGACGTGCGTGTAGCCGTCCTCCATGAGTTTGGCTAAGGCCGTTTCCGGAGAATCAATGAATGTTCCCTGAGATCGAAGTTTTTTTCGAATAATGCTGGAGGTGTAGGCCCAGCGCTTTTCCATGGATGGAAAAGCTTTTGCGATCTGCTGGTCGATGGCGTCATAGGCTTTTTGAGCTTCCGGCACACTTGTTCCAAAAGCCACCACAAGGATGACAGGTTTCACTTCTTGTCCGGATTTCTGTTTTCCCATAGCCGTCCCCGCCCCCACGCTTCCCAAAACCACCGACAGCACAACCAGCATGCCCAGAAAAGAAAATGCATTTCCCAGGAACCGTGTCATCATAAACTATTCCTCCCATCCCATGTAAAGCGTGTCACCTGAAAAACTTTTTTCAGCCGCAGATACGAAGCGGATCCCCGATAATGGACATGCCAAGTTCGCTGTCCACCTGCGCTCGGACACAGAGAATTTCCTGCATACCGCGAGTGACCATGCGCCACCAGTTTTCAGCGATGTCAAACTCCGTGTGTGCAACAGCCACCACATCGGCGCCGAACCGATCCATGCACGCATAGGATCCCCAGCTGTCTTCGTAAAGTTCTCCGCCTCCGGTCACATAGACAATCAGGCCTCTTTTCATGTTGCTCCTCCGTTTTGAGAGGCGCCCGGAGCCGGCATGAGCGGGGCTCCGGACGGTCAAAGGGTGAAAGGAACGATGAGGAGGGTGGTGCCGAGAAAAAGGTGGGCCGCCTTTTTCCCAAAAAAAAATCCTTAGAGCCCTTGGCCCTAAGGATTGCACCCAGTTTCACTTGGTCCTCACACGGAAACGTTTCGGCATCCACCCGTGCCGCGTTTCCTCAGGATCAGGCAGGTCTTCTGGCTCACGGATCCACCGGTTACCTGCACCTTCCCGACGACTCTCCGTCGCCAGTGGCTTTCCGCAGGCTCCGTCCCCGTTCACAGCGGCGGGACCGCTCCCGATTTTCACGGGATTCCCTATTAAGCAGCAAGCACCTGATCGCTTGAACGAATTGTAGCTTTCTGCTAGCGCTAGAAAGCCATCCTTGTCAAGCGAAAATTTTCTTAAGGTTGACTCTCTACCGATGGACGGGGTTCAGGGGCAAGACCTGTGGTGACGGTCATTTCGACACCGTCAATCGTTTCCAGAGACTGCAGGATCTTGCCTCCGTTGTGAGCGATAACTCGCTCCATTTTTGACCTCTGCTCTGCGGTGATGAGGAATCGAAAGCTTTGTCCGGGCCGCACGAATCTCAGACGTAAACTTACGTCCAAAAACCCGGCTCAACAGTCGTTTCGGTAGTCGGCCACAACTTCATGGTTCCATGGTCGGCCCATTTCTTGTTTGGTCTTATCCATGGGGTTTTCCCTTCAGTTCGGCAACATGGAAACTCGGTGGTGCACTGTAACACAAATCTCTACGCACCGTGAACCTTGGGCTCGAACCCGTGTGTCCGCCTCAATGACCCAGGTCACCACTGACCGGTAAATCCCTGCATAGGCGCAACGGTCGACACGCCACATATCGACTATCCTTTCCTAGGAGGGCGGGGCGGATACATTGGTATACCCCTACGAAAGCACGGGCCGAACCCTTAAATTTACCCTTTCACGGTGTTCATGGTTTCAAGGACCTTTAGGCGCGCCTTGACAAGGTTTGTCTTTTCCTTCACATTGAATCGGCAATGAAAGGTTGAAACCTTTCGAACCCAGCCGAGGACGCTTGGGAATATTTCCCTCATCACGACGGCCCTAACATGCCTAAGAGCATGGACATGGCCCTGTCTACCTCCGGTCACGAAGACCGCACATGAAACAACTTGCCGTTCAAGCATAGCTCCAAACACTCAGAACAAAAGGAGGTTGTCATGAAACATCCCAGGTTTCTCTCGGTCTTCGTCGCCGCCTTGTTTGTGGGATTCTTTAGCGCAAGCTCCGTTTCAGCCCACTTCGGCCTGATTCTTCCCTCCGATGACATCGTTACGGCGGAAGATGCCAAGACGCTTACGATACAGGCCAAATTCCTTCATCCCATGGAAGGCCATTACATGGAAATGGCCAAACCTAAAAGGTTCGGCTTCTTTCATAACGGCCAGAAAACGGACCTCACCGCATCTTTACAACCGCGCAAAGGCCGCGCCTCTGACCAGGACAAGGACTTCACGTACTGGGAAACCACCTACACGGTGCGTAAGCCGGGAAACTACGTTTTCTTCATGGAGCCGGATCCACACTGGGAACCCGCGGAAGACAAATTCATCGTGCACTACACGAAGGTGTGCGTTCAAGCTTTAGGGCTTGAGGAAGGCTGGGATGAGCCCATAGGCTTAGAAACAGAAATCGTCCCCTTGACTCGGCCCTACGGGCTATGGACCGGAAACGTCTTTACCGGTCGCGTGCTCCTAAAAGGAAAACCTGTCCCTTATGCCGAAGTGGAAGTGGAATACCTGAATGAATCTTCGGACAATCCATCCAAGGTGGTGCCGCCTTCCGATCCGTATGTGACTCAGGTGGTGAAGGCGGACAAAAACGGTGTGTTCACCTATGCCATGCCCCGTGCAGGCTGGTGGGGTTTCGCGGCCCTCAACGAAGCTTCCTGGAAACTGAAAAAAGACGGAAAACCCAAGCCCGTGGAGATTGGAGCCGTCTTTTGGGTACACACCACGGACATGAAATGATTGCGCATCCAAGGAGGAAACCCATGGGTCATCATCACGATGCTTCAGGCTCCAAACACAAGCATCCTCACAGCCATGACCACCAGCATCGCGACGTCACGCCCGAAGGACGTCACAATCATCACGAAGGTCACGATCCAAAGGGCGATCAGGAACCCAGTGCCCTTTCCATGAAGGAAAAGCTGGCCAAAATGCTGGAGCACTGGATTCATCATAACGAAGACCACGCGGTGTCCTATCGCCGATGGGCACAGCACGCTCAATCGGATGGGCTGGCTCAGGTAGCGGAAGTTTTAGAAAAAGTTGCGCACGGTTCTTTGGAACTCAATGATCTTCTTAAAAAAGCTCGACAAGAATTGAACCTGTGACGCTGTGCCACCCAGGAGGAACCCATGGCTCAGGAATGGTTTCGAACCCATTGTGCCCGCTTCGACCACGGGGGCTGCGGCCTCAAAGTTTTGGTGCAAGACGGCCGCCTTCACAAAGTGCTCCCCGACCCCGACGATCCTTTCAGCCACGGTTGGCACTGCCGAAAAGGGCTTTCGGCAAAGGACCGTCTGGAAAGCCCGCTACGGCTCACAAAACCGCTTCGCCGAAACGGGCCTCGAGGTTCCGGCCTTTGGGAAACCATTTCTTGGGACCAGGCCCTGGATCTTCTGGCACAGCATTTTTCCCACGCCCTCCAGAGGATGGGTCCGGAAAGTCTCGCTTTCGCTCAAGGAGCTCCCAAAGGACCGGAATTCTTCCTGCTTCTTCGTTTGGCCAACCTTCTTCGATGTCCCAACATGGCGGGAAGCCAGCACGTGTGCCACATGCCTCGGGAACAAATGGCCTTGGTGACTTGCGGCTTTTTTCCGGTAGCCGACCTGGACGGTCCGTCCCGTTGTGTTTTGCTTTGGGGAAGCAATCCGCCGGCCACCAACGAGGAAGGGGTGTTGGGAGGCCACCTGCATGCCTGCTTGAAACAGGGGGCTCGGTTGGTGGTCGTGGATCCGTTACGAACATCCCTTGCGGAAAAAGCCGATATCTGGCTTCAGATTCGCCCGGGAACCGATGATCTTTTAGCCATGGGCTTTTTGCACGTGATCGTGGAAGAAGGTCTTTATGATCGAGAATTTGTGGAAAAATGGACCGTAGGCTTTGAAGACCTTCGAGAAGCCATCAAGCCTTACACACCCCAACGGGTTGCGGCGGGATGTTGGGTCCCTGCGGAAAAGATCATCGCGGCGGCTCGACTTTACGCCCAGAGTCGGCCAGCCTGCCTTCAGTGGGGCAACGCCGTGGAACAGACTCCCAAAAGCGCCGACACGTGCCGAGCTCTGGTCCATCTCATGGCCGTCACCGGTAACCTTGAGGAACCAGGCGGGAACATTCGTGCGGAAATGCCGCGGCTCATGCCCCTGAAGGACATGATCGCTCTGGATGATTTTCCAGATCGACCAAAGAAACTTCTGAACCACTACCACCGCATCATTCCGCGCCTTATTTCCGTGCCCAGCTGGATGGTGGTACGCTCCATTCTAAACCAATCCCCCTACCCCATTCGCTGTCTATATGTGCAGGGGACAAACCCTCTGCTCAGTTACATGGAAGCCCCAAGCGTCAAAAAGGCTCTAGAATCTTTGGATTTTCTTGCCGTAGCCGATCAGGTGATGACGCCCACGGCCGCCCTGGCGGATCTTGTGCTCCCCGTGGCCTTGCCCATGGAATACGATGACATCGGCCATTATGGCCTGCCTCACGGTTTTATTACGGCACGGCCCAAATTGGTGGATCCTCCCGAAGAGTGCCGTTCCGATCTATGGATCATTACCGAATGGGCTAAGAGGATAGGTTTTGGGGATCGTTTCTGGGCGAAAGAATCAGACATTTTGGATGCCATTCTGGCCCCTTCCGGGCTGTCGTATCGAGAATTTTGCGAAAAAGGCGTCTTGTTCGGCCCCAGACTTTTCCGTAGCTACGAAGCCAGAGGTTTCAAGACGCCTTCGGGCAAGGTGGAATTACGTTCGAATCTTTTAGAAAAATGGGGATTTCGGCCTCTTCCCGCCGCTGAAGATCCTGCGGCTTTGTCCAATGATTTTCCTTTGCTTTTGACAAGCCGAAAGCCCAAGCATTTCTTTCATTCGGCCTATCGACACTTGGAAACTCTAAGAAATCGTCACCCTGAACCCACTGTGTGGATTCCTCACGCCACGGCCTCGCAGCTTGGCATCTCGGAAGGACAACAAGTGTTCATTGAAACCATGCACGGGCGCATTACGCAACGGGCCCATCTCACGGACGCCTTGCAACACCCAGTGGTGTTAGCGGATTTTGGATGGTGGTTTCCGGAAAAGACCGACGATCCCATGCGCGGGTGGGACACGGCGAATCTTAATATGGTGACGGGGGTGGATCGAACAGATCCCATCATGGCCACCCCCTGGGTACGGGCTTTGCCGTGTCGCCTTGTGCCCGTTTGAGAAACTGTCAGACAAAAGATTTTCGCTGGGAGCACGGGCGGAGGCCCGGGCGCCCAGGCAAACCATCGGCCTTTTCTCCTTCTCGGACACGCTCCGGGGTCGAAGCATGCTTCGTCACAACAACCATACATGGCCTTGGCGAAGTGACTATGGGTGAATTCTCAAAGAAATTTTCGGGATTGTCACCAACACCAACCATGGCCGAAATAGAACCGCCACCAGATGGGAGGGTGATGGTAGCAAGAATCGCCATAGGGATCCCGAACAATGAGAGGTTCTTCAGGCCATAGATGCATTTCCATGATAGTGACTACGGGATAGACATACGGCACGTCGCCAACAAACCTTTGTTCCTTGCCTGAAATGGTTCCCGCCACTGTAATCAGCCGGTTAGGGGCGTAGAGAGCGGTGTCCAGAAACCTGGATTCTTTCGCCAAGAAGCGGCCTCCGGATCGGGTCGTGCTGGACGGCTTTCCTTGCCGGTCCGCCGGAAGTTCCAAAATTTCAAGCCACGTACCGTCACTCTTGTTTTCCCCGGCAAGAATCTTTCCGCTCCAAATCACCACCTGGCCCTTGTAAAAGTCAGGATTTCGCCGAACTTCTTCCAAGGTCAGGTTCATGGCCGCTTGTTGCCGCACCTCGGGAGAGATCACATGAGCGCACCCGGCGAGAAGCCCCAGGGCGCTGCAACATCCAAGAAGCCATCGGATTTTTTTCCTCGTCATGACCTCACTCCGAACCGATTGTGGCACATTGAGGAGCATGCTTGGCCAGCGCTTCGGCCGTGGCGGTCAGCTCCAGAAACCATTGGTGCTTGGGGCGTCCCTGCTCGATATCCATCTCTTCAAGCACCTGCTTCAAAGGTGATACTTCAAGCCCCCCGCCTCTCTGCCCCAGAACCAGTACGTCACGTCGATCCTGACGCAGCATAGAGCTCATTTCTCGAGCCGCCGCCGATCCCATGCGGCTCGCCAGAATGCGGTCAAAGGCCGAGGGCACGCCGCCCCGCTGCAAATGCCCAAGAATAGCGGTGCGCACCTGATACAGCCCGTGGCTTTCCTCCTCCAAAAGCCGGCTGATGAAATCGGTGGTGTAATGCTTTGAAGCATTTTCGTTACGAAGATAAATAACCATTCTCTTGCCGCACTGAAAGCTTTCTCGAAGCAGGGCTACATCCTCATTCAATTCAGCCAACCTGATCCCTTTTTCCGGAAGATAGGCTTTTTCGGCTCCCGACGCCAAAGCCGCCATCAAGGCCAAATACCCCGATTGACGACCCATCACTTCCACCACAAAGGTCCGCTTGGTGGCTCCTGCCGTGTGGCGTATCTTGTCCAGGGCCTGAACGATGTTGTTCAGAGCGGTGTCTCCGCCGATGGTGAATTCGGTGCCCGGAAGGTTGTTGTCGATGGTTGCGGGAACAAGGACAATAGGAATGAATAAAGGCTTGAGTTCGGGCGCACGTTCCATGAGCTTGGCCACGTTCATGTAGGTTCCTAAACCACCGATGGCGATCAAGCCCCGAATATGGTGCTTTTCGATGGTTTCAGCCACGCGATGAACGTCCTCATCGCTCAGGCTGTGACGCATGGTCCCCAATTCAGAACTGGGACGGTTCACCCACGATGTCAACTCATTCCACTCCAAGGGCATGAATTCCCCGCGAATGAGGCCCCAAAAGGCATCGCGCACGCCTATGACGGAAAAGCCTTCGTTCATGAGGCAGCGGGCGGCGATACTCACGGCCGTGTTCATCCCCGGCGAATCGGCGCCTCCTGTGAGAATGGCCACGGAGCCGTCGCCATGGGTGGCGGCTGCCGGTTCGATGCGGGTCAGAGTCTTGATGAGTTCGAGGGTCCGCCTAAAGCTTTCCCCACGCAGTTTTTGAGCTTCCTGGTAGTGGCCCTGGTCGATTTGGTTGCCCACTGCCTGACTTTTTTCCACCACTTCCACTAAAGGTGTCATGACCACCCGGTTTTTCTGCAAACCGATCATGTGCCGTAGAGGCTGATCGCCCGCCTGGACCAAAGCATCTACGGCGGCAACCCCCAAACGGGTGGCCAAAATACGATCAAAAGCCGACGGAGCACCACCTCGCTGCACATGACCCAAGACGGTCAAACGCACATCGATGCCCAACCGATCAGCCAAAATCTTTTTGAGTTCCTCCGTGCGAATGGGCAATCCATCTGGATGACGTGCTCCTTCCGCCACCACCACCATCTGGTGGGGACGTCCGATGGCCCGCGCCCTTTCGATGGCCCTTGTCATCTTTTGGTGCCAGCGCAGATCCAGCTCCTCTTCAGGGACCAGGACCCAAGAGGCACCTCCGCCAAGAGCGCCCATGAGAGCCAGGTAGCCGCAGTGGCGTCCCATTGTTTCCACCACGAAGGTGCGCTGATGGGAAGCCGCGGTGGATGTGAGATCGTCGATGGCATGCACGATATGATTCAAAGCCGTGTCCACGCCGATGGACATGTCCGTGCCGTAAAGGTCGTTGTCGATGGATCCGGGAAGACCGACGACACTTAGAGACGCAGGGACCGCCTCAGATGCGCCGAGCAGCCCTTCCTTTTGCAAATCTTCCAGATGCGACGGCCACTCATCAGCCAGTACGTGGGCTCCCATCAAAGATCCGTCCCCGCCGATGACCACCAGAGCGTTCACCCTCAGGGCTACAAGATGCCGCACGGCTTGTCGTCTGCCTTCACGGGTCCGGAATCTCTCCGATCGTGCCGTCCCTAGAAATGTGCCGCCTCGAGGCAAAATACCCCCGACGTCGTTCCACCCTAAAGGTCGTATGGCATCGCCTCCGGCCACCAATCCCTCATAGCCGTTAAAGACGCCGTAAACTTTGAACCCACAATCCAAGGCTCGCCGCACCACGGCGCGCACTCCGGCATTCATGCCCGGCGCATCGCCGCCGCTGGTCATCACCGCGAGGCTTCGTTCCATGATTTCCTCCTGGTTCCCGATGGCTCACAACAGGGACAAAGGGCTTCAGGTCCTGGAAATGGCGTAGCTCACAAGAGCCACCGCCGCGAGACATCCTTCGGCATCTCGAACCTGCACATAGGCCGTACCGACCCGCGAGCCGCATTTAAGGACCTCGGCTTCGGCCGTAAGATCCGAACGTGCGGGTTCCAGAAAGTTTAAACTCATTTCAATGGTGGGCGTGAAGTCCTTTTCCTCCAAAAGGGAAAGCAGGGCCATGGCTCCTGCAAAATCCGCCAGAGTACTCACAAGGCCTCCGTGTACCATGCCTCGAGAATTGCACATGTGAGCCTGATAGGGAAGGCGCACGCTCGCTTTGCCGGCGTAAGCCTTCAGCACCTGAATGCCCAACCATTGAACGGCGGGAACTTGCCGGGTTCGTCGCGCTACCTGTTCGCACACATCTTTCATCGATTCTTCACGCCTCCTCGCCTACGGTAGTCGCGAAAAAAGGACACTCCTTCTTGGTAAACCGCCAATCGTCTTGCATTTCGCCAAACGCTATGATACGCAGCGAGCCAATCCTGCTTACTCGGGAAATCGTCGGGGCGTAGCGCAGACTGGTCAGCGCACCTGCCTTGGGAGCAGGGGGTCGGCGGTTCAAATCCGCCCGTCCCGACCATGAACAGACTTTCAGGTTCCTCCTTCAATATAAAAAACGGTTGAAAACCAACCCTGCAAATGAAACCTAAAGCCTTCGCTGAAGGCAAGACATTTCCCGCACCTGCCCGAGTGGTATTTCACCCTGGAACACATCATGCCGGATCTCCGGGCAAGGCCGTTCAAGAGGGGCAGGGAGCGCCGTGCTTCCTATGAGCATCAAATCGCAGAATTCCCTGGAAATGCAGGTGTCTCGCCAGCGTGACGAGCCAGGCTAATCCTTCGCTCTCCAACGAAAACCAGAGTGTGACCTGATCGTCGAACCGCATTTTTAAGACGCATCGAAGCCGAACCCTCGAAGAATAGGGCTGAATCTGGATCGTCATGGCATGTAACGGCATGCTTTTTCAATCCATAGAACGGACCGATAATGATTAGGCACGTGCATCGCTTTTTCCTCTTGATCGTGTAGGACACTTAAACTATGTTTATTCAAGTTTGTGAGCCTTTTCTTTTCCCCGTTCACGCACCAAAGGAGGAGGGCAATGGCCAACTTTCTTTTCGTCTTGAGCCGCGACGAAATCGACGCGGCCGCTCGTTGTTTTCAGTTCGCCAAGATCGCCCATTCCCAAGGGCACAAGGTGGATGTGTTTCTGATCGATTCAGGAGTTCTGTGGGCGGACACGACGCGGGATTACACCATCAAAACCGCCACCGGGGATTGTGTCAACGACTACCTGCCCTACCTTGTGGAAAACGAAATCCCGATCTATGTCTGAATCCCATGTGCTAAGGCTCGTCAGGTAGACGAAGCCAAATTCTATGCCAACATGGCCCTGGAAGGTGGACCCCTTTTGATCAAGTTGGCGGCTGAGGCCAAGGTTTTTAATTTCTAAATCGAGAAAGTGGCGTGTCCTAATTTTCAAAGTTTCGTCTTTAATGTTTTTTCGAAGCAGGAGCGAGGCCCACTTCGCCCCCCCAAACTACTAACCCGAGACTGTCTCTTTTCTTGGGGGCGCGGGCCACTGATCCGCTCATTGTGGGAGCGGGACACCCTTGCTTCCGGATGAACCGGCGACTTAAGGCATAGGATCGTGCCGCACCGTAGCCCTACAGGCCTACAAAGGCGTTTTATATAACTCGCTTTGGGAACTGCCACAAACCAGGTGCTTCTCGAAGGGGCGTTGATTTTCTCGGTTCGCCGCCTCAGAAAAAGAGTTCTCGCTCTCAAACCTTGTCAATTCCTGGCGAGACGGCCCACAACCGCCGCCATCTTTGTCTGAACCCTATCCTTCATCACGGCGTGTTCTTTCAAAGGATCACGTGGTTTGCTATCCCACAGGACTATGGTAATTTGAGAGGGTAGCAGGAAACTTGGGTAAGGAGTCCGCCATGGGTGGCTACGATGCGGCCGTAAAGGTTGTTTTGGCCCACTGCCGGCAGGCCGCGCTGGAATATTTTCTTGGACTGGATGTGGCGGAATCTGAGCTCTTGGAACTTCCTCAGGAAACGGCTACGGTCAGGCGGAGCGATTTCCCCATTCGGGTGCACACGTCCGACGGGCGTGTCTTTATTGTTCTCCTGGAAGTTCAAAGCCGGTGGGAACCCCAAGTCCCCTTGAAGCTTTTGGAATACGATGTTCGCTACCGCTTGAAAACGGGTCTTACGGTCTATCCCGCAGTGATGCTTCTCGTTCCCAGCGGAAACGTGGTGGAATCCTTTGAGAACGACTTCATTCACTACCGGTTTCGGGTCATTTCCCTTGCGGCTATGGACGCTCGAAAGGTGCTGGAATCAGGAAATCCGTGCCTCATGCCTTTTGTTGGGCTCATGCGGGGAGGCTCCGAAGTTTTTCAAATGGCCGAAGAGGTCATCTACGAATCACAGCTCAAACGAAGCGACAAGGCGGATCTTTTGACCGGCATGGCACTCCTTTCAGGCTTGGTGGACAAGGATTTACCCAGGAAATTGCTGGATCGCAGGAGGGATATTATGACGGAATCCTATGCCTATGAACTGATCAAGAAGGAAGGCTATGAAGAGGGTCTCCGTTCGGGGATAGAACGCGGAAGACAACAGGGATTAGAGCAGGGATTAGAGCAGGGATTAGAGCGGGGAATGCAGCAGGGAACGTTGGAGGCCACGAGGGAACATATTTTAGAAACCCTGGATGCACGGTTTCAGGATGTTCCCAAAGACGTCCTGCGTTGTCTTCGAAGGATCCAAGAGGTGGATGCTTTGAAAATCCTTTTCAAGAAAGCTCTAAGGGTTCGCTCCCTCGATGAATTCCAGGAGTCCCTGAAACGCCTTCTTGATTAGCTTAATTCACCCGGGCCGTGAAACCAGCCTGCTTGTGAGCTTTCTCTGAAGGGGTACAAAAAGATATCACCCAAGGCTCTTTTGTAATCCAAACAGTAAACCTGAGTGTACGCTCCTGACTTCCTTTCAGCGGACAAGTTTGTGCCGCAAGAGTTTTTCTCTCGATATTTTGCCTTTTGTGATCCCGAACATCAGCCTCGAACCCCTCTTTCCTGAACAAAACCGGATCCCGATCCATCCAAAAGGATCAGATCGCTTTTGTCGGCGTGCCGGTGATTCTGCATGGGCGTACCTCGGGAGTTCTCAGTTTGGATCGCCTTTTCTGGCATGGGGTGACTTTTCAAGAGGATATCCGCTTTTTCAGCATCGTTTCGGCCATCATCGCCCAGGTTTTGACGTTAATATGCAAGTGCCCGCAAAGGAAAACGACCTCCACCGAGAAAATCTGGACCTTCGCCTAGAGGTCTCGGAAAAAGACAACGATTTTTTCATGATCGGTCCGAGCCCGCCCATGTTGAACCTTCAGAGCCTCATTCAGAAGGTGACTCCGAGCAAGGTGTCGAGGCTCCTTTTGGGAGAATCGGCGACCTGCAAGATTCTGGTGGCCCGCATCGTCCACGAATTCAGCCCAAGGGCTCGACAAAGGATACGCAAAGGAGTTGACAGCACCGACAGTGTTCGTCTAGATTGGCGCCCCTGTAATGAATCACCGTTCAGTAGCCTCTCGAAAGGTTTCGAGGGGCTTTTTCTTCCCTTCGAGCGATGCTGCAAGGAGCAAGGAAAGCCGCTATGGATGTGGCAAGCGTTCTCAAGCCCTTTGTCGAGGTCAGCCGTGCCCTGTGTGACGGTGTGGAAGCCGCCGATGTCATGAACCTTATCACGCGACGCCTGACGGAGTCTCTCGCTCTCAAAGGGGCGGTCATCAAGGCTTACGGCAGGAATCGCTCTCGTTTGGAACTGGTGGCAGGCTACGGGCTCAGCGAAACCTATCTCTTTTCCAAGCCCAAGGATGAAAGCCTTTGTGCTTCCGTGCCTCAACAGGTGATACAGATTGAAGATCTTCGTCTAGCCAACGACGGTGAAGACTTTGAGGCTTTGCTTCTGGAAGGTGTCCGTGCCGCCGCGGTTGTTCCCTTGGACGTGGAACAGCAATCTGTGGGCATGGTGGCCTTGTTTGCCCCTGAACCTCGAAGGTTCACCAAGGAAGAAATCCAGTTCGCAGAAGCTTTAGCCGGTCGTGGCATCGTCACATTAGTCTGGGAACGTAAGCTGGAAGACATCATCGAACGGGAACGACGTTATCTTTCCAGTTTTCAGGAAATTTCTCACGCCATTAATTCTACGCTTACCATCAACAAGGTTTTGGAGCTGGTCGTGACCAAGATCACCCAGGTCATGGGGGTTTTGGGCACCACTGTGCGCCTTTTGGACACGAAGACCAACACCTTGTACTTGGCCCAGGCTTATGGCCTGAGCGAACGTTTTCTCAAGAAAGGACCTGTCGATGCGGCCAAGAGCATCGCGGAAAACATGGCGGGACGCATTGTGGTCATCGAAGACGTGTACACGGACCCTCGCATACAATACCGAAGCGAAGTCATCGAGGAAGGCATTCGAAAGATTCTCTCCATACCGTTGCAGGTGCGAGGCAAGGTTATCGGTGTGCTGCGTATCCTGACAGGAGAACGCCCACCTTTTCACGACTTGGAAATCCAATTCGCGGCCGCCATTGCCCAACAGTGTGCCATGGCCATTGAAAATGCCCGTATGTATCAGCGCGTCAAATACGAATACCAGCAGCTACTGATCGAGTTCGGCTACGAAGGAAGCAGCCGCTGAGGGGCGACCATGAAAAACGGCCGGAACACTTTGAAAATTCAAGCGGAGAGCGACCCTGATTTTGGGCGCCGAGTGGAAGATCTCAGCGGCCAAAGCATTTCTCGATGTTACCAGTGCGGCAATTGCACCGCCAGTTGCGCTTTTACGGGGGATTATGACTTTCCCATCAACCAGGTTATGCGCCTGGTACAACTAGGACAAAAGGACACCGTGCTTCAGTGCCGAGCTATCTGGATATGCGGCCAATGTCAGGCCTGCACGGTGCGATGCCCTTGTACCCTCGATGTGGCCCGTGTCATGGCTACTCTTCGCATCATGGCCCTGGAAAACGGCTATGTGGCCGATAAAAACCTCAGGCGCTTTTCCGAAGAATTCATGCGATCGGTAGCCCTCTTTGGGCGCGTTTATGAAATGGGCCTTCTCGCCACTTACAAGGTTCGCTCCGGAACCGTGCTTGCGGATTTGGACTTGGCGCCTCAGCTGCTGAAAACTGGAAAGTTGAGCTTCGTTCCTCATCGTATTCAAGGCCGACGCCAGGTAGCGGCTTTGGTGAAACGTTTTTCAAAAATTTTTTGAGCGTCTTTTCCTCCATAGGTGATGGATGGCCATGAGCAAGCCCGTTGCTTACTATCCCGGATGCTCTCTGGAAGGCTTGGCTGCAGAGTACGATCTGTCCACACGAACCGTTTGCAATGCGCTCGGCCTTCAACTAGCGGAACTGGAAGATTGGAACTGCTGCGGCTCTACGCCGGCATCCTTATATGACCCCATGCTCTCGGCGACCCTTGCCGGACGTAATCTGGTTCTGGCCCAAAAAGCCGGTCTGGAAACCATCATGACCCCTTGCCCGGGCTGCCTGAAGGCCCTCAAAGGGGCTATCAAGGTTCATGCTTTCGGCCCCGAAGCTTTTCAAAAAGCTCTCGGGCTCCCATACGCGGGCAGAGTTCGCGCCATTTCCGTGCTTCAGCTGCTTTATGAGACGGTAGGGCCGGAGCTTCTGGCTCAAGCTGTGCAACGGCCTTTGGATGGGGTTTCGGTTGTGCCCTACTACGGATGTTTGTTAACACGCCCCCAGGATTCAGCCCAGTTTGACGATCCGGAAAACCCCGTTTCCATGGATCTGCTTTTGAAAGCCCTGGGATGTTCCGTGCCTGATTTTCCTTTCAAGACCGAGTGCTGCGGCGCCACATCGGGGATGACTCGAAGCGACGTGGTAGCGCGCCTTTCGGGGCGTCTTTTGGACATGGCACAAAGTATGGGGGCCGAAGCGATTGTCGTGGCTTGCCCTTTGTGCCAACAGAACTTGGATCTAAGACAGGCTCAGGCGGAAAAGGCGCTGGGACGTCGATTCAATCTGCCGGTTCTTTACCTGACCCAGGTCATCGGGTGGGCTTTAGGGCTTGCCGAGGAGGATCTGGGGTTGGACAAGCTGGCGGTGTCTCCATATAAGGTCCTTGCGGCACGTTTGAAAGAGCAAACCTCGCCTTCACAAGACACGTTTGTGGCATGAATCGGTTGTCTGTTCTTTGCTTGAATCGGACTCCAATAGCCTTATCGCACACAGTTGGACGCTGAACTGAGGGAACACTCATGCGCATTGGTGTTTTTGTTTGCCGCTGCGGCACCAACATCGCCGGCACCGTGGACACTCAGGCCGTAGCAGCTCAGGCCTCGTTATGGCCCGATGTGGCCTACGCCACAGAACTGCTCTACACCTGTTCCGAACCCGGGCAGCAGGAAATCCAAAATGCAATCCAGGACCATGGACTCCAAGGCGTCGTGGTCGCCGCCTGTTCCCCTCGTATGCATGAACTGACTTTTCGACGGGCCGTCGAGAAAGCGGGCCTTAACCGCTACATGCTGGAAATGGCCAACATTCGGGAACATGTTTCCTGGATCGGGTTGGACAAGACGGTCAACACGCGAAAAGCGATCGATCTCGTGCGAATGGCCGTGGCCAAAGTCAGGCTCAATGAACCCCTTTTTGGTTCTCAGGTTCCCATCACCAAAAGAGTCATGGTTATCGGTGGGGGCGTGGCGGGTATTCAAGCGGCTCTGGATTGCGCCGACGCGGGCCTGGAGGTGGTTTTGGTGGAACGGGAAGCCTCCATCGGCGGCAAAATGGCCAAGCTGGACAAGACCTTTCCTACCATTGACTGCTCGTCATGCATTCTCGGCCCCAAAATGGTGGATGTGGCTCAAAAGGAAAACCTCACACTGCACACCTACACGGAAGTGGAATCCCTAAGCGGCACCATCGGCAATTTTACGATCACCTTACGTCAAAAAGCGACCTACGTGGATTGGAACGCCTGCACAGGATGCGGGCTTTGCATGGAAAAGTGCCCGGCCAAGAAGTCCCCCGATTCTTTTAACGAGGGATTGGGAACCCTTTCGGCCATTCGCATTCCCTTTCCTCAAGCCATCCCCAAAAAGGCGCATATCCTTAAGGACGCATGCCGGTATTTCAAGACGGGCAAATGTCGAGTGTGCCAAAAAATCTGCCCAGTCGGTGCTGTGCGCTTTGAAATGGAGGATCGTTTCATCACGGAACATGTGGGCGCCGTCATTGTAGCAACCGGCTACGATCTTTTTAACTCTGCAGCCTATGGAGAGTACGGCGCCGGACGTTATGCGGACGTGATCAGCACCATGCAGTTCGAACGCATTCTTAGCGCCTCGGGGCCCTTTGGAGGTCATATTCGGCGCCCTTCGGACGGACGAGAACCTCGGGACATTGTTTTCATCGCCTGTGTGGGATCCCGGGACAAATCGGTAGACAGGCCGTACTGTTCCGGAGTGTGCTGCATGGTCATGGCCAAACAAGCCATCTTGGCTCGAGATCACCTTCCTGACGTCCGCTGCTACGTGTTTTACATGGACATTCGAGCTCCCGGTAAAAACTACGACGAGTTCGTCCGTCGAGCCGTGGAAGACTACGGAGTTCAATACATTCGAGGTCGCGTGGGTAAGATATATCCCTTAGGGGATCGTTTGGTGGTGCAAGGCGCCGACACGCTTCTCGGAGCTCAAGTGGAGGTGCAAGCCGACCTGGTCGTTTTGGCAACAGGCATGGAACCATCTCACGGGGCTAAAGAACTGGCCGAAAAACTGCGTATTTCTTACGACCCCTACGGCTTTTTCATGGAAGGTCATCCCAAGCTCAAGCCTGTGGAAACCAACACAGCCGGCATCTACCTCGCCGGAGCTTGCCAAGGCCCCAAAGACATTCCAGCCTCGGTGGCTCAGGGAAGCGCCGCCGCCGCCAAAGTTTTGGCCCTTTTCGCACGCGACAGCATCACCACCGACCCGCAAACCGCCCGTGTGCTGGAAAAGGCGTGCATCGGATGCGGGAAATGCCTTTCCGTGTGCCCCTTTGGCGCCATCGAATGGAAAACGCTTCGGGATGGTTCTCGAAAAGCTCATGTTTTGGATACGGTCTGCCAAGGCTGCGGCCTTTGCAACGCCACGTGCCCTCCCAAAGCCGCGCAACTGAAGCATTTTACGGACGACCAAATCCTGGCCGAACTGGAGGCTTTGTGTGCTTGAAAACACCATGAACATCGCGGATAAACCTCATTCTTCGCTTCGCATTCTGGGATTCCTCTGCAACTGGTGTTCTTACGGCGGAGCGGATACCGCCGGTGTGTGCCGGTTTCGCCAACCGCCTTATCTGCGCATCATTCGTATACCCTGCACGGGACGTATGGACCCTTTGTTTGTGATCAAAGCTCTGGCGCAAGGAGCCGACGGGGTTCTGGTTTCCGGATGTCATCCCAAGGACTGCCACTATGCCGTGGGAAACTTTTATGCTCGACGCCGTCTGGAACTGGTGCAACGTTACCTACCTTTCATCGGTATAGATCCAAGACGGTTTCGGTACACCTGGGTGTCCGCATCCGAAGGCCAACGCTGGCAGCAGGTGGTAACAGAGTTTTCCGCCATCATTGAAGAGTTAGGACCTAACCCAGGCTTTGGCGCTTTGCCGCATCAAACCCGTGATAGCATGACAGCCCCAGGCTGCAACCTTGCTAACGCCGGCATGTGTCAACTCGCTGTGCCCCTGAACTCGACTGCTACTCGTTGACACCGCTGAAGCAGGGCTAGTTCCAATGACTTTGAACAGAGCCTGTATAGAGGAAAGGATGAACTCGCTCAGAACCCTTGTGGAATCTTTCTGGGATCAAACGGATTTGGTCCTGGGCTGGCAAAAAGGTTACGACCCGCTCCATGCGGTCCCGGCTTTCCTTCATACCCGCAACGACCTGGATTCCCTGATCTGGAATCCTCTGTGCGCCCCCAATCTTTCCGTTTATCTGGCAAAGTCTTTGAAAGCCCCAAGCCATGGGGAAAAGAAAATCGGTATTCTGGTCAAGGGCTGCGACAGCCGATCCGTGACGGCGCTCATACAGGAAGGCTTTGTGGACCGAAACCGGCTGGTCATTTTTGGATTGCCGTGCTCCGGCACAGTGGATGTAGACGCTGTGCTTTCGGCCAAAACCCGATCCGGTCCCATTCTCGACGTGTCCTTTGGCGACGGGATGGTCGTGCTGACCTGCACCGATGGAGTGGATCCCATTCCTCTGGACAGGGTTTTGGCACGACGCTGCCAAAGATGCCGATATCCAAATCCCGTTATCTATGACGTTCTTGCCGAACCCCCCATAACCAGGCCGGCGCCGAAAGATCCCTTCGCCCATGTGCATGCGCTGGAAAGTCAACCCCTGGAAGCCCGTAAAACCTTTTGGCTTCGAGAACTTGAACGATGCTTGCGTTGCTACGCCTGCCGTAATGCTTGTCCTTTATGTGTTTGTCAGGATCAATGCCTGGCCGAATCACGCACCCCAAAGTGGGTCACTCAAAAAGATTCTGTCCGTGACAAATTCTTGTTCCACATGATCCACACCTTGCATCTGGCGGGCCGATGCACTGAATGCGGCGAATGCGAACGGGTCTGTCCCATGAAAATCCCCATTGGATTGTTGAAAGAAAAAACAGCCGAAATCGCCCAGGAACTCTGGAACTACGAATCGGGCACGGACATAATGGCTCAGCCGCCTTTGCTGAGCTACGACGCATCGGTCAAAGGAATCTAAATTCGCGTGTCGAGAATCACATGGAACAAAAAATGACTATGAAAAGCGCATCCTTTCTCTCCCATGGGGATCTTAAAGACTTCCTCATGCGGTTGGCCCGTGAGGTGCAAATCTGGGTGCCCACGTTGGACGTTTCGTTTCCCCATGTGGTGACTTTCAAACCATTTCAGGAAGGCATGGAACCGGATTTTCAGCGTCTTCCGGTCAAGTCCGCCAAAAACGTCCTTTTCCCACAGGTGGAAGAGCTTTTGCGATTTCGCCTGGACAAGGAATCCTGCGAATTTTCGCCTCAAACCACATTTGTCGAGGACACAAAGGAGATCCAACCCACTGTCCTCTTTGGATGCCGTCCCTGTGACGCCCGTGGATTTCTTGTTTTTGACCGTTCCTTTCTTCAGGGTCCTTTTGTGGATCCTGTTTATAAGGCACGGCGTGAGAAAAATATCGTGGTCTCCATGGTCTGTTCCGGTCCCGACTCGGCATGCTTTTGTGGCGGCGTAGGCAGTCATCCGGCGGATACCGAGGGAAGCGATGTCCAGATGATTCCCATAAACGAAGGCTATGTGCTTCACGCTCTTACCGACAAGGGACAAGCCTTTTTGGAAGGCATCGGAAATACCGCGACGGCTTCCCAAACCCAAGAAGCGCACCATGTGCGGGAAAAGGCACGGCGCAGCACCGAGCATGTGAATTCCTTGACCGAAAGGGCCGAATCTTTTTCAAAACGTTTTTCCGACATGGCTTTCTGGCGTTTTCAGACGCACCGATGCCTCAGTTGTGGTGTGTGTACGTTTGTCTGTCCCACCTGCTACTGTTTCACCATCACCGACGAGACTCATGGCTTTCAAGGGGAACGACTGCGTTCCTGGGACTCCTGCATGTTCTTTCATTTCACCTTGGAAGCCAGCGGGCATAATCCACGTCCCTTCAAGGCCGAACGGTTTCGAAACCGAATCGGCCATAAGTTCAGTTATTTTCCCGAAAAATACGGCCGCTTCGCCTGCTGCGGCTGTGGCCGTTGCCTGCGGCACTGTCCCGTGGCCATGGATATTCGTGCCATTGTGTGGGCCATGGGTGAGACGGAGGAGGCTCATGACTAGAAGCCTTTTAAAAACCCATCCATACCGGCCACAGATGGCCGTTGTTCGCGATATCATTCAAGAGACTCCCAGCATTCGCACCTTTCGCCTTGTGTGGAAAGATCCTTCTGTAGCATCCCAGTTTTCCTTTCAGCCGGGACAGGTGGGACAAATCTCGGTTTTTGGAGTGGGGGAATCCACTTTCGTCATCAATTCACCCCCCACCCGCAGAGAATACCTTCAGTTCAGTGTCATGCGCACGGGCGAAGTCACCCGAGCCCTGCATCAGTTGAACGTGGGGGATACGGTAGGTGTCCGCGCTCCCCTAGGAAACAGCTTTCCCTACACCACCATGAAAGGCCGAGACATTCTCTTTATCGGAGGCGGTATCGGCATGGCGCCTCTTCGCACGCTGCTTTTAACCATGTTGGACAATCGAGCCGATTTCGGTGACATCACCGTGATCTACGGTGCCAGGTCTCCGGAAGATCTCTGTTACCGATACGAATTCGACGAATGGCGGGCGGCGGGCGTGCATTTGGTGCTTACCGTGGACCGAGAATTTCCTGGATGGTCGGAACGCGTCGGATTCGTGCCGACCATTCTGGCCGAAGAAGCCCCCAATCCGTTCAACAGGGTGGCCATCACATGCGGTCCACCTATCATGATCAAGTTTGTCTTGGCGGGTTTGAAAGAACTGGGATACGAAGACGATCAGATTTATACAACGCTGGAACGGCGTATGAAATGCGGCATCGGCCTATGCGGCCGATGCAATATCGGAAGCACTTATGTGTGCGTCGACGGCCCCGTGTTTTCCGGTAAAGCCTTACGGGCAATGCCTCCGGAACTGTGATGGGCAAAGCTCGCACGACGGCCTTTCAATTTTTCAGTTCTCCAGGGGAGACGCTTCGTCTTTTTTGGGGTCGGTGGCCGCAAAGAAAGAAGCCTGAAAGGTTTTCAGAAGGCACAGAGCCTTCTGGGCAGCGTCCAGAAGCTCATAAGGTTTTTGCATGGCAGGAGTCAATGTGGCTGTGCCGATACGGGGTCGAATCAGGATGACGGTTCGGCCATGACGCAGAGGGGAACGCCGAATCAAGTCATGAAGTTTTGAAGCCAAAACCTGAACTTCCCGGGCATCGGCATAGGGACACACCACGAGAAACTCCACACTGCCGTACCGGCCGATAAAACCTTCACCGTCAGGAAAGGTTGTGCGCAGCAGTTCCCCCACATGCCGAAGCACCGGATCCACCATGTCCTCATGTTCCGCCGCCTCGTCCACAAATTCCAGATCCAAAGCAAGCACAGACAAGGCCGCACCACGCCTTTTGGCTCGGCGAAATTCTCTTTCCAACACGTTATGAATTTGAAAAAAGTTCAATAGCCCCGTCGGTGCATCTCGATCGGAAAGATCCTTGACGCGTTCGTAGGCCAGGCAGTTTTCCATGCACAAGGCGATTTTGATTCCCATTTGTTCCAGAAGCTCGGTCCCGTCTCCAGGACGGTAGTGATCGCGATCGGCACAGGCCAACAGCAAGAACCCGTAATTGAGGTCATGAATCCGTAGGGGCACGAGAGCCGCCGAGCCTATGGGATAAAAGCTTTCCGGCAAGGAAGGTATGCGGTCCATGAGCCTTCCAAGGGTTTCTTCCCCTTGAAACAGCATGGGCGTTGCCACTTGTTCCGCAGCATTCGAACACAAGGCGCTTTCCTGAACGGTCAGGATACATGTTCCCGCCGCATCTTCCAAAACGGAACCGTTTGCTCCATTCAAAAGCTCAGGAAAAAAACGATCCACGATGTCGGGATGGGTCAGGATCAGGGCCACGCCGTCTACATCAAAGCGGGCTCGAATTTCCGTGAGCAACTCGGAAGCCAGGCGGTCGAAATCGCGTGTACGGAACAAGACGCGTTCAATTTCCACCATGTGCCGCCAGATCTTTTCGTTGGCAGCCGCCGTGTGAATGAGCCGCTCCAGTTCCTCTCGAAGACGCTTATTTTCCTTGACTATGTCACCCGAAGACAGCTCTTCCCTCTTTGCCCTGCTCATTTAATACCCTTATCCCCTTACTCCTCCCAACCCCATTTGCCGATAAGATCCACGAAGCGGCAACCACCCAGGCTGCTTTTGCGAATTCCTTCAGGAACCCGCTCCACCAGCACCAGGTCCTGACTCAGACGATCCCCCACGGGAATCACAAGGCGGCCGCCCATGGCCAGTTGATCCACCAGGGGTTGAGGAACCTTGGGAGCTCCGGCGGACACAAGAATGCCATCGAAAGGAGCTTCCTCAGGCCATCCCATGGTGCCGTCCCCGACCTTTAACACCACGTTGCGGTACCCGAGTTTTTCCAGCACATGTCGAGCCTTGTGCAACAGGCTTGGTAGCCGCTCGATGCTGTATACCTTCTGAGCCAGTTCCGCGAGGATCGCCGTTTGATAGCCGGAACCTGTTCCGATTTCCAGGACCTTTTCATGCCCTTGAAGCTGTAAGGCCTCAGTCATGAGGGCCACTATGTACGGCTGGCTGATGGTCTGTTTATCACCGATGGGCAGGGGATGGTCCGCATAGGCTTGAGACTGGAGAGCTTCACTGATGAAAAGATGTCTGGGCACCTTGCGCATGGCGGCCAACACGCGAGGGTCATGAATCCCCCGTGTGACCAGCTGGGTGTCCACCATCTTGTCGCGAGCTTTTTGAAAATTGTTGTTCATGTTTCCACAGGTGTCGTGTCTAGCTTAAGAAATGCACGGTAAGGCTTAGAACTAATTGAAAATCAAGTCAATTCCTTTTTCTCTGAACCCTTCACAAAAGGTTGGCAAACCGAGCATAAAGACGCATCCATTTGGGTTGAAATAAGGTGCCGTGAGGTCGACCCAAGACCAGGCTTCTTAGGATACGCCGAAAAAAACATCCCAAAGGCATCTTCACACCCTCAAATACCACCCACGCCGGCAGGATTTCCGCATCTGTGGCGATGGATGTCAGAAAAGCTGCTTGTGTCCCTGCATAGAGCGCATAGGTGCCGTCTTTCCACGAGGAATCGTAGGAATCGAAAAAGGTTTTCTCCGAAACTCGCCCGGACAGGACCGATTCCAAGGTTTGAGGCGCATGCGTATCGTCGAAAGGTCTCAGCACGTAAAGTCGCTTCGGTTCGGCTTCCCTCATCAGAAAGGTTTTCGCATTCCGGCGTGAACAAGCCCCGTTGCCGAAGACTCCAATCCCCTGAAACGCCTCAGGGCTCCAAGACCTTTCTAACGCCACGGCCAGGCTGGGATGACGACATCGAGTCGTGTCTTCCCACAAAAGAACAATGGGGGAAAGGTCTTCCTTGTGCAACCATTCCATGAAAAGCGCCAGATAGGATGCATCCCTATCCCTTTGAGACGACATGAAAAATTTGTCGATCCATGGCACCACACAGGCTTCCAGCCGACCGGTCTCCAACCAGGCCTGCCCTTTTTCTAGACAGGTTTTCAAAATGCTGAAACCAGGAAGCCATAAGCGTCGCTTTTCCCGCCACCAGCAGGAAATGTCCTGCCAGCACAGTTGCTGATGAGGGCTGACCCAGCCGCTCCAGGCCAAAGGAATTTTTCCCACAAGGTCACTTGGGGATCTAAATTCCAAGAGCCCATCCAGGGCTTGCACCGCTTCCTGAAAAAGCATTTCAAAGCCCAAAGCCGTTCGAGCCGATGCTTCCCACAGCACGTGAAGTGCCTTTGGATAAACAAGACGACGTTCCCAAGCCCGCCAAAGCTTTTGCACCAGATCCACGTCTAAAGAGCCGTCCGAGAATGGATTTTCACTTGGGACCGCGGGGGTCCGGCCCTCATAAATGGCGGCCCGAAGGCTAGCGCTCCTCCAAAAGCCACTGCCTTTTCTCGTTCTCGGACAAGCTTTCAGGTCGTCATGCCGGTTCCGCCCAAGCCGCTGAAGTGAGCCTGAAACTTCTCGAACAAAGGCATTACTATGACGCGGATCGTCGTGGAGAACGTCCACCGGGTCAAACGCCCAGCCGCTACAGGCCGCCGCCGAAGCATTATGCAGGGACAAGACCACGCGGCGTCGAGCCCTGCTGAGGGAAAAGGCCAGATCACGCACGCGGCGCCATTCTTCCGCCGTCGCTTCCACAAGTCTTGCAAGGAATCGGTTTCCTCGCCACCCCAACACTCCCCACACAACGTTCCGTGGCTCTCGTAAGGAACTTCCCTTCCACAAGGAGCCATGCTCTTCCAAATCCTTCCCGGGAACCGGACGGACTGCGACATGATCGTCTTTCAAGGTAAGAGCGGGGTCTGCATCCTCGAAAGAACGCTTTGAATTTCCTTCGGACCATCTAAGGCGCCGTGATGTGGGAAAATGGAACGGTTCGGGGGCTTTCAGGAGTCGTCCCACATGAAGGAATCGGCCTTGTCGGAAATTCAGGCGTTTGAACTGAAAACCAGGAGACCACAGAAAAGCCAAATCCCGCAGGGTCACATAGTTTTGGGTTTCCATACCCTTGTGTTCAGAGGGCATAGGGGTTTGCCGAGATCCGTTTCTTTCCAAGACCTGCCGACGAAGATGCCTGACGTGTTTTTTCCATGTTTGCCGTGAATCCCTTCTACGAAAAGGTTCAGGCATAGGGTTTCCAAGCCTGAGAACGGAGGCCAAAGGGTAACTCTTCCTTTCCAAAAACCGAGGCGGAACGGAAAGAAGCTTTCGGACTTTACGTTCCACCAAGTCTTTCGTCGGATTCGGCGACGAAAAATTCTCACATGCCTTTCGCCAAAAAAAAATGTCTAAGATAAGTTCCCACGTTTGTTCGCTAAGCCCTGACAAAGCTCGAGCTCCAAGGTTTTGAAAAAGATCTCGAACCTCATGCCAGGCTCCCTCGTCTACAGCTTCATTCAACCTTTCAGTGAAGGATCGACAATCCCTCTTGTCTCCCATGGATTCTTCCTGCCTCTGAAAAATATTAAGAACCAGACCGAATAATGGCTTTACCAAGGTCTTTCATGGCATTTCAAGGCAGGGGCGAGCGGCGCCTCGCCCTTAACTGCCTGAAACTGTGTCTTTTCTTGGAAACGCGCGCCCCGCCGGCCTCAATGAGCGGGCCAAAGGGCTTGTGCTTCCAGGCAACAGCCCGGTTTCGGGTTTGTAGGGGCGAGGCGGCGCCTCGCCCCTACCGCAAAACGGCTTGCGATGCAGCGGTCATGGGGCGTTCTTGGACAAGCTCCTAAGTCACGTCAGATTTCCCGCATCAGGCCTTTTTTATTATGAAATCATAGAGCTTTTAGGACAATCCCGGCCTAAGGTTTTCTACGGTCAAATCTCCATGCAGCGTCAGCGAGGGCTCGCCTTCAACCCACCCATAAATCCTTCTTTTTTGATTTCTCTTGACAGGGACCAAAGTTTGGCTTACCTAAGATTTGCTCAAATCAGAAAGGAGCGACGATGAGGTGGTGGTCTATGACACGTTGTGATTCTCCATGTGCTCGCGATAAGGTATGTCCGGGTCCGGTCTTTCCCCTTTCCCAGGCTCCGTCTGGAAAGCGTCTTTTGGTCCAACGCATCGAAGGCGGAAGAAATCTCTGTGCCCGCATGGCGGCCCTGGGGATATATCCGGGAGCGGAACTGGAAGTGCTGTGTGCCGGCTGTGATCGCCCTTGTCTTGTGAAGGTGCATGGAAGCACGCTGAGTCTGGGAGCCGGTGTGAGTAACAAAATTTTGGTATGCGGCGGTCCAACCTGATTTCTTGACACATCAAGCCCCAAGAGCGTTTTTACAGAGCGGCTCATGAGCCGCTCTTTTTCGGCTCTTAAAGTTAGGTTCCCCTAATTAAAAGAAAGGAATCCTATGCCCACGGTGCTTTTGCGCCACATGGAACCCAAGCAGAAAGGAGTTATCGTGAAAGTGACGGCCACCGGCGAATTGGGACGTCGCATTCGAGATATGGGGCTCGTTCCGGGAACACCCATTCAGGTTCAGGGTCGAGCGCCCCTCAAGGACCCTGTAGCCATTCGTGTGCGCCAGTTCACACTGACTTTGCGGAACAATGAGGCGGATTATATTCTGGTTGATGTGGAGGCATCCCAATGAATAAAGCACCTCGAGAATCCACGGAACACCTCTTTGCTCTTGCGGGCAATCCCAACTGCGGCAAGACCACACTTTTCAACGCCATCACCGGCGCCCGCCAGCACGTGGGCAATTATCCGGGCATCACCGTGGAAAAAAAGGAAGGCCTTTATTCCTTAAACGGCCGACAGATTCGGCTGGTGGATCTGCCGGGTACCTATTCCCTGACGGCCTATTCTTTGGAAGAACTTGTCGCTCGGGATTTCCTTGTTCATGAGCGACCGGAAGTGGTGATTAACATCGTGGACGCTTCCAACCTGGACCGCAACCTTTACCTCACGCTGCAGCTTCTGGAACTAGGAGTCCCCGTGGTGGTGGCGCTCAACATGATGGATGTGGCCGAAGGGCGAGGGATGCGCATCCACGCGGAAGAACTTTCCAAACGATTGGGTGTTCCGGTGGTGCCGACGGTGGCACGCCGTGGCGAGGGTAAGGAAAACCTTATTCAGACCGCAGTAGAGACGGCTTTATCGGGGCGTCGTTGGGAACCGCTTCATATCTCCTATGGGCCCGATGTGGATCCCGTCCTGAAGGAAATGGAAAAAATCATTGTGGACCATCAGTTCCTTACCGACCTGTATCCGGCTCGCTGGACGGCTTTGAAGTATCTGGAAGAAGACGAGCAAGTGAAGTCGAGAGGGCGGGCAAAGGATGCCAAGGTTTCCGAGGTCCTGGAAGCCATGGCGGGAAAGCTTACCGAACACATTCAAAAAACCCTCGACAGTTACCCGGAAGCCATCATCGCCGATCATCGTTACGGTTTCATCGCCGCTTTGCTTAAGGACGGAGTGGTGGAACAGCGCCTCAAAGGCAATCGCTTGCACCTTTCCGATCAGATCGATCGAGTGCTCACCAACCGTTTCTTCGGCCCTATCGTCATGGTGGCAGTGCTTTATGCCGTCTATGAATTCACATTTACTTACAGCGAGTTACCCGTGCAGTGGTTTGAAGCGGCTTTCGGGGCTTTAGGCCGCTGGGCGGAAAAGGTCACGCCGGAAGGGCCTCTGCAATCTCTTTTGGTTTCCGGCATCATCGATGGTGTGGGCGGTGTCATGGGCTTTGTCCCTTTGATCTTTTTCATGTTTTTGGCCATCGCCTTTTTGGAAGACACGGGATATCTCGCTCGGGCCGCTTACATGTTGGATCGAGTGTTTCGGATCTTCGGCCTGCACGGAAGTTCTTTTATGGCCTTTATCATTTCAGGAGGGATCGCCGGAGGCTGTGCGGTGCCGGGTGTGATGGCCACCCGAACATTGCGCACATCTCGGGAACGCCTCGCCACACTTTTAACCGCACCTTTCATGAACTGCGGTGCCAAGGTTCCCGTCCTGGCCATGTTGATCGCCGCTTTTTTTACTCAAAACCGTGCCCAAATGCTCTTTCTTCTCACCCTATTGGCCTGGGTCTTTGCTTTAGTGTTGGCCAAGATTATTCGACTGACTATCCTTCGAGGCCCCAGCAGTCCCTTTCTCTTGGAACTTCCACCCTATCGCATTCCTACTTTTAAAGGGCTCATGATTCATACGTGGGAACGCATCTGGCAATACATTCGAAAGGCAGGCACCGTCATTGTGGCCATATCTGTGGTTTTGTGGGCCTTGATGACCTACCCCGGCCTTCCGGAATCGGAAAAAGCCCGCCTTGAAGCGGCCCGCCAAGCCGTTCTGGAAAGGTTATCAGAAGAAGACAGGACTCGGTTGGCATCGGGGGAAGAGCAGGCCTTACCGGCCTCCCTGCAGGAAGTTCGAGCACAACTGCTGGCCATCGACAAAGAAGAGGCTTCTGAAGCCCTCAAAGCCTCCTTTGCCGGGAAAATGGGCACGGCTCTTGAGAAGGTGACGCGTTGGTGCGGATTTGATTGGAGAACCAACGTGGCCTTGGTGGGTGGTTTCGCCGCCAAGGAAGTCATCATTTCCACTTTGGGCACGGCGTATTCTCTGGGGGAACTGGATGTGGAAGAAAGTCTTAGCCTTAGTGAAAGGCTGCGTCGGGACCCTCACTGGAATCCCTTGGTGGCCTTTTCGGCCATGGTTTTCATCATGTTGTATTCGCCGTGTTTTGTGACAGTGACATGCATTATTAAGGAATCCGGCTCCTGGAAATGGGGCGTGTTTTCCATGGTTTTCAACACCACGGTGGCCTTTGTGGTAGCCACGGCCGTCTACCAAGGCGGTCGATTGCTGGGCCTGGGTTCCTAGCCTCATGTGAAAAAGGAGTTCTCCGTCATGTGGCAGCATCTCGTTGTGGGCATTTTCGTGGCGGCAGGTTTTGTGGTCGTGGTGCGTCATTTCATCAAGACGTTTCGAGGTGAAACTTCTCATTGCTCCGGCTGTTCCGGATCCTGCTCCCTTACGTCGGTACGGGAGCTTCGGGGTCTCGAATCGTCGGAACCTCCTCCAACGTGCGGACAATCTTCTTCGCCACCGTGATGAAACCCGTATGGCCGATCATTCGGTCCTCAGGTCTGGCACGTCGAGCATCGATTTTCCAATTACGTTTCAGCAGTTCAAAGGTGGTCACATTGACATAGCCATGACGTTTCAATTCCTGGCAGACCATCTGAACCTGGGCCACCTGGGGGCTCAAAGAAACGAGAAGCCCTCCCGTGCGCAGGCAGGCGGAGACCGCTTCCACAGCGTGCCAGGGTTCGGGAAGGTCCAAGACCACGCGATCCACCGGTGCGACCAAAGGTAGGGCTGTGACATCCGCCACAAGAAGCGTGTGGTTTTTCGGTGCTTCTCCAAAAAAGACTTCGATGTTTTTCCGAGCCAGTTGAGCAAATTCAGGTCGAATTTCCACCGAAATGACCCGCCCCGTAGGACCAACGGCTCGAAGCAACGCCAAGGTGAGAGCTCCTGAGCCGATGCCGGATTCCAACACCACATCGCCCGGGCGAATATCGCCGTAAACCAAAAAAGCTCCGATGTCTTTAGGATAAATGACTTGCGTTCGCCTTTTGAGCTTGTGGATGTAGTCTCCAAGGGACGGACGAAAGAGAAAGACTTTGGCTCCTTGATGCGTTTCCAGAAATTCGCCTTCCTGACGACCGACCACGTCCTGAAGATCCACGTTTCCCAGATGCGACGAAAAGGATCCTGACCCTGCTCGAACAAGCCAGGTCTTGCCTTTCTGTGATGTGAGAAGCACCAGTTCTCCCGGTTGAAACGCGCTCATGAATCCTTGCCTGTCCTTTCTTCCTTGGCTCTGCGTCTTCTAAAGGTTCATACCCAGGTCCGCCGAGTCGCCCCTCATGAGACCTGTGAAAAGCTTTCCGAAGACCTTCCACAGTTGGGGCATTGGTCCGGCGCCGCATCTTCTGTCACCCATCCGCAATTTTGACACACGAAGTATGCAGGGCTACGGTCGGAAATCAGGTGTAGCAGAGCCATCTTGTACAGCTTGGCGTGTCGTTCTTCGGCATTGCGTGCGGAGGTGAGAAACCAGATGGCCGCTTTGTCATCGAGAGCCCAAGCTTCCTTGAGAAGTTTTGGGTAGGCCACCTGGTTTACAAAAGATTCAGACGCAAAAGCTGCTTGTAAGTTTTCTTCGGTGGACCGCACCTCATCCAAAAGGGATGCATGATTTCCGGCATGAACCCTTTCCGCTTCGGCAATGGCACGAAACAGGCGAGCGATCTGAGGATAGCCTTCTTCGTCCGCCTTTCGAGCGTAAGCCAAAAGCCGAAAATGGGCTCTGGCTTCCCCAAGGAAAGCTTCAAGCATCAATTCTTTGCGCTCTCGAGCCATTGTCTTTGACTCCAGTATCATTTTGTCTCTTCACGAAACCTTCATGGGTTCAGCCTTCGGTGTCCGATTTTCCCTCTTTCAAGGATGTTTTTGAAAGAGCACCACCACATGGCGCCACACGGCACCGGCAAGCAGCGGCGGCCGAAGGGCTATGGGCACAAATTGGGTCTTATACTCCATGAAGGTCGGCGGGGCGAGCTCTTTCACAAGACGTCTAAAGTTTTGAGTTTCAATTCCCTGGCATACATAAAACGCCGCGAAGCCTTTGGGAATCAAAACACGGTGCAGCGCCTGCCAGAAGGAAACCATGAATTTTCGAAAGGATCCCAGACCGAAATGCATCACATGAAAAGCTCTCAGGTATTCCACAATGTTCGACGTGTAGATGATGTGAAAAGCCTCGTTTGTGGAAATTAGGAAATCTTCAAGCGAAGAGGCGATGATGGAAAAAGGACGGTGTGCTCCTTGAACCCACAAACGGTAGAAGGCATCGCTTTTCAAACAAGGCAGCAGTCCCAGGTGAAATCTGTCTGTCGGACGCAGGAAAGCCGTGAAAGGGTTCTTTAGGTCGGAATCACGTAAAATCAGCGTATCGAGAAATTGCTGCGCCTCGAAGCTGATTTCTTCTCGAAGCTTGCCGTACAAAGCGAATCTTTGGGTGGATGTCGGGGGATCTAAGCCCCAAAGGGTCGTCCACAACTTGTTCGCTTCGGGAATGCCGTGAAAGAAAAATTCACAAAACTCCTGACGGTTCAAACGCCGATAGGCGGCTTTCTTGAGCTCTGTCAAGGCACAGGCCTGGATCGATACATCCACCACCGTTAGAGAATCGGGTTCAAAGGATGAAAAATAGACCGGAATATCACCGCTTCCCGCAACACAGAGCCCTTTTCGGCCTTGTACGGGAAGCTTTTGCAAGACTGTCCATGGGTGTTCGGTGGGCACAAGGTACGGCGTGGAACCTTCGTGAAAAACCTTCACCCCCAATTCCTTCAGCCTTCGGCCGTTAAAGCCTGATTCGCAATCTGTCCAGCATGCCGTCGGCGTATTCGATAATGTAATCGCGCTGAGCCTGCGTGGCGTAGCCGATGCATGCACAGCGCAGACTCTTTCGGCTTCGAATGAGCCATTCAAAACCCACCTGTTTTCGAGTGAGGTTTACGGCAAAGTAGTAAGGTTGGCAGTGATCGTGGTTTTTTTGAAGCTCCGTATATAACGCATCGGGAAGGTCCACATAGTAGATGCCTTCCATGGCCGCCGATTCCGCGTGGGCCGTCAGATAGTCTCGAATACGATCGTAGTCCGATTCCCGCAGCTGATCAATCACATATTGTTTCATGTGCACCTCCCAAATGCCCCGTGGATACCCCGAGTCCTTGTCGCCCGAAGACGGACGGGGTTATAAATGAATCAAAGCCTCAGAGTTTCGGGCGACCTTTTCCATATCTCTCAACTCTTTGTCAATGCTCATGCACGACCGAGGCTTTGCACGCACAAGCCGAAGGGCAGAGGGGCCCTGGTTTGAGCGGCTGTTGAACCTTAGGTCAGACAAGGAGGTGTTATCATGAAAGCCGGAATCGTTTTTACAGGCACAGGCCCCATACTGATCCTCACCAGTTATGATTCCTTTCAGGATCCCAAATTCATTGAAAAGCTCAGCGCCAAGGGGATCAAGAAGTTCATCGCACGCGAGCTGCCTCTGGAAAAGGTCAAACAAAAGTACGGTCTTCAGTACAACATCGTGCTCGGCGATCTCAATCAAACGGATGACTTGCGCGTTCTGGACTACAACGGCCATAATGTTTTTTATAATTTCTCGTTCAAGGAAATGGGAGAACCCATCTACTGCGAGCCGTAAAGAACCAAGGAGTATAAGACCCTGAGATTCATCAACATATCGTCGCCTTTGTGAGACCAAAGGGGGAACGAGCCCACACCGTTCCCCTATCTTCATATTCAGTCCCAACACATGGCTTTCTTCAGCCCATCCCTTCAAAGCGCAAAGACAAGGCGGGAAATGGTTGTTTGTCCTGGAGATGTCCTTAAGAAGCCCCCGAAGACGAGTCCTGAGGAACTGAAGAATTGTATCGACGACGCAACCAAGCTTCAGCCTTTCGCTGGTGGGTAGACTGATTCCTTGGAATCGAAAAAGAACTTTTCTTATGCAGAAAGGCCCCACCTCCAGGGTGGGCTTTTGATTTTCGACGTTGTTTGCGGTTCAGGAGGGTGCCATGAGCGAACTCAAGAGAAGTCAACTGTTGGTTCGAGTGCAGAACCGAGCCGAAAATGAATTTTTTGTCCAATGAAAGCTCTAAAAAACCCAGACGATCTGGATGCGGAAATCCTTGAAAACTGTGTGGATGATGCCACTGTGCAAAGGTATGCCTTGAATTTTCAGAAAAAAGAGTCTTAAGCTGCCTTTCATGCTTCTTTTCCTTTGGAAAAGTGTAATGAATTCCTGGCAACCGGCTGCTCTTTGACGAGATCCACTTATGTCGTGCCTAAAATTCACCTTCCATGAAACCTATCGCCGTTTGAAGCGGCTTTGTGATGAATTCCAGCCGCTTACGGTTCACCTTTAGTTCCCGGTAACCGATTCGAGAAGCGGAACGCATATGAAGCGTTTTGTCGTCTCAATCCAAAAAAACTCCACATCGTTGACGAACCCAAGCCGCGTTCTGCATTCGGGTTGAAGATACACGGATGTCTGTTCGACAATTTTGGTTTTTTTCAGCGACAGGATCGCTTTTCACGGCTCATCCCCCATTTCGGACGCCGAGACACGAAAAAGCAAAGGAGCGATACTTTGTGAAGGATCGAATGCGGTGCACGACACGCAGTCAGGGGTACGAGGGCAGTTCTTGAAGGGGTTGTCAGGTATGGTTTTTTTCCTGTTCCCGCCGTTTTTGGTCATTCAACTCAAGATTCAAATCGTGCCCGAGATCTTTAGACGTCGTGGTTTGAATTTTTCAGAAGAGTCATCAGTGTTTCATGCCACGGGTTCCAGGTGAGAGACGGAAAGGCTTACGGCCCCAAAGGATTCTTCCACCGTCCCTCTCAGAGCATAAGGCCTTTCCCAACCCAAAGTTTGGCAGAAACGACGGTACGCATCGGGGAAAAAAACCGTTTCATAAATGGCCGTCTCGTCTTCAAAAGAAACGAAAGCCATGGGATCCCCTTGCTGTGTCACCACTTCTTTACGGGTTATGGGCCATCCTTTAAGCCACAATGTTTTGCCGACCCGTTGCGGCAGCTCTTTGGCTCGAACCCATGGCCTGGGCCGTTTACGGTACGCCGCTTCATGGCATATCAAAGGATGAACGGAAAGCACAAAACCCAAGGCTTCCTGTTCATGACGCCATAACAGAGGCGCCTCTGGAGGGGGCAGATTGGGCACAAGGTTTCTGTGGGCTCCTGGAAATTTCAAGAAAGGCATGGCTCGATCCCCGCTGGAAAACCCGACAGCTCTGTTGCTCGGGTCCCGCGTTCGAGAGCCCTTTTCCCTTGAAGATAACCGATGAGCGCACGCCAAGATTTGTCTCGAGCCGCAAGGGGCGCATCGAGCATGAATCCACCATAAAAGCTGACCCCGGGGCCACGGTTCGGCCAAGGTGTCCAAGGCACCGCTTTTGGCCAGAATCAAAGCATCCTGGAGGCTTAAGGACACCCGATCGAACAAATCGTCCAAAGAGACAAAGGGGCCGTTTCGAGTCCGTTCTTCCAAAAGCCGCTCCAAGGTGTCCCGACGAACGTTTTGAAGCATCTGCAATCCTAATCGAAGGGTACGCCCCTTACCCCAACACTTCCATCGGCTCTCGTTCACATCCGGTCCCAAGACCTGCAAACCCATGCGCCGCGCTTCGGAAAGATAGGCAAAACTCGTGTAGTAGCCCCCTCCGTTGGCCACGACCGCGGCCATGAATTCGGCGGGATAATGCACCTTGAGCCACGCCGACTTGAAACTCACCAAAGCATAGGATGCCGAATGGGGTTTGCAAAAGGAATAACCGGCAAAGGATGTGAACATTTCCCAAAGAGCTTGCACCACATCCTCACTCACCCCGCGACGTCGACATCCCTCTTCAAAGCGCCGCCGATAATCCTCGATCTGTTCCTTGCTCTTCTTGCTCAAAACCTTACGCAATCCGTCGGCTTCCGCCCACTGAAATCCGGCCAGTGCCATGGCGCAGAGAACCACGTGTTCCTGATACACCAAAATCCCGTAGGTTTCTTCCAACAGGTCCTTAAGATCGGGATGCAAAGGTTCATAGGGCTTTCCATGCAATCGCTCGATGTAGGCGTGGATGTATCGGTTGGCAGCAGGCCGAATGATGGAAGAATGGATCACCAAATGTTCAAAGTCCCCACGTCGTGTTTTCTGCTGGAGTTGCCGCATGGCGGGGGATTCTACGTAAAACACCCCCATGGTATCCCCTCGAGCCAGCAAAGCTTGGGTTTGTGGATCGTCCAAGGGGTTCAAAGCGGCGTAATCCAATCGACGCCCCGTATTTTCCGCCACCATTTCCAAAGCATCTCGAATCACGCTAAGGGAACGGTTCCCCAAAAGATCGATCTTGACTAAGCCCCCTTCTTCCGCCTGATCCTTGTCCCACTGAATGATGCGTACCCCTTTGGTTGCCCGTTGCACAGGCACTCGACGATCCACGCGGTCCGGAGCCAGAACTATACCCCCACAATGAACGGACACATGTCGCGGAAGCCCTTCCAGTCGAGCAGCCAGTTGAAGAATTTCAGGCCAAGGTGGATCCAAGGAAAAACCGAGAAAAGCCGGATGAGACCGAATCCTTCGGTGAATGTCTTCCGGTCGTGTCCATCCGTTCAAACGTCGGGATATTTCCGCGATGGCGGCGGCAGGCATGCCGTACACCTTGGCCGTTTCCCGCACCGCCGCGCGCGCTCCAAATCCCACATGGTTCGCCACCATGGCAAACCGTTCGGACCCGTAGAAATTTTCCACCTCTTCCAAAAGAGCATCCCGTTCATCCCATGGAAAGTCCACATCGATGTCGGGATGGTCCTGGCGATGAGGGTTAAGAAACCGTTCAAAAACCAGCTTGTGTCTCAGCGGATCCACATGGGTGATGCCCAAAAGATAACTGACCAGACTGGCCGCGGCACTGCCTCGACCACAATGGATGGGACGACGCCCCACAATGTCGGCCACCACCAGAAAATAATCCACGTAACCCTTGGCATCAATGAGTTCCAATTCCGCAGCAAGCCGTTTTTCCAGCTCGGGAAAGCTGTGTCCATAACGCCGCCGTATCCCCTCTTCACACCGCCGAATCAGCTCATGCAAAAGATCTTCAGAGCCGTTTCCGTAATGAGGAAAAACGGTTTCAAAACGGTTCCAGCCTTTGAAGCATCGGTTTATGAGGGCTTCGGCTTCGGCCACGGCTTCCGGACAGTGCGGAAAATGACGCAAACCCTCTTCAGCCGGTTTCAGCCAAGCCTGCGAAGAAGCCAGTTCTCGAGGATTCAAAGTGCTTAAAGTGCTGTTGGTGTCGATAGCACGCACCAGCCGATGGAGGGAAAAATCTTCCGGGTCGGCAAAATAGACCGGATAGACGGCTACCGAAAGAATCCCCATTTCCTTAGCCAAGCGCAATGTTTGACGTCCCGCGGGTCCAGGAAGCACGGCCGCATAGGTTTCCACGTGGGGATGAACGGATCGCAGGAATTTTTCGTCGGCACTGACCACCACCACATGATCCCCTTGACCGGCACAGTCCCCTTCCAGGGAAAAACTGGAATCCATATGAAGCCGAGACGTCAGAACACAAAGGCTTTCATAGCCTTTGGGATCTTTGGCTATGGCCACCACGTGGCGTCCTTCATGGACGAGGTGCACCCCCACAACCGGATCCACACCGTAGCGACGGGCAGCGTTCAGGAAACGCACCAGACCGTAAAAGCCGTTGCGATCGGCGCAAAGCACCGCCTTGTGCCCCCGCTCCGCCGCTCTTTGACACAAAACTTCGGGAGAACTCACTCCTCGCATGAAAGAATAAAAAGTATGGACTACCCACAACATATGTCATCCCGACGATCGCCCCACGGATCTTGAATGCCCGTCGCATGCCACGGCCCAGACAAGAGCATGATGTCCGTAGCGGCTTCGCACGGTATCCAGAGCCGTCTGAATCCGTTGTTCTCGATCCTGCAAGAGTCCTGTTTCGGGAAACAAAACCAACTGCCGTACAGGCAGAGAGAACCGAGTCCACGTGACAGCAAGGCGCCGCAAAGCCACACGTCTTTGACAGACCGATCGAGCGAGCACGCGAACCGTCTGAAAAAGGACTCGATCCAGCACCTGTCCACAAAGCCTTATGTCCTGAGAACCCTGAGCTTCCACGCCGTCGGCATAACGCACTTCCAAAAGAAGACGACCAGGAATTCGGTTGCGACGTCTAAGCATCCAGCCACCCTCTTCCACAAGCCTTAAAAGCACGGCATCGATTTTATTCCAGTCGATTTCATCCCGTTCCAGTTCGTGCACCAGTTTCAAGGCGGTGTCCTTTTCCGACGGAACCACCGGTAGAGAATCTTCACCGCGAGCCAGCTTCACCAACCGCGAAGCATGATTGCCGAAAACGGGCAAAAGCATCTCGGGACTCAGGGCCGCCAACTGGCCCACTCGACGAATGTTTAAATCCATGAGCTGATTCGCCGTTTTGAACCCAAGGCCCGGCAAGGCTTCTACAGGAAGGCCCTGCAAAAAGGTCTTTTCTCCTCCCGGAAACACTTGGCTCACATCCCCCACATTCACGCATTCGGCAGCCACCTGGCTGACGAGCTTGTTTGCTGCGAGACCCGCACGGGTCGGCAGGCAACGGCGCCGTAACATCTCTTCTTCCACCCGGCAGGCCGTGTCTGTCGCAGGTCCCCACAAACGTCGGGTTCCTGAAAGATCCACGAAGTAGCGTCCCAAGGCGCCTGCTTCCACCACTGGAGAAAAGACCATGAGGTCCCGAACGACGATTTCATGCACCTGCCGATAAAAAGATCGATCCGGGGGTACCACCTGTAAAGCGCGGCAACGCCGTACAGCCACTGCTCTTGGCATGCCTTCTTGAATTCCTTCTCCACGTGCCAAAGCGTTCGCCGCCAACACCACAGCCCGTCCGCCGGCATCGGCCACCACCAAGGGGCGGCGTCTTCGAGACGGATCCCGCAGTTCTTCCAACACCGCACAAAAGTCGGGAACATGAAGATGCAGCACCGCCCTTTCCATAATCCATGCTCCCGGCGCCTCCTTACGGCGCCCTTACCTCAAGGGTTCGCCGGAGATGACTAAAATGACTCAGAACCGACCGACACATTGAGGGTTTCGCCGGAGGCTCTCTCACCCAAACGCCTACGGCATTCCGGCTTTGTTATGGTAAGGTGAAAAAAAGGTGAAAGTCAAGAGTCCGGACAAGGATAAGGAAAGGGTCCTACAGGGCAACAAGCTTATGAAAAGAAGGATTCTTTCCTGGAAACGCGTGCCTCCGGCTCGCCATCTGTGCGGCCGGCACACTCGCTTTTTGAGGAAAAATTTTAATATACACGCTTCAAGGGGTGAAGCGGCACATTGCCGTCTTTCTATCATCGAACGGCTGCTTTTTCCTGGCGCTAAATAAACCTTTCGGTCATGGCCTAAGAATCTATTTGAAAACCCACAACGGCCATTTCGGCTATGGATCGTGTGAACGCAAAGGGACGAGACTTATTCCGCCCCTGTGGGCCTGAAAGTAGCTTTTAGAAGAACCGTGCCTATAGCTCGGAATCTGTGTGGGCGAATGGCACGCGCCGGCAGGAAGATCGTCACAAGCATTCAATTTCGAGTAAATTGATGAAAAGCTGTGAAAATCGAAGCCGGGAAGGCCAAGCCCATGCCGATCACGAAAGGGGCCATTCACCTCAAACTGCTCCTGATCGAACGAGTTGTGAAGGCACTTCGAACGCTTGAGCCCTTGACAATCGCCAATTCGCAGAACGATTGGTGTATTCGGCCGGCGGTTGAAAAAAGCTTGCAGGTCGCCATAGAAGCCATAATCGATGTGTGTCAGAGGCTTATTTCCATTGGCGGGGTAAAGGTCCCGAGCACTGGCGCGGAGTTTATCAAAATGTGCGTGGAGCTTGTGGCTCTCGCATCCCAAGAACCTTATCGGCTCATGGTTCAGTGCCTTTCTGGAACGGGGCCGGCGGATGTCCGCGGAATTGCGCCAACATATGGTAGGGGAACCAAAAAGAGATGCATGAGTGTCCGTTAAGTTTTTACAAAGGAGCGTCAAAGGGGCGGGCGTAGCCCGTGAGTTCCACGTAGCCTAAGCCTCGCACGGATTTTCCCTGTCGAGTGCCCTCAAAGGATATGGAACCCTCCCAATAGGTGACACCTGTGCTGGCCGGGGTTTCCAACTCCTGATCGGCCAAGTTGGGACGAATGCGAAGATCCAATGCAAGACTAGGCACCTGAAGTCGCCATGCTGAAGGGTAGACGGCTTTGGATCGAGGACTTTTCCATGTCGAAAGAACTTCCACGACAACCTCGTCTCGACCCACATGGCGTGCCGCTCCCGAAGCCTCCACAAAGGTGCCGCTGGATGCGCCATGCCAGCTTCCATCCTTTTGGCGCAGCCCGAAAAGCATGAATTCTGTGCCGTCGTCAAGCTGCAGGCTGAACCAGTCCCAGCCCTGAAGACCCGGCTCCAAGGGTTCGGAACTGTATTCATGATCCATCCAGGCATAACCCGTCACAGGGAGAACTTCATTTTCTGTGCGCACTGTTCCTTGCACTTGGAGTCGTGTCCACGAATAGTAACAACTGGCACGATCCGGGCTGGATCCCTTGACGCTGTAGCCTTCGATGCCATGCAGCACAAGCGGCTTTTGGGGCTCAAGACGAAGATGTAACGAAAAACGGCTCGCCTCCGCCAGAAGCTCATGATGGTTCGGCCCGAGGCGCGCCGTCCAAGGATGCACCCAAACCCGAATGCCTTCTTCGGTCATTTCCGCACCAGCGAGACCCGCCGCTCCACGCAGAGCTTTCTCTTCGTAAAGAAAGCGCCCTTTTTCCACGTCACTCAGAGCGGCGTGAGCAAAGTACATCTGGTTTGTGCGCCATGGAGACACCGTATCGGGCCGCTTTTCGTTGGCTGCTGTGGGAACCATTTGGTATCGGAAAAAAGTCAATTGAAACCCAAACAATCGACCCGCCTCCGTTCGCACATTACCGGTATAGTACCACCACTCGGTGCGATACCCTTCATGGGCGCCATGATCTTCAGGAAAACGCAGACCGCAAGGTCCGCTCACCTTGAGAAAGGCCGGCGTTGTGTCTTGAGCCCACGCCCACTCCCAACCGCACAGCATTAAGCACAAAAGCGCTATCCTGAGTCGTCTTCCTAAAAGCTTTTTCGAGAACGGTTTTTTTCTGGGAAGCGCAGGCGTCCAGTCCGCATCTTGAGCGGGCCGGTGGCCCGCGCTGCCAAGAGAACCATGGCCTTCTCTCAACGTCGTACAAGCTCCTATGGAGCCTGTCCGAGAACTTGAGATTCCGGATCTTGCGTACTCGAATTTCAAGTCCTTAAGGTGCCGAAACCAGCCCAATTTGACACTCTTGAATGAGCTCCTATAGCCCATGTCTTATCTTTTCCCTTCCCTTCATAGCCTTATTCCCACCACTTTGCCGCAATGTCCCATGGACTCCCTTCGGCCGTTTATATTATTGTGCTATGAAACCAACGTTAACATGTGGAGACCATAGAGCGGAAAGGCGGCCCCAGTGAAAACCAGATGTCAATCTTCTTCCTTACCTCAGGAAGCTCTGCAAAGTCTTCGAGAAATCGTAGGAGAGGATCATGTTCTGACGGCTTTGGAAGATCGCGTTAGCTACGGCTACGACGCCAGCAAGCTCACCGCCCTTCCCCAAGCCGTCGTTTTTCCTGCGAACGCTTGCCAAATCTCAGAAGTGGTCCGCTTAGCCAATCGATGGCGTTTTCCCATTTACCCGCGTGGTGCCGGAAGCGGCATGGTGGGAGGTGCGGTGCCCGATCGAGGTGGTGTGGTCCTTTCCCTGGCCCGGCTGAACCGGATTCTGGAAATTCATCCCGAAGACATGGTCGCCGTGGTGGAACCGGCTGTGGTCACAGGGGTTTTTCAAAAAACGGTGGCCCAATATGGGCTTTTTTACCCCCCGGATCCGGCAAGTTTAGAATTTTCAACGATCGGCGGCAACGTGGCCACATGCGCCGGTGGACCTCGAGCCGTCAAGTACGGTGTCACAAGGGATTATGTGCTGGGGCTGGAAGCCGTGTTGCCCACAGGAGAATTGATCACCACGGGAACACGGACCATGAAAGGTGTCGTCGGCTATGATCTTACTCGTCTTCTCATCGGTTCCGAAGGGACCTTGGGTATTATCACCAAGATTGTTCTCCGTCTCATTCCGGCACCGGAAGCCGTCATGACGGTTTCAGCCGTTTTTGCCAGAATTGAAGACGCAGCCCATGCCGTCGTCGCTGTTCTTCAAGCGCGCATCATTCCGACCTGTCTCGAGTTGCTCGATGCAGCCACTCTTCGCGCCGTCTCGAAATACTCATCGTTAGAAATTCCCGAACAGGCTGAAGGCATGCTAATAGCCGAAGTGGACGGCCCCCCTGAAGTCCTTCCCCGTCACATGGCTACCATGGAAGACATTTTTCGCCAACACGAAGCCTTCCGGGTCTCGGTGGCCAAAAGTCCACAGGAAAGAGATAAACTCTGGGCCACTCGACGTGCCATATCCCCGGCCTTGGGTCGTATTCGCTCCGGAAAGATCAACGAAGACGTCACCGTTCCACGTTCCCGTATCGCCGATCTCATCAAATTCAACCAGACCCTGGCTCGAAAATATGATTTGGTTATCGTGAGCTTTGGACATGCCGGGGACGGGAATATTCATACCAACATCATGGTGGATCGCTCCAACCCGCAGGAAATGGCCCGCGCCGAAAAGGCTGTGGAAGAACTTTTCCAGGAAGTCCTTCGTCTCGGAGGAACGCTTTCAGGAGAACATGGCATCGGCCTTACCAAGAGCTGCTTTTTTCAATGGGAGGTTCACCCTGGAGCCTTTGAAGCCATGATACGCATCAAGCACGCCTTGGACCCTCACGATATTATGAACCCTGGAAAAATGTTTGCACCCAATCGTGCTTTTTTTCAGAGCTTTTCGTAATAGACCAGCTGCGTGGGACCCCGAAAGGCGGGGCTGTTCCGCTCGCATGAGAAGCAACCCGAAGACCCGCCCCACGGGAAAAGATAGGTCTCTTTGAAGGATATAGGCGAGGTTTGGCGCGGCAAGTATAAAAACCCGTGCTCAAGAAGGTGTAGGGCGGACCCATAGGTCCGCCCTTACAGATTTCTAGAGGGGCTGCCTCTGAGAGCCGTCCGCCCCGCCTCCTTCTAGGCTTCTGCCGCGGCAGGTTCCTTGGCTGGCGCTTCCCCTTCCCGGCTCTTTAATTCCTCAAAATATCTCTCTCTTACCCCTTTCAAGTAGGCCGCCATAGGTCGATAAGCCAAATGGGACCACTTGGAGAAGGGCACCTCCAGGACCAGCATGGGAACGGCGATCATCAGGTGAAGAATGTACATGGCGTACGTAGCGAATGGAATGTCCAGTAGCCGCAAAATATGCACTGAAATCCCCGTAATGACCGTCAGCTCCAGGAGAACCAGGAACATCCAGTCCGTACCGTGGGAATTCTTGTAAGGGGCTTTGCTCTTTCGAAAACGGCCGATAAGGGCGTAGGTGGCTCCGATGAGGATGGCGATGGTGGCATAGTAGCCCAAAAGACGAATGGGATGGAACAGGGAATACTCAATATCCCTTCCCAAAACCGGATCGTAGGGTCGCTGAAAACGCAGCGGTTCCCAGGTGAGTCCCAAAACAGCAAGTCCTCCGGCCAAAAGCACGGCGACCAAAATGAATGCCGTTGTGTAACCGGTCATCATGAGCAAGTGAATCACCCACTGGGTCCTGTCTTCGCATTTGGCCCATCGCTTTTGGGTGAGAAAATGAAGCACCAGCTCCTTGGCTTGACTGGCATAAATGCGCAAAGGGATTTTGGTGAGGAGATCCCCCATGGTGAATTTCATGAACCGATAGACGTTGGTGAGAAGGAAAAATGATAGGATGGACGCCATGATAAGGTCGGCGATTTCCATCCCGTGAGCCGGCCATGCCTTCTCCAATGAGGCATGCTGCCAGTCGAATTCACCGTGAATGAGCAGCATCAGCACCCCGACGATCAAGCCCGTGACAATCACGGCCATGATTTCGAACTTTTCGGACGTGTAAAACTTTCTGGAAAAACCCGTCCAGTCGTACTGGCTGGTGAGGTATCGACGCAAGGCCATCATGGTCTCGCCGGGATCGGCACCTCGAGGGCAATTGTCGGAGCAGTTACCGCAGTAATAGCACAGCCACGGCTCCGAGGATGTCAAAATCTTGTCCTTTAACCCCATCTGGGCGTACTTGACCAATTTACGCGGGAAGGGCGTCCCCGTTTCCGAAAGCGGGCACACGGCGGTGCAGTTCCCGCAATGGAAGCACTTGCTGGCGTCTTTCAACCCGAAGTGCTTCAGATCCTTCATCAAATTCGGATCCACCTTGATACTCATCCTCAAGCCTCCTCGCTTTCCTTGTCCTTACGGCGTTCCCTTTAGAATCCCTTGTAGGGGTTCGGCCCCACGCCTTCGAGAGTTTCCGCAAAATCGTCTAAAATCTTGGGCAGCTTGTCGTAATCGGAAATGGCCACCGTTTCGAATCGCACGCGATCGGATTCAAGAACAAGACGATCCAACGTCTCCTTGACCTTGCTCAAACGGATGTTGGCCAATTCGGAACCCTTCACAAAGTGGCATTGGTAGTCGTCCCCGTATTTGCAGCCCAACAGCAGAACCCCGTCAATGCCTTTAGACAGGGCATCGGCGATGAAGATAAGGTTCATGGAACCCAGACAGCGCATGGGAATCACCCGCACCCACGCGTTGTAGTTCATCCGACGAAGCCCTACCATATCCAGCGCCGGATAGGCATCGTTTTCGCAAGCGAGCACGATGATGCGTGGCTTTTCTTCGTCTTCCTCGGGGACTTCGATGGATTTGATCATGTCGCCGATCATGCCCACAGAGTAGTTCTTGAACGAAATGATTCGCTCCGGGCAAGCTCCCATACAGACACCGCATCGTCGGCAGCGCGTGGGTTGCGGCAGCGGGTTGCCCTTTTCATCTTCGTTAATGGCGCCGAACGGGCACTCTTCCGTACACCGTTTACACTGCGTGCAGCGCTGCATGAAAAATTCAGGGAAACTCATATCCCCGGCTCGAGGATGCACGGCCTTTCCTTGGCTGACCAATTCCACACATTGAATGGCCTTCATGGCCGCGCCGGCGCCGTCTTCAAAAGCCGCTGCAACACCCATGGGGCGACGCACACAGCCCGCCGCGTAGATACCGGTTCGCCTCGTCTCATAAGGGAAACAGATAAAATGGGAGTCCGGAAAACCGTAACGCAATCCGGGAAGTTCCGGTCCCTGACGGTATTCCAAATTGAGAATGTCCGAGACCAGAATGGCGTCTTGAGGAACTTCCAGCTCTTCCTCTTCCTTCTTCTGTTCCGTCTCCGCCCCTCGCATGCGTGCCCGCACCTGGGCGTAGTCTTCGCCGAAAGCCGTCACCGGCACCATGCCTGTGGCCAACACCACCAGATCCAAATCCTCCAGCAGGACCGTTTCTCCCAACAAGTCGTCCAAGGCTTCCACCGAGACTCCCGCGCCGGAAGCTTTCACCTGAGGATCCTGGCTTCGAATAAAAATGACACCTTCTTCCTGGGCCTTTCGATAAAGGTCTTCGGCCTGACCCGGTGTTCGCATTTCTTTGAACACGATGTACACATTGGCGTCGGGATTGGTTTGTTTGATGTAAATAGCCTGTTTAAGGCTTGTGGTGCAACACACCGAAGAACAGTAGGGGAGCTTTTCTGGGTCACGCTGGCCGGCACACTGCAGAAAAGCCACATTCTGCACGCCGGCTCCGTCACTGGGCCGCTTTACTCCGCCGGCCTGGACCATTTCTTCAAACTGAACATTGGTGATGATGTTGGGCGATTGCCCATAGCCCAGCTTGGGATCCAATTGCGTGGCGTCATACGGCTTCCACCCGGCGGCCATGACGATGGCCCCCACTTTGTGCTCCTTAGTGGCACCGTTTTGAGCGATGGTCACCTTGAAAACACCGGGGCCTCCTTCGGTCTTTTGAATCTTGGCACCCGTGTAAACGGTGATGTTACTGTCTTTGGTTACCTCCTGAATGAGGCTTTCCACATCATTGTCTTTGATCCCCTTGTAGGGGAAGGTGGCGATCTTGGTCACCGATCGCTGAAAACCACCAAGCTGCTTTTCTTTTTCCACCAGCACGGCTTTGTAACCGGCCTTTGACACTTCCTTGGCCGCCGTCATGCCAGCCACACCGCCGCCCACGATGAGAATATCCTTTGAGATTTCCTCTTCAGGCTTGTACGGCTCCGGAGGATCCATCTTGCCGATCTTGGCCGCGGACATGCGCAGATAATCTTCGGCCATCATCTGCGTGTCTTCATCGCCGGGCTTTTGGCTCCACGCCACCTGCTCCCTCAGATTCACGCGATCCACCAAGCATCCTTCAAAACGAAACACATCGTACATGACACGCGGAGAACAGGCGGCGATCATGAGGCAGTTAACGCCTTCATTTTGAATATCCGCCTTCAGCATGTCGACGCCTTCTTGGCTACACAGGCAAGCATGGGTTTTCACCAAGGCGGCTTTGCATTCCTTTTGAGCCACCTTGGACAGCTGCTCTATGTCCAGGGCATCGCCGATGCCGCAACCGGTACAAATATACGTGGCAAGCTTCTTATCCATTGAGCTACCTCCTCACGACGGATTGAATGGCTTTGAGAGCGGCTGCCGTGCCGTCGGCGACGGATTCGGCCACATTGCACGGGGTTCGAGTCGTGCCCGCGGCGTAAATGCCAGGCATGGCGTCCATGGACGCCACAAAACCGTATTCGTCGTAGGGAACCGGTGTGGGCACCGGGGCTTCCGACGTGTTGGGCTGCATGCCCGTGGCCAGGACCACCAGGTCCACCGGGATTTCATGAAGTTCTTCGGTCATGGTGTTTTCCACGCGGCACACTAAGTTCTTCGTGGCGCCGTCTTCGGTGATCTTGGCGACTTTACCTTTAAAAAAGATCAGCTTGTCATCGGCTTTGACCCGGTTGACAAAATCTTCCAGTCGATCTGTGGCCCGCACATCGATGTAGAAGAAATAAACGGTTGCCTCCGGAATCTGTTCTCGAACATAGGTCGCCTGCTTTAAGGAAGCCAGACAACAGATGCCGGAACAAAACGGTAGATGGTTCTGATCCCGGGATCCGGCACACTGGACGAAAGCCACGGTCTTTGGCGGTTGCCCGTCGGAAGGACGTAGAACCTTGCCTTGAGTCGGACCATTCCACGCCGCCAGTCTCTCCATCTGAACGTTGGTGATCACATTGGCGTAGGCGCCCCCGCCGTAATTATCCAGTTTCCTGATGTCATAGGGTTTCCAGCCCGTAGCCCAGACGATGCTTCCTACCTTGAGTTCCAGCATCTTTTCCGTCATATTCAGATCAATGGCATCATACGGGCAGGCTTCTTTGACCTTTTGTGCTTCCGCGCTTTTGACCAGGCTGGGATCCAAGACGTAGCGCATGGGAAAGGCCATGTCGTGAGGAAGATAAGCGGCCTTGACGGTATCCATGCCGTAATTGAAGGGGTTGTCGATCTCCAAGGAACAGGCTTCGGCGCACTTGCCGCACCCCGTGCATTTCTCATTCACATAACGCGGATTGATCTTCACCGTGACGTCAAAATCACCTTCCGTTCCGCGAATCTGAGTCACCTCCGCCATGGTAAAAACCTTCACTCTGGGATTGTCCTTGATGCGGCGGAAATTGATTTCCAGGCCGCAGTAAGGAGGGCACAACTTGGGAAAATACTGATGCAGCTGGGCCACACGCCCCCCCAGGTACGGGTTCTTTTCCACCAAAAAGACCTCGTAGCCTGCCTCGGCGGCTTCAATGGCGGCACTCATGCCGCTCATGCCGCCTCCAACCACCATGATGCTTTGTGTCACCGTGTTTGCCATGCTCATCCTCCTCGGTATATGAAAGATGTCCCGTGAACCCTCGAGAGCGTGGGCAGGGAATGCCTCCCCGGAAAGGACCGGCTCCGTCGATAGGCTCCGGCCGCATCATGTGCAACTATACACAAAGCAAGGGCCAGGAGCAAACAAAAACTTGGGAAGTCTCAACGGCTTGCCCTTCTTTCCTTCAGCGTTTTTTCAGAACTTCCTGGTTGTCAAGGCCATGGTCTGGGTGATGTTGTGAAAAAAAGGTCGAAGCTTTCGCCTTTGGGCCTTGAAAATTGCCTTCCCCTCGGGTAATAGAGGACCGAATTGAATGGAGAACAAAACCGGACGCTGAGTCCCCTGTTTTTATCACACTATCCATCGATGGAGTCGCCCATGGACGAAAGACAAGAAACCAGCAAGTGGATGGAAGTCGCGGCACGAATCGCGGTCTCTTTGGCTGTGCTTTTTCCCGTGTATGCGCTCCTTTATCTGACCTTTCCCGCATCCATCATCGCTTTTTATCTCATTTCCGCGGGGCTTTTCGCCGCCTTTGCTCCGTGGGACAAGATCAAGCAAAAATTCCTGTCCTGACCTTTGGGTCCCGCATCTTTGGAGCTTCCCATGCCTTGAGACCTGACCCAAAAGCGAGTGAATTGGTTGGGGGCGTTCCCAAGAGGGGGCGCCCCCAATTTGTTTGCTGGCACTTGTTTGATAAACATTGGTTTCGATAACACTAGGACCCTGCCCTTTCAACGACAAGACCAAGGCATTTGACGCCGTAAGTTAGAGGCGCGGCGCCGCCTCGCCCCTACACAGGCTTGAAACTGGGTCCCTTCCGCGGAACGTGAGCCTCTGGAAGGTTCATGCAACGCCTAGCCCCCGTGCTCCTGGCAAAGCCATCGCTTGTCTTTGTGGATAACGAAAAAGATTGGCGTCTCAAGCCTGAAAGGGCGGACCGACGTTTCCACCAAAAACCATTGCTGCCATCTTCCCTACTAGCTTGTTCATCTCCACAACGCCTCCTGTCCCTCAATGAACCGATTTCCTCATGCACCCCGCCGATTCCGGTTCCTTAGATGCGTCCTTGACCGCGCGTCCTCGGCAGGCGACAATTGCATGAAAGCTTCAACCGCATCCTGGAATGCCGCCTTGCCGTATAGCGGCGATTTTGGCATGCACACACCAGCCAAGGAGGATCTTCATGAAGGCGCTACATCCCAGTTCTCTGGAAAGTTTGGCCCGCCGTCATGCTCCTGAAGGTTCTTGGATTCTCAGTGTTTACCTCAACCTAGACCCACAAGTTCGCGCGAATCGACGCGGAGCTCACAAGCTCGTCCTGGATCAGATGCTTAAAGACCTGGAAGCGACCCTGGCTGATCCCGAAACCGCGGAACATTTTCGTGAAGACGCCGACTGGGTTCGTAACCAGGTGGGACTGCACATTCCTAAAGGAAAGACCCTTGTGTTTTTTTGCGATGTTTCCGAAGGGTACACGTACCTGGAAGATTTACCGGTGCGTCTGCCCAACGGGGCCTGGTATGAACGACGCCCTTATATTCGACCCTTACTGGATGCCTGGAAAGAATATGAACGTACCGCAATCGTCGTCGTAGATCGAGAAAAGGCGCGGTTTCTGGTCGCTTCCATGGGAGAAGTGGAGGAAGTAGAAGAAGCCTTTCAGACCCCTGCCGTTCGCCATCGCGTTACGGCAGGAACCGATCATATGCGCTCTCAGATGGTTTTTCAACGTCGAGCGGCCACCTGGAGCCATTGGTTTCTTAAGGAAGTCGCTGATTCTCTGCATGACATGATTGAGGAATATAGCATCGACCGAGTGGTTCTAGCAGGGCCGGAAGACGTGACCGCTGAACTTAAACGTATTCTCCCCAAAGGTGTGCTGGCTCGAGTCGCTGCCCGGGTGCGCGCCTCGGTTACGGCAAAACCCAAAGAGCTTCTCGAAACGGTGATTCCAGTCCTAGGAGAGCTGGATGCGGCTCGAGAAAACGACCTGGTCACCGAATGCATCACCGCCGCCAGAAAGGCTCAAAGTGAAACACCCAAAGCCGTCCTCGGGCTCGACGCGGTTCTAAATGCCGTGAACCAAGGCCGCGTATACCAGATCCTCGTCCCGGTAGGGTTTTCAGTTCCCGGTTGGCATTGTCCAACCTGCGACGTTCTTATGGATCATGCGCCTTCCGCCGGGACCTGTCCTTATTGCACCAACGCCTTGAACGATGTAGACGACGTGGTGTGGGCCGCTTGTGATCGCGTTCTCGCCATGGGTGGCAAGGTGGAAGAAATCGGGGCCGATGGGGCTAAGGAAATTTTGAAAAAAGACGGGCCGGTCGGGGCGTTTTTGCGTTGAACATTTTGCTGAAAAGGCCGAACGTGGTGCTTTCTTGGGCCGACACGTCGCGGCGCCTCTGTGGGGGGACGACCCATCGGTCCGACCCTCCAAGCGTCTGATGCTCCATGGTCCAGCGGTTGTCCGAGAACCAACCAGCTCCGAAAAACGAACGTCCCGGCCTTACAAAGGCCGGGATAGAAGCTCACACACTCCCAGGAAACAGCCCAATCTAGCCTTTGGAGAGGCAAGGCGGCACCTCGCCCCTTCCAAGAATGGGTAATTAAAGGCCTTGCTCCTGCGAATTCTCACCTAAATTTTTAGAAAGACCATTCCAGCATAGCGCCCAGTTCGTAGACGTCATCGTCGTCCTTAGAAGTCTTAAACGCCTCCTCGGCAAAAAGGTACGCGGCTACAAACCTCAGATTCAAGCCATCCACAACGCCTTGATCCAAATAGAAGTCAATTTCATGCCCGATACTGTCGTCTTTCTTCCCTGGAGCGCTTTCCACCTTCTCGTCAGTCCCAATATAGTAGTAGCTAAAGGTTAGTGCCGTGTCTTCCATGGCCTGCCATTTCAATCCGGCAGTGACCATCCATAGGTTGGATGGACCATCCGCGGCATAGTAAGCACCTTGGCCATAGGAGTTGTAAGTATCAAGACCTCCGGCGTTGACATCCAGAGTTCCGAGACCCAAGATTTCCGACCAGTAAAAGGAACGCCCCAGAGGATAGACAAACGCTTTGACATCGTTGTCATTCAGTTTGCTGTCCCCACTGGTGAAAAACCCACCGGCGCTCAAAACAAAATTGGACACCGTGTATTCGGCTCGGCCTTCCAACATCCAGCCTTTGTACTTTCCGGAACCCCCGCCTACGATATCGTAACTGCCGACATTCTTGACAAAATTGACGTACGCACTGACGGCATCGGTCGTATAGGCAAGATTGAGCCCCAAATCGATCAAGTCGTTACTGCAAACATCTCGCCCGTTCAGCCAGTCCACGGCCTCATCGTAGTTGTAATCCTCAAAGAGACTCGTCTTGTTGTTGTTGGCGGACTGATAAAATCCGACCAAAGTGGCAGAAAAAGGACCCTGAGCGTAGGAAAGTTCCAAGAAAAAGTCGTCGATATTTTCCGAAACATCGGTCACATTTTGGTTTTGACCAGCAATGTAGCCCAGGCGCACTTTCACCGGATCCAAAGTTTTTTCGACCACAGCTCCGGAAAAATCATCGGAAAAAATCCAACCCCCCAAAATATCTGTTCCCTGAACGCCGAGCGTCGCTGTCGCGTCAATGCCTGGAACCACCAAATCAAGGTAGACGTTTTTCATCTCCAGGTTTGTGGCATCGGCGCCGATATCCCCACCTCCGTGACGCCCTGCGCCAGGCGTCTCTCGACCCCACAAGGTATCCGCTTCCCACTTGGTGACGATTCGAAGCTTTTCGCTGCCCACAAAGGTAAAGTACATGCGCAGTCGCTGATCGAACCAATTGGCGTTGTCATCCACATCGTCGTTTCCATCCGTAAGATTATCCTGCGACTGCCACCTCATAAAGTACATGCCACCGTACTTAAAATCCACGGCATGGGCGGGATTGGCCACGGCCACAGCGACCAACATTACGAAAAAACAACCTGCAAGTCTATTCACCGTGAACCTCCGAGAGTAACCTGATGGGTTTTAAAATCCAGGAAGTTTTTCACGAGACTGCTTTGCCGAAAGCTGTAACGCCCGAGAGGTGATCTTCTCGGGCGTCCCAGATTACTACGAACGTTTCGGCTCAACAAAGAGCGCGATTAGAACTTCCACTGGAGCACAGCACCCAGCTCGTAGGCGTCGTCGTCGTCTTTGTAGATGGTGTAGGCATCCTCAGCAAAGAGATAGCCGCCCACCAGCGTAAGATTCAATTTGTCCACCAGATCCTGGCTTATATAGAGGTTGATCTCATGGCCTACGGTATTGTCCTCCTTACCCCTCGACACATCCGAAAGAACATCCTCAGCGGTTGCTACATAATAGTAGTTGAGAGTGAGTTTGGTTGTAGGCAGGGCCTTCCAGACAACCCCAGCATTCAAAGCCCACAGGTTGGAGGGAATATCCGCCGCGCGGTAGGCTCCTTGGTGTTTGGGATTCAGGTGATCCGATCCTGCAACGTTCACATCCAACAAACCTAAGCCAAGGATTTCCGACCAGTAGTAAGAAGCGCCGCGGGCATACGCAAAGGCGTCGTAGTCCTTAGCGTTGTCAAAGGCGGCTACATTGTCGTCGTCGCCGCTGGTGTAGAAGGCGCCCAGATGGAACGTCCATGCATCCCACATGAAGTCCGCCATACCTTCGAGCATCCAGCCTGTGTAATCCTGGCTGCCGCCGCCGACCAAATCATAACTTCCGAAGTTCTTGATACCGGTCAAGCCCAGGACCATCATGTCGGTCTTGTAGCCCAAGCTGAGACCGAGATTGAAAAGGTTGTTGTCTGTGACAGCCGTGGTGCTGGTTACAAAAGTACCCGTCGACATTTCGGGATAGGTACTCAGGTTCGTGTCATGCGCATATTGGTACCACCCGACAAGAGTCGCCGTGAACGGACCGTTGGCATAATCCAAAGCCAGGAAAAGGTCATCCACGTTTTCATTGGTCGTGGTGACATCATTGTTTTGAGCCGCCACATAACCCAGGGTGACTTTTACGGGATCCAGCTTGGTGGAAATCACGGCACCCGAAAAGTCATCGGCAAACATCCAGCCCTTCAAGAAAGTGGCACCCTGCACACCCAGCTTGGCTCTCATGGGGGTATTGGGCACGTTGAATTCCAGATAGACGTTCTTCATTTCCAGGTTTGTGGCGTCCGCGCCGATATCCCCACCACCGTGACGGCCGGCACCCGATGATTCACGACCCCAGAGGGTATCCGCTTCCCAGTGGGTCACCAACTGGAGGTTTTCGCTGGCCACGAAGGTGAAAAGCATGCGCAGACGTTGGTCGAACCAGTTCCCGTTGTCATCAAAACCCGGACCTTTGTCCTTGTCTTGTCCATCGGCCAGATTGTCGTTGGATTGCCAACGCAGCCGATACAAGCCGCCGTACTTGAAATCGACGGCGAAGGCCGGCATGGCGAGAGCCACAGCCGCTAAAACCGCCACAAACACGATGAAGTTCTTCTTCATCTCTTTCCTCCCTAAAAAATGTTGAAGACTCCACTAGCTAACCCTGGTTCAGCCCCTCGGTTGTCCGCTGTGCCTTTGCATCACCCCCTTTCCGTGAATGTCGCCCCGGCGCCCTTCTGCGGACGCTACCAACGTGTTTATAATGGTGTCGTGGAAGATGTCAAATAAAAATTCTCGAAGGAAGCCCTGAAAAATGTTATTGCGTGACGGTCCGCTTTGTCGTTAGTCTCATAACGAAAGCAGCACAGGAACCCCATATCTCCACTCTTTACCATTAAAGGAAGGTGCTTCATGAGGAGGATAACACTTATCAAGCAATTCGCCGCTTCCCTTCGTGCGGTTTTTGCTCTCTGCCTTTTTGTCGCCTGCCCTGCCTTGGCGCAGGATCAGCAGGTAAAAACCGTCGCTCTCATTCCCTTTCAAATGAACACCCCCAAAGAGCTCTTCTACCTTCAAGACGGCATCTGGGACATGCTGCGTTCTCGATTGGCCTGGCCCGGCAAGGTGCAGGTGCTTGACAAAGCCCTTGTCCTCGAAGCCGCAAAGAGTCCCGCCACCGTTCAAAATGTCGAAGCCGCCCGCAGCTTGGCCCACCGTCTTAAAGCCGACTACGTTCTCTACGGCAGCGTCACAGCTCTCGGAGAAGCCGTGAGCCTCGATGCCACGGTGGTTTCAGCAGTATCCAAGGAAACACCTCTCCAACTTCCCTACCAAAGCCCGAACCTCAGCCAGCTCATTCCAACGGTGAACCGGCTCGCCGAAGATGTCAACCGTCAAATCTTCAACCGATCCACAGCCACATCTACCCAACACACCACCGCCGAGAGCCCCTCCACACGTCATCCGGAACTTCTGCTTTCGGAATCCGCCATGCCCGGACAAGCTGTTTCCTATCTCAACCCGAACTTTATAGAAGTGACGCCGGAAGGGTCTTTGCGTCAACCGGGCCTGTGGCGCAGCCAGACTTTTTCTGAAGCTATTCTCTCCATCGATGTGGGCGACGTGGACGGAGACGGTCGAGACGAACTGGTGGCGCTCAGTGCTCAGCGCGTCACCGTTTACAGACGCGTCGAACAAGGTCTGCAAAACCTTGCCGAATATCGCGCCGGGAATTTAGACACTCTTAAATGGCTTGCCTTGGCGGATGTGGACGGCGATGACCGTTTGGACATTTTGGTCGCCAGCATTTTTGAAAGGAACAAGGGCCGAAATCCAGGCCCTGAAAGCATCAAGCTTTCGGATACCGAGTATGAACCGGCCTCCTTGGTCCTCAAATTTGACGGAACACGGCTACACGTTGCCGCGCAGCGTATTCCCTATTTCATTAACGCTGTCACTTTCCCGAACCGAGGCCGTGTGCCTCTGGCCCAAGCTCGAGGCCGCTACGGCGATCTCTTTGACCCTGAAATCTTTGAATGGCGCCTTCGTGGCAGCCAAGTCGTGACCACGGCCCCCGTTTCTTTGCCGCCCCAATGTAACGTCGCAAACTTTGCTCCCGGAGATTTCAACGGGGACAGTGCTTTGGAATACGCGGTCATTACAGCTGACAACAGGCTGATGATCGTAGATTCCGCCGGAAACCGCCTGTGGCGCAGCCGGCAGCAGCAGTTCGGGGCCACGACCAACTACCTGCTCGGCAAGGTGGAGGACCTGCGGTATAACAATGTGGAATACTACTATATACCATCGCCCATTCTCGTCATGGATCTGAACAAAGACGGTATTGCAGAAATCGTCGTCAACCGAAGCCCGGACACCACCAGCCGTTTTCTGCCTCAAGGCTTCAAATACTATGAAGCCGGAGAGGTGGTAAGCTTTTCCTGGGATCAGTTGGGCCTCGTGGAAAACTGGAAGACACGCGAAGTGAGCGGCATGGTCTCTTCCATTCGTCTCGGAGACTTGAACGCCGACGGCACCCCGGAACTTATCGCCAGCCTGGTCCTGGGAAAAGACCTTCTGAAACTCTGGCAGGCTCGAAGCACCCTCTTTTCCTATGACCTCAACGTGAGTCAAAAAGGTAAGTCGGAAACAGCCCGCAAACCCTAGACGAGGATGCAACGCAGAGGCGCCGAAAGCGCGGAAAAACACTGGCTGTCAAGAGCAGCGGGCGTCGCCTGGCACGCGCTGGATTGGAAACACCGCCGTACGGCGGAAGCCAATATTCGGCTGGCATTGGGCATGAACGGTGCGGCCGCCCGTGAGCTTGCTCGGGAAAATTTTCGGCACCTTACCAGGGTCTTTGCTGAATTTCCCCGCATGGCCCTCATGAACCGGCAAAACTTTCATCGGTTTGTGGAAGCCCAAGGGGAAGAGCATCTCTTACGCTCTCTGAAACAAGGTCGAGGTGTTTTGATCCTCACGGGCCATGTGGGAAACTGGGAATGGATGGCCTACAGTGCGCCTTTTTTCGTACCGGCACGACTGAATATGGTCGCTCGACCCATACGCCCGGAACCGCTCAATCGATGGGTCACTCGATTGCGAGAAGGTTCCGGAAACCGGGTCATCACCAAGCAGCACGCTCTGCTGCATGCTCTTAAAGCCCTTAAAAGAAATGAAATGGTCGGGTTCCTGCTGGATCAGAACGCGGGGAAAAAAACGGGGATTTGGGCTCCTTTTTTCGGCGGCTATGTCCTTACCCACAAAACCCTGGCCCACATTGCGCTGCGGACTCAGGCTCCTGTGCACCCCGTGTTCAATCACCGCATGCCCGACGACCGTTACCTCATAGATATCGGACCGCCGGTTCCAATGCCGCAACAGGGAAGCTTTGAAGAAAAGACGGCGGTGATGACCGCCGTCTTTAACCGTCTTCTGGAATCTTACATCCGTCGGTTTCCCGATCAGTGGTATTGGATCCATCGGCGTTTCCGCCGGTACCGTTTCGCCCTCACTTCCTAAAGTTCGTATTCACCCTCGATGTCCAGAATGTATTCACGATCCTGGGTGCCGGGCTTGACCGTGAAAGTTCCACTTCCCTTAATGGTGGCCAGCTTTCCAATCCCTCTGTAAATGGTCCAGGTGCCCTTGGTCAGTTTACTCGCCGGATCCCGCTCGCCTTCGTATTTACTGTAAATGGAGCCCTCTTCAAAATGCGTCACGGCATAACCCATCATCTTTCCGGCACCGCGAACGCGGTCATGGAAAGTGACACTTCGGCGGGAGACAAATTTTCCAGCCACCCCCACCTGATATTCGATGGGCTCCCCTTCCATCTCCACCAACATCAGGGTGTGATCGAATTCGTCATGGACATAAAGCATTTCGCGACGGGTGACCATGAGTCGATACGTGGCTTTGCGCTTCATGTGGACCTCCTACGGCAAGGGTTTTGGTGGATCGGGCGTCGTGTCCAAACGACGCATGAAAATAGCTTGTTCCCCTCTGTAGCACAGGCTGACGCTTCTGGCTAGTGCGAACCCGAGGCGGCAACCTCAACCCGTAGATTGAATCCTCCCGTATTTTTCTTGACACAAGCCATCCTTTAAGTTAACCGATCACCTGATTATGGGTTGACTATAAAAAAAGGAGCTGACCAATGCCTGTGGAAACCATTCGCCGTATGGTCCTTGTCTGTCTCATGACCGCTCTGATCGCTTTGGGTGCTCAGCTAGCCGTTCCAATCGGTCCGGTTCCTCTTGTTTTGACGAATCTTTTCGTCTTTTTGGCGGGCCTTCTTTTAGGTCCTAGGTACGGGGCCGCAGCCGTAGGACTTTACCTGCTCCTCGGGGCCGTCGGGTTGCCTGTGTTTGCCAATTTTAAGGGAGGTGCCGCTCATTTTGCCGGACCTACGGGCGGATATCTCGTAGGTTTTGTCGCAGCCGCTTGGATCACCGGTCTTTTAAGTCGTGCACCATTTCGGACGATGGATATCCTAGCGGTTCTTGTTGGACTCTTGACCGTTTACGTATTTGGTGTTCCCTGGTTAAAAATGGTAACTGGCATGAGCTGGTCCAAAGCTTTCGCCGTGGGTATGATCCCTTTTGTCTTAGGGGATATCCTTAAGGCCGCCGCGGCCGTCGTGCTGGCGTGGTCCCTTCGCCCAGCACTGGCTCGCCGGCTCCCTGTCATGGCCTAGAAGATAACACCGCAGAGACGCAGAGAGCGCGGGGTAAGCTTTTACGTGAAAGACGCTTTCCCGCTGGAATGATTCATGATTGAAGCTTCAAATTTGCATTACCGTTACCCCGATGGAACCGTCGCCCTTCGAGGCGTGACTTTTCGACTGCAAACTCCGTCCTTTGTGTTGTTGTGCGGCGCCAACGGCCAAGGAAAAACCACCCTGCTTCACATTCTCACAGGGCTCTATGAACCTTCCCTCGGTTCCGTCCGTGTCTTGGGCTTGAACCCTGCCAAGGATTCCAGGGCCTTACGTTCTCAAGTGGGGCTCGTCTTTCAAGACCCGGACCACCAGATCCTTGGGGAAACCGTGGCGGAAGATGTGGCTTTCGGTTTGGAAAACTTGGGGCTTTCCAGAGAAGAGGTGCGCGGCAGAGTCGATGCCGTCTTGAACCGATTCGGCCTGCAGGCCTTTCGAGATAAACCCTGCTATGCGCTGTCCGGCGGTGAAAAAAGAAGGGTGGCATTGGCCTCCGTTGTGGCTATGAACCCTCGAGTGATCCTGTTTGATGAGCCGTTTACCTATCTGGACTGGGCAGGAAGCCAGGCGGCTGTGGAAGCCATGTTGTCTCTGCGCGCTGAAGGACGCACGGTGGTGGTCTCAACACATGACGTGGAAAAGGTGATCGCTTACGTGGAAGACGTGCTGGTGCTTGAAAAAGGGGTTGTTGTGGATCAGGGACCGCCTTCCCAAATCGCTTTTCGGCTGGGTCGATACGGTGTGCGCCCGCCGTGTTCCCTGCTTTTTGGAAAAGGCTTGCAACCATGGCTCGCCGCCTAGCCCTTCATTATGTGCCGCGCTCTTCGCCCGTTCACCGTCTTGATGCCCGCACGAAGCTCCTAGCTCTTTTTCTTTTTTGCACCGTTCTGCTGCGCTTCAGCGCCTTCGCTTTGCTCACAATCACATCAGCGCTTGCGATCACAACGGCGGCGGCGCGTCTTCCGTGGGCTCTTTTGTGGCGAACATTCCGTTCCTGGCTTCCCTTTTTGGGAGTCATCTTTTTGGTTCAGGCCTTTTCACCGAGGCGTCTCGAGCAGACAATTCCTCTTGAAGAAGTTTTAAGAAGCGGGGATTTCCTCAGTCTCTGGTATCTTATCTTGAAGTTTTTTCCTGAAGACAACGTTTTCCAAGCGCTGATCAGCGGTTTTCGTTTGCTGCTCATGGTGTTGTGGGCGGTTGTCTTCACGGCGGTCACACCTCCTCGAGACCTTCAACATGCACTTCTCTGGATCCTTCAGCCCCTGCCTTTTCTTCCAGCCCGAAGGATCGCCGTTATGGTTTCCCTGTCACTTCGTTTTTTTACGCAGCTTCTGGATGATCTGGAACACATTCGTTTGGCCGAGAAAGCCCGATTGGGCGATGGCGGTTTTCGTCCATGGCGTCATGTGCGAACAAGCGTATCGGCTCTTTTTCGCAAAGCGTTGGGTCGTACCGAAGCCACCGCGCTGGCTCTGGCCGCTCGTGGTTATCGAGAGGATCTCATCGTGGAAATCCCTCCATGGCCCAAAAAGCATGGTCTTGTTTTAGGCCTTTTTGCGGCCGTCGTTGTCTTTTATGAAGACATGGTCTTAAGGTTCTGGCCGGGATAGCGGCACTGATGTTCCGGAAGGGGAACAGGATGGAACAAATCATCGAAGAATGGAACTTTTCGGAAGGTTCTGCTCGAGGGAATTCCTATGGACTACGGGGCGGCTTCAGAGCTTCTGGATGCCTTTCAAAGGGACATCGAGGCCGGGACGTTATGGGCCATTCAGAATGAGACGGCGCACGGCTGTCGGCGCCAAGACTTATGGGCGGCCTTGGAAGCCCTGTTGGTGTGGCATAGGCCCAGACTGGAAGCCGGGCCCGGTTTGGATTTTCCTTACAAGGTGCTTCGAAAAACAGCTTCGGTCCTTCAAAGCCAGGCCGAAAAGAGCCACGATTTGAGCAGCCGCCAGGCAGAGCTGTATCTGACCCTGCTGCCTTTTTCAGGTCAATGGCAGCGTCTTTCCGCGTTGGAAAAATCAGGTTGTGAAGAACCGGATGTGCGCGAGTTTTTTCAAAGAGAAAAGAAAAAGATTACCGAAAAGATAGCACAAAAGGGCGAAAAGACTGTGCGCGTTTCCCATTTCATGCAAGTCCTCAAAGCCCCTCGAGAGCCCCATGAAAAGGGCGTTCTTCGCATCTTTTCACTTCCGTACCTGATCCTGGACGAAGGCGTTCTCGGCGACCTTGGCCGTCGATTTGTCCTCTTCGTAGAACCGCCTATGGGTGTCATCTGGCGACACAGTTGGTGGCGACGATTCTGCTTGTCGAAAACACCTTGCCTTTTCGGACTGGCCGGTGCGGAAGACCGAAACTTTGTTGCAACACAACATAACGCCGTGCCCATTCCCTTGGCTCATGGGGATTTTTTGGAGGACTTGGCACAGCCGCCTTTGCCGAACACGAGAAAAGATTTTGATATTGTCTTCAACGCCACGTTTGATGACATGCCGCGAAAACGGCACTTACTCATGTTGGACCTTTTGCTGAAGCCGGAACTTTCCAAGAAAAAAGCTCTTTTTCTAGGTCGAGGAACCCCGGAAAACGTCGAGGCTTTTGAACGAGCTGTGAAAGAGCGGGGGTTGGAGCCCCGGGTCACTGTAAGACCGAACGTACGACGTTTGGATATCCCGGAACTGTTATCCAGATGCCGTCTCGGGGTTCATCTGTCCCTTTATGAAAACGCCAGCCGAGCGGTGATGGAATACTTTCGATCCAATATTCCTTGCGTCTTGAGTTCTTCCACGGCCGGTATGAACCTGGACATGTTCACCGATGAAACGGGTGCCGCCGTTCCCGACATTCAGCTTTCCCAGACTATCGCCTCCATTTTGGAAAACCCGCATCGTTACAGGCCAAGAAGCTGGTTTCTTAGGGAAAGTGGTAGTCTCGTCTCCACACGACGCCTGAATTCAAGGCTGAAAACCTTTTTTCATGAAAGGAACTTGCCTTGGACCCAAGACATCGTGGCACTGACCAGCAGCGGAGCCAGCCGCTATGCCTCTCCTAAGGATAAAGAACGCTTTCGCGAAGAGCATCGCTGGCTTGCTGATAGGATTCAGCCCTCCCTTCCGTTCGGGTTTCAAATCCTTCCTTAAAAGCATGTCGCAGAAAAGATTTTTCTTGGAGAGCATGGGCCTTTCGTCACGAAGGTGCAGAGATGTGCGGGCAGCAAGATCTTTCCCTGGGACCGAGATCGTTGTGTATTCATGACTAAAGGGCCAAAAGCTGACGCTTTTAGGAAATAACCCAGTTTCCGATTTGGAGGGGCGAGGCGTCGCCTCGCTCCTCCATTGAAGCGGTATTCGACGCTCCAGTCATTGTGCGTTCTCGGACTGAGCCTCATCAGTGCAAAGGATAAATATGAAGAGATCAGCGTCCCGTCGAGATGGTTTCCAGGCGTTGCTTGAGCGGTGCCGACCGTGGGTGGCTCACGGCTTTTCGAATGATGATGTCCATGGGGCCGACGGCCTGGCCGTAGTAGAGTTGGTTCCAATCACCTCGAACTTTCAGGACGGCTCCTTCCAGGGACATGCCTGCGTAGAGTCCTTTCGCTTTGGCAAAGGACAAAATATCGGCACTCAGGTTATGAGGTGTGGCGCCTTCCATACTCATACCCACGGGTCCTACAGCCACGGAGGCATCGGCGCCCAGCTTGAATGTGGACGAATAAAAGGCTTCCACGCCTCGGTCAGTACGTACCATGAGAATCAGTTCCGCAGCGCTGGCTCCGATCTGCAACCCGATGCTTGCCCCTCCCAATGTGTAAAACACCGGTTCACTCCACCGACCCGTCTGGGGCTCACGTGCCAGAAATACCCCGGAACCTCCCGATCCTCCGATAATAAAGCCCCCTTTAAGAAACTGAGGAATAATGAGGACGCCTCGAGCGTATTGAAGGTAGTTTTTAAGCCAGGAAAAATTGGGATCCGAGGTCATGCTGTCCAGGGTGACACGAGCGCGTTCCACCAGAGATTCCGGAGCACTCATGGCTCCTGCGGGTGGAACGACCAAAATGGAAACCAGAGCGGACACGAGTAAGGTCAAGACTGGAAACCATGCTTTCTTCCTCATGGCTTTGTTCATGGGCTCCTCCCAAAGTTTCGAACGTGACTTTGGCCTTACAATGTCTTTGCGCGTTCTCAAATACCCGCAATGACCACCGAACACATTCCGTCCTTATGCCATGAGTCTGGGAAGGCTCCAAGGTTTTTTAGTCGGCTCCAAAAAAGTTTTCGAGAATGGAATGGGGCCGTGTGTCGAACGATAGACTGTTTGAACCGATAGCCTTTCAGTGAACGCCTTTCTCCCTGGGAGCTGGGGCGTTCGGCCCCTCAAAATGAGCGAGCCAAAGGCCGGAATTTCCAGAACCCAAAGGTTTTCGGGCATAAGGGTACGGTGCGCCGCGCCCCTACGTTTCGGCCTGGAATCGCTCATTCTATGTTCTCGGACAAGATTCTAGGAGCTTACAGATCAGGCGGTTCGGGAGGAATGTCCCAGGGGGAGATGGGTTGGGGGCGGACACATGAGCCGGCCCCGACAGGTGTTTAGGAGAAAGCCGATGGCATGGGAAGGTGCGTCGGGGCGTGGTGGTAAAAGGATAGGATGCGCCCACGAGGCAAGGTCCAGAAAACGCTCATTACCGGAATGTCTTCTCGATCTTGCTTTTGAGAGATAATTTCATTAGGATCATGGGCAAATGTCAAATTCATTTCATGCTGGTAGAAGCGGCAGCCAAAGATCAAAGGAGGCGCCCCATGAATGAACTGCTCGCTCCAGGTGGCAGTCTTGAAATGGTGGAAGGTGTGTTGCAAAGCGGTGCCGATGCGGTCTATGTGGGATCCAAAGGGTTCAGTCGTCGCAAATGCGCTTGGGAAATGGAAGATTCCCAAATTCGGGAAGCTATCGAAGTCGCGAAACCTTTTGGGGGCAAGATTCGAGTTGCACTGAATGCGGAAATTCCCGAAGACAAACGCATGCTGGCCCTGAAAAAGATCGCCAAATACGCCGCATGGGGAGCCGAGGGGGTCATTGTGAAAACCCCGGCCGTAATGCAGATGGTTTCGGAAAACTTTCCTCAGTTGGTCATTCACGCCAGCGTCGGTTGCAATATTCAAACCCGTGCTCAGATCGCTCAGTACAAAGCTTACGGCGTGCATCAAATCGTGGCCAGCACGGAAATCAATACCGTGGAAAAACTCCGCCGCTTCAAGGCGGACGCCGATGCCGAAGGTGTAGGTACGGAAGTTCTGATCCATGGCAACCGCTGTGTGGGCGGCGTAGGAAACTGCAGTTTCCATGAGCTCATCAGCGATTCCTACATCAAGAAGACCTATTACGATGAAGACGGCAATGAAATCGTGGAATACGAAGGCTGGCCGGATCGAAGCGGCAGCTGCTTTCGTCTGTGTCTTCTGACCGATGAGCAAAGAGAAAAAGTGCTGAAAAAGCGTGGCCGAAGCGACCAGGAAATTCAAAACATCAACGACCGCATTCGCCGCCATCCCAACGTGGCTTTTGCCATCAACGGCAAGGAACTTTGGGATTACATGGATCTGGGGCTGACCACACTTAAGGTGCAAGGTCGAGAATACGCCGTCAGTCTGATCAGCCGAATGATCGCTCTGTACCGAGCCATGATCGATGCACACCGAGCGGGAAAACCCCACGACGACCCGCACCTTATTCCGCTGCAACAGGAACTGGACGCCATTGCTATGGACCGAGACCGAGCCCGCATGGAAAAAACTCGAGAACTCCACCGAAACATCAAAGGCCTTTACAGCTAGTTCCCTATAGCCGCAGGGCTCGACAAACCTGTCCGCCTTTCCCTTTCTCGAAAGCCGGTGTGCCTGTCAATCCTTTCGACATCACGCCGGCTCTTTTTTGAAAGATATCGTCAATTCTTTGACGAAAGGGCCTGTCCGTGCCTTGCTGACGTTGTCGCCTTTCTTTTGTTTGTTGCAAGCTTACCTGCCCCGCCATTTTCCCCGTTGGCATTTCGGGGTCCCATTTTTTCCAGCTGGTACGACGGTTGCTAAATCCTGGTACTGAACGACTCATAGACCAGGGAGCAGCGCCCGAGGATCCGGATGAAGGATCAGATAAGCTCTCGGGAGCGTTCCATTCTCATCCAGGCCATGGAACTTCGTGAGCCTCAAAGGACGCGGTCGTATGCGACGCAGCACAACATGCGCTCTGATTCTTTTTTTATTCAGCTGTCTTGCGGTCCCGGGGTGGAGCGCCACCATGGTTCACGGTCTTCGTCTCGGCCTGCATGCAACCCACACCCGGCTCGTTTTGGACTGTGAAGGGGATCTTCCCGCCAAAGTTTCATACGACTCACCTCGCGAATGGACTGTTTCCTTTGATAACCTGGAAAGAGATCAAGGACAAAAACTCTCAGTCCCGAGCCCTCGAGGCAAAATTCAGAAACTTCACTGGATCTTTAACGGCCGAAAAGCCGTCTTGAAGATTTCCCTCAAAGAGCCGCTTTCGCAAGCCAAGATTTTTACCATGGAAAACAATCTTCGAGGCTCGAGCGGCTATCGTTTGGTGATCGACTTCGGGCTGTCCGGGGTTTCTTCCATGGTCTTTGCCCAAAAGGATAAGGCTTCCGGGGACACCCCCCCTGAATCCGCTTCTAAAGAATCAGACTCCAAGGACAATGGGCTGTCTCCTTTGGAAAGCTCAGAGCCTCTACAACCGAAAGCGGAAAAGGAGGCGTCGGCGACGACACACCCGGCGGCGGAGCCTGCCTCCTCTCAGCCCATGAAGTCGCCATCCTCGAGAATCATTCGCCCCATACAAGCCCAATCCCTTCACGATCTGGCTGACATGACTTATGAGGAACTGCGCGATAAACTTCCCGAAACCGCTGAACAGATCATAGCCGCCTATCAGAAAGCGGTGCAGAAGGAGCCGCAACACCCTCGGCATGTTTCGGCTCTGTTACGTATGGCTGAAATCTCAGAAAAAGCCGGCGATGTGAAAAAAGCGGAACGTATCTACCAGCGAATCCTTAATGAACATCCTCAGAATCCAGACGTCGCTCCGGCGTGGATTCGTCTGGGGGAAATGCAAGCAAGCCGAAACAATCTTTTGGAAGCCCTCAAGGCTTTTCAGGAAGCTGAAAAATTTCCATTAAAGACCCCTGAAAGGCTTCGCGCGCGATGGGGTGTGGCGCAGATTTACGTCCAGACGGGAAAAGCCGGTGAAGCCTTGAGTCTCCTGCAAGGCCTTCTTGAGGAGCATCCGGAAGCCTACCTTCAAAAACCGGAAATTTATCGAACCTTGGGAGAAGCCGCCTTTGCCGTCAAGGATCTCGCCGCCAGTCGTAACTACCTTATGCGCTACATCAATTTGGCCGGCGATGTTCCCGACAAAGACATCGTCTTGGCCCGCATAGCCGAAACTTACCTGCACGAAGGCAACCGCACTCAGGCGGATAAGCTCTACGCCCACATTCAAGTCCATTACCCCGACTCTGAAGGGGACATCATCGGTCGGCTTCGCAAGGCTGAATATTATGAAACGCAGGGTCCAGAACTGCGGGAGGAGGCTTTCAAAATCTACCAGGATTTGGAATCTCGACAGAGCACAGGACCCCTGAAATATTTCATCCAGTTTAAACTGGCTTACGGCGAATTTCTGACGGGACAACATGAAAAATGTCTGGAACGGATCGACGCCGTCTTGAAATCTGCAGACAAGGCTCCCGTCTACGACGACTTACGTCTTCTTCGGCGAAAGGTTCTACAGACACTCGTAAAGAGACGTTTTGAAGCCGGGGATGTCAAAGGTGTCATTACCTTGTACACAGACGATCCTTTCGCCTTTCAAGACCAAGAGGCTGCAGAGGTTCTGGCATACGTAGCGCAATCCTATGAGTCCCTGAACCTTTTCCCGGAAGCTTTGGCTCTTTATGAAAATCTTGCCCAAAAAGATCCCAAGCCTCAGTGGCGACTGGCAATGGCCCGGATGGCTTACGAATTGGGACACCTGGAAAAGGCCCATGCCATCGTCTCCACTGTGTCCGATCCTGGTTTTATAGACGCCAAAGAAAAACTATTGATCCGTATCGCTTTTGCCATGAGGGACTGTTCGGCCGTCCTTCGCGTTGGGGAATCCTTAGCGAAACGTCACGGTGGACCAGATCAATGCCCCGTGGAAACAGCAGCCTTGGTTGCATTAAGCTTGTTTGAAACAGGCAAGGAAGAAGCCGCCATGTCCTGGGCCCAAGCCTGCTTTCGTCGCACGGACTGGCAGGATCCTTCGTTGCTTGTGGCCTTGAGCCTCAAAGCCAGCCGATACCGCCAGAAAAACCGCATGTACGATCAGGCCGTTCAGCTTCTTGACCAAGGGATCGATAAGGTCCACTCAGAAGATCTGCGTAATCAGCTCATGTATGAAAAAGCTTCGCTTTTGCTTGAACAAGGCAAACGTGAAGAAGCGGAAAAGGTGCTTTCCATCCTTCTTCAATCGCCCAAGGAACTGTGGAAAACGGCAGCAAAGCAAAAGCTCGACTACCTCAGGATGAGCCCATGGAATTCCTGGACGCCGGAAAAGGATGCCAACGCCTCATGACGGTTGACATCACTCGAAATGAGATCTTGGTAAAGGAAAGTTAAAGACGATGCATGTCGCCTTTTTGGAAAGTCGGCAGGCACTGGTTAATCCCTTACGCCATTTGGTGGAGAACCTAGGACACCGCTGCACCACGGTACGCACCGTCACCCAAGCCCTGGCTCTTCTGGAGGAAGATCCTCCCCAGGCGGCTTTCGTCCTACTCAACGGCCAGGACACGGAACCTCTGCACTTTTTGGAAAAGATCCAATCATTGGACGATCCTTTACCGGTCATTGTGCTCAGCCCCGAACCTTCCCTGGAAGACGCCGTGCAGGCCATGCAACGGGGGGCTCAGGATTTTTGGGTGCTTCCCGTCAGCCATGAACGCGTGAAGCAGACTCTACTCTGGCTTGAAGAACGCCGAAAAGCGGAAAATTTCAGGAATATGGCTGCAACGCCGGATGCAAGTGACATCATCGTCACCCGCAATCCTACCATGCTCAAGTTGAAAACCATCGCCATGAAGGTGGCGACCAGTGACGCCACGGTCTTCATCCAGGGAGAAAGCGGCACGGGCAAAGAACTTTTCGCTCGATTCATTCACCTTCATAGTCGAAGAGCGCGTGGACCTTTTCTCGCCGTCAACTGTGCGGCGCTTCCTGATAGCCTTTTGGAAAGCGAACTGTTCGGCTATGAAAAGGGTGCCTTTACGGGAGCCAATCGGTTGCGGAAAGGCAAATTTGAACTGGCTCATCAGGGAACCCTTCTTTTGGACGAAATCACGGAAATTCCTATCCACCTACAGGCCAAGCTTCTACGTGTGCTTCAAGAAGGAGAAGTGGACCGCCTTGGGGGTCGTTACCCCGTTCCCGTGGACGTGCGTGTTGTCACAACCACCAATGTGGACGTGGCGGCGGCGGTGCGAGAACAAAGGTTTCGAAAAGACCTCTACTACCGGCTCAACGTGATCCCCTTGAAAATTCCCCCCTTACGGGAACGCCTCGACGATATCCCCGTTCTGGTGGAATACTTTCTTCAAAAATTTCAAAAAAGGCACGGCGTTTCCACCATCACCACATCCCCTCAAGCCCTAAAAAAGCTCCAGGAATACCCCTGGCCCGGAAACGTTCGAGAACTGGAAAACGTCCTGCAAAGGGCCGTGCTGCTGGCGGACAAACCCGTCCTAGAACCCGAAGACCTGGAATTCGACCCGGTGGAAGTCGATCATGACGTTTCCCTTCCCTTAATGAGCCTGGAGGAGATGGAACGGCGCATGATCGAAAAAGCTTTGGCCAACACCGACGGGAACCGAACCCGAGCGGCTGAAATCTTGGGAATCAGCGTCCGCACACTGCGAAACAAACTCCACGAATACGCTCAAGACCTTCAAGACACACCCTGACATTTTTTTGACACGTTGAAGTTCACCGCAATCTTTCTGACATGAATGTTTTTGAAGCATGTCAGAAACTGAGCCCATCCCTGGAAGCTCGAAAGAGTCGCTTGAAAAGTCATGCGGGAAGCCATGTTGTGGCCTCTCTTTAACGAAATCCTCATCTATGATCAAAGGAAACGCGTCTTGTGGAATACCTGGTATGAGCCTTGCTTGGATTTTGGATTGTGGATTTCATGGAAAGACACAAGGAGGAAGTCATGGCGGAGACGCATCCCATTGACCGCACGGTAAACCTCATGAGGGATCGGCTCAACCTCAACGCCCTCACCCAAAAGGTGGTGGCAGCCAATCTGGCCAACATCAACACGCCGCGCTATGTGGCCAAGCGCCTTTCCTTTGAGGAGGCTCTCAAGGAATCGATGGAGGAGGATGGGCTTTCCTTGGTGAAAACCTCTATGGGCCATAGGGACCCCACCTCTGTGGAAGAGATCATGAAGACTCCGGAACTGGTGGAAACCGGGCCCGTGGACCTGGACGCAGAAATGGTGCTCTTGGCCCACAACAGTGTCGAGTACCAGTTCATGCTGACCATGCTCAACAAGAAGTTCAACCTGTTGCGCACGGCGATTGAAGGAGGACGCTGATGGACTTTGAAACCTCCATGAGAATCAGCGCTTCGGGGCTTCGCGCTCATCGCGCCTGGATCAATGTTCTTTCGGCCAACTTGGCCAATATCAACACAACCCGGACCTCTGAAGGAACCCCGTACCGGCGTAGAACTCTTATCTACGAAAGTGTCCCGCAGGACGATAGTTTTGATGCCATGCTTCGCGAAGCTATGGAAGGGGAATTGGAACGGGTGGAAGTGTCGGCTGTGGTTCCGGATGGACGGGACTTCAGGACAGTCTATGATCCGAACCATCCGGATGCGGACGCCAACGGAATGGTACGACTGCCAAATGTCAATCCTGTGGAAGATATGGCCAACATGCTTAATGCGGCTCGTTCTTATGAAGCTAATCTGGCCGCCTTAAACACGGCCAAGACCTTGGCTCTGCGCGCCCTGGAACTGGGCCGTTAAAGAGCCCCTAGGAGACGGGATTCATGCGTATCGAACAGACCTGGAAGCCGGTCAGCACGCCCGATGAGTTCCAGCTCGTCAAAAAGTCTTCGGCACAAGAATCTTCCTTTGCCGAAGAACTCAAGACCGCTGTGGGACAGGTGAACACTCTTCAAAACCAGGCTGAAGAAGCCATGAAAAACGGCGCGCTGCGAGGTGCGGAAAACATTCATGAAACCATGATCGCTCTTCAAGAAGCCGAAATCGGTCTCAAAATGCTGGTGCGGTTTCGAGACAAGGCCCTGGAAGCGTATCAGGAAATCATGCGCATGCAGTTTTAGCCCCGGGAAAAGGAGGCTTCTGATCCATGGACAAATTTCGGCTCCTTTTCACCAAGGCTCGAGAAAGCTTCGCGAGCCTTTCTTTGCCTCAGAAAATTCTTTCCATCGGCTCTATGGTGCTCCTTGGAGCGAGCCTCTTTTACTTGTTCTATTCTATCAATCGCGTGGACTATGCGCCCTTGTTGTCCGACTTGTCAGAAACAGACTTGGCCTCCGTCGTCAATGTGCTCAAAGAAAAGAAAATCCCGTACCAGCTCACGGGATCCCACGCCGTCTCGGTCCCCAAGGAGAAGCTCTATGAAACCCGCCTGCTCTTGGCTTCGGAAGGGCTGCCCAAAGGTTCCGGAATGGGCTTTGAGATTTTCGACCAGCAACGTCTTGGAAGCACCGAATTCGTGCAGCAGATCAACTATCAAAGAGCGCTGCAAGGAGAGCTGGGGCGTACCATCGCGCAAATGGAAGAGGTCCAGGAATGCCGAGTACACCTGACCTTGCCCGAAGAAGCCCTCTTCAAGGAAGATCAAAAACCACCTCGAGCCTCCGTGTTTTTGAAGCTTAAGCCCGGGAGCAAATTGGGCACCAAACAGTTGCATGCCGTCGCCCATCTGGTTTCCACCGCCGTCAAGGGATTGGATCCGGAAAACGTCACCATCATGAGCACGGATGGAAAGGTGTTCTTTCGCAAAGAGGGTTCTGGGGACGATCAACAGATGAACCCCGTGCACCTGGAAATCAAGAATCGCCTTGAAGACGACTTGAGGTCCAAAGTGGAGGGAATGCTGGCCCGAGTCGTCGGCGCGGACAAGGTAACGGCCCAGGTTTCCGTAGAACTGGATTTCAGTCGTATTCAAGTTGCCGAAGACATCTATGATCCGGACAGTGCCGTGGTCCGAAGTCAACAAAGAACTCTGGAAAATTCTCAAGGTGTTGCACCGCAAGCGCGAGGCAATCCTGACGCTCCCATTAACATCGAAGGCAAGGTGCTGGAAGAGGAAGCCAAGCAACAAAAAAGTTTTAATCGTCAAAAAGAAACCGTCAATTATGAGATCAATCGCGTCAGCCGTCAGATTCTTCGAGCCCCTGGAACCCTTAAAAGACTTTCGGTGGCTGTGATCGTCGACGGACCTTATCAAATGCAACCGGGACAGAATGGTGTTTCAGAAAAGGTCTTTATAGGCCGAACCCCTCAAGAAATGAAAAGCTTGGAAGAATTGGTCAAAAAGGCTGTGGGCTTTGATGAAGCTCGCGGAGACCAGGTAACGGTCTCTAATGTGGCTTTTGCCGCAGACCCGTCGGAGGTCGCTCAGCTTCCCGTGGAAAACAAGTATCTGGCATTACTGAAAAAGCATCAACAGCTTCTCTTCAACGTGCTGCTGACCGTCCTGGTTTTCGTCTTCGTGGTTCGCCCCTTTATGAAACGCTTTCAAAAGATGGGGGAACAGAGCACGGCGGCCCAACTGCCCGCCGCCCTCCCTGAAGGAGCAGCAGAAGAACTCCTTGAAGGCCCTCAAGCACTTTCTCTACGCGATCAGGTGATCAGCCTGGTTCAGGAAAACCCTGTGCAGGCAGCTCAGGTTATTCGAGCGTGGATGCGTGAGGAGGCATAGATCATGGCTAAACTAACGGGTGTGCAGAAAGCGGCTGCAGTCCTTCTTGCCTTGGGAGAAGCCGGATCCGCTCAAATCCTTAGAAACCTCACTGCTCAGGAAATTCAAAAGCTCGGTTCCCAAATCGCCCGTATGGAAAACCTGGCCAAGGAAACCGTCGATGAATTGCTCAAAGAATTCCTCCAGCACATGGAAAAGGAACCGGCCATTCAGATTCCCGGTACGGTGCTCCTTAAAAAACTCCTTCCTGCCGTGCTGCCCCCGGAAGAAGCGGGAGCGGTTTTGAGTCGCATTGAAGAAGAAAACCGGAAAATACCCTTCAAGAACCTACAGGATGTGGATGCACGAGTGCTCGCCAACTTCATCAAGAGCGAACATCCGCAAACCATCGCCATTATCTTGGTCCACCTCGAACATGAAAAGGCCAGTGAGGTTCTCTCACTTTTGCCGGAAAACCTTCAGTTCGAAGTCACCAATCGCATTGCCACTTTGGAGACGGTCCCTCCGGATTTACTGCGCGAAGTGGACGAAGTCCTGGAAAAGGAACTTCTGTCCATGTCCGATGAGGGTTACAAGGTCGTGGGTGGTGTGCAAACGGTGGCGGAATTGCTCAACCGCTGCGATCGTCGCACCAGTGACAGTATCCTTCAAGCTCTGGAAGACTACGACGCGGAACTTGCGGATAACGTTCGAAACCTCATGTTCGTCTTTGATGATCTGGTCAATGTGAACGATCAGGGAATCCGCGAACTGCTCAAGGAAATCACCAACGAGGACCTCACCTTGGCCCTCAAGACAGCCTCCGAAGAAGTCAAACAGAAAATCCTCAAGAATCTGTCTCAAAGAGCCGCCCAAATGCTTCTGGAAGACATGGAGGTCATGGGCCCGGTGCGGCTCAGCGACGTGGAAGCGGCACAGCGCAATGTCCTCAATGTGGCTCGAAAACTGGAAAAAGAAGGTCGACTGATTCTGGCCAGAGGAGACGGCGGCGATGCCCTCGTTTAAAGTGCTCAAGGGAACCGGCTCTGCCCACGTGTCCCGTTTTGCCTTTGAAGCCCTCGATACGAAGCTTTCTCGGGACCCATCGTCGATCCCTTTTGAAACCTCTCTACCTTCGGAAACACCAAAAGCACCGGATGACCCTGACCCTTTGAGTGAATTGGAAACATTGATTCGGCAGCGTCTGCTCGAAGCCGAAAGGCGTGCACAGGAACTGGAAAGGGAAGCCTACCAAAAGGGCTATGAACAGGGCCAAAAGGACGGCTACGCTTTTGGGGCCAGCAGCATTCAAAAGGTGCGGGAACGATTGGAGATTCTCGCGGATTCCTTAGAAGAAACACCCAAGGAACTCATGCGTCATTACCGCACCTGGTTGCTTGAAGCAGCCTTGAGCATCAGCCGGCATCTTTTAACAGCCGCCGTCTCCATCAACCCTTTGGTTGTGGAAAACCTGGTGGACCACATTCTTGAACACATGGATCGATCCCACACTATCACCATCGTGCTCCATCCCAAGGACCGCGATCTTTTACAGAAGCACGGAGTTTTGGCACGATGGCTTGCCACACCTTACGACGGTCATGGCTCGATTCGTGTCACGGTGGATCCTACCATGAGTCGAGGCGGCTGCCGTGTGGAAAGTGCCATCCAGGAAATAGATGCGTTGGTGGAAACACGTCTGGAAAATCTTCGGGAGGTCCTCTTCGCCCATGACTCCTGATGCGGCATCTCCCCAAAAAGAAATGGATCCTCTAAGCCTTAAAGGCGTCCTCACACGAGTGCCTCGAACACCCCGATGGAAAACCTACGGCAAGGTGTCCGCTTTAGTGGGAAATCTTATCGAAGTGGTGGGGCTGGAGGCCACGGTGGGGGATATCTGTCGTATTCATCTTAAAGGGAGTTGCGAAACCGTCATGGCCGAAACCGTGGGGTTTGTGGGACGACGCCTGAAACTGAGTCCCTTATCCCCGCTGCGGAATCTGGCTCCCGGAGATAAGGTCACCGTGGAAGCCAAATTTTCTTCCTGCCCAGTTTCCCTTCAGATGCTGGGTCGAGTCATTGACGGTATGGGACAGCCTTTGGACACTGCCGGTCCCATTGCGGAGACCGTGCTTTATCCTTTACGTCCCAGCACGCCCAATCCCCTCACGCGCCCCATCATCTCGCAACAGCTGGATGTGGGAATTCGCGCCATCAACGGCCTTCTTCCCATCGGTAAAGGACAGCGCATGGGAATTTTTGCCGGATCGGGTGTCGGGAAAAGCACCTTGCTCGGCATGATGGCCCGTTACACCTCGGCTCCCGTCAATGTGATCGCCCTCATCGGGGAACGGGGCCGTGAGGTCAACGAGTTTCTGGACAGCGAACTGGGCGAAGAGGGGTTATCTCGTTCGGTGGTGGTTGTCGCCACGTCGGACCAACCAGCCACTTTGAGGGTTAGAGCCGCCTACGTAGCCTGTGCTGTTGCGGAATTTTTTCGTGACCAAGGAATGGACGTCCTTTTCATGATGGATTCCGTGACCCGGTTCGCCATGGCGGCAAGGGAGATCGGCTTGGCCGCCGGGGAGCCCCCCGCCACCAAAGGCTACCCTCCAAGTGTTTTCGGGCTCTTGCCTCAACTTCTGGAACGGGCCGGAAGTTTTGAAAAAGCCACCATTACCGGGATCTATACCGTGCTTGTGGAAGGAGACGACCTGGATGATCCCATCGCCGACACGGTTCGCTCCATTTTGGATGGTCATATCGTCCTGGACAGAGATTTGGCGCATCGCCGCCATTACCCGGCCATCAATCCCTTAAAAAGCGTCAGTCGTTTGACGGATCGCATTCTGGATGCCGAAATCAAAACCTTGGCCACGCGTTTTATCGAGATTTTGGCGGATTATAAACGAAGCGAAGACATGATTCAAATCGGGGCTTATGTGCGAGGAAGCCATCCACCGACGGACTATGCCATTCAGATGATCGATAAACTCAACGACTATCTCAGACAACCAGTCACTCAACGCTGCACCGCCGAAGAAGCTCACCAGGCGCTGCGTAACCTTTTTGAAGCCTAAGGAGGAAGGGCACTCGTGGGTTTCGTTTACCGATTCTCTAAGCTTCTGGAACATCGTCGGCAACAGCTTCGAGAAGCCCAGGTGGATTTGGCCCGTGCGGTGGAACAGGCCGCCGAAGTTGAAAAGATCCTGGCAAGCACCGAAAAAACCTTGGAAAGTTGTCGGCTCCGTTGGCAGCAACGTACACGAGAAGGTCTGCCTTTGGGGGAACATTTAGCTTATGAGCGCTACCTCTTGGATTTGGAACACCGGTTGCTAAAGCTTAAGACAGCCAGGGACCATGCCTGGCAACTCGTTCAGGAAAAGCAAAAGCGACTTGTGGAAAGGGACCGAGAGGTCAAGAAGTTGGAACGGCTTCAAGAGGTCGATTATGAAAAGTTCCGAAAAGATCAAAAAAAGCGAGAACAAAAGAAGCTTGACGAACTCGGCGCGCGAACGGATGTCGACACCTGCGGGGAAGGCTTGTCCTAACCAAGAACCCTCTTCGGAAAAAGCTCGTGCAAGACGTTCGTGGCTTCCGGCGCTTCTGGTCCTGGTTGTTCTCTTGTCCGTAGGAAAATTGGGTGTCACAGCGCTTCGGCTTTTTCCTCATCGCCCTTTTGTTTTCGCGAAAGCTTCGTCTTCCATCAGCGTGGCGGAAGTCCACGCTCAAGAGACCGCTCAGGCGGCACCTCACAAAAAGGATTTCGGAACTGGGGACGTCGCGGCGGAATCGTCCCGCAGGGGTTCCGAGGAAATTTTTGTGAGTCCAGAAACATGGGCTGCCGTTCGAGAACAGAAAAAGGCCCTTGAAACCAAGGAAATGGAACTGAAAGAAAGGGAAGCCCGCCTTCGGGAAATGGAGCAGGAAATAGAAAACCGCTTGAAAGAGCTCATCGCCATCCAAGACAAAATCAAACAGGCTCAACAGGAAATTCAAGCGTTTCGAGAAGAACGCGAACAGGCTCGAAACGCTCAGGTTCAAGCTCTGGCCAAAATCTACGGGAACATGAAGCCCAAGGAAGCGAGCCAACTTCTGGAAACCTTGGATGAACCCCTGGCAGTCAAGGTCATCAGCCTCATGAGCCCGGATCAGGTGGCCAAAATTCTCGCTTCCATGGAAACCAAAAAAGCCGCCAAACTCTCCAGAGCCCTCACAGGACGTTGAGGGCTTTTTCCCCCACTTGGCTTTTGCCCCCTGCCGTCTTGCCCTTCGAACACCACGCTTGGCAACTCTTGCAGGACATGGTGAAAAAATTTCCTCCTTCCCTCCATGCTCAATACCACCCGTAAATATCCAAGCCATTGAAAACATTATGTTTAATGGTTTCACTCGGGCTGGCATTCGGCTTGCTCAAAGAGGGCTGCGGTACAAGTCGAAAACGCTCACTTTTGGTTCACAAAAAAAAGGGGTTTTCATGAAAGGACTTTCCATCGGCCGCGCTGAACTTGTCAGTCGTTTTGTTTGCAAGGAGAGACAAAGGCTGAGTCGCGCCACGGAATCTTCCTTGTTCGCTGCGGAAGTGCAACAACAAAGCCGGCTTCTTCTCGGGGGACTTTCACAAACCAAACAGCCTGCCGGAAATGTTTACGGGACTTCGCAAAACCTTTCCATTTTGAAGCGTGAACTTCCGCATCGTTCTCAGAAAGTCCTCGGAGGCCAAACCGGTGAAAAGCCTCACATGGAAATCGCGGACCCTTTATTGGTGCAGGAAATTCTTGCCCTCTTTCACGTAAGCGCGGATCAAACCAAAAGAGCAGCGACTCTCACAGGCGATCAAGGAGCTCTATCCCTCGAAGAATTTGTCGCCATGTTGCAACGCAGCCATGAAGATTCCTTGACCGATTTCGGGCAGGAACAGCTTTCTTTCGATGACTTTCAAAAGCTTCTGAAAGCTATTCGTTGGTCCGACACAAAGGATCAGGTCGTATCCAAGCCGAACGAAAGAGAAGGGTCTTCATCTTATGACCGCTACCAGCTTATAAATACATTAAAGAATCTCCTGGCTGTGGCGGAAGCTCCATCAGATTCTCTTGAGTCTCACAAAACCGCCACGACCCCCTTCGAGACCGTTGATGCCACAGCACCTGCCGATACCTTCGGCCCTGAAGGCATGTTTGATGCGATTCAAGAGGATTTCACAGGGCCTTGGGAGCACTCGCCGTTCAGCGTTTGGCAAGGAAGCCAAAACCAAGGCGGAACTCAAGAACCTGATTCCAAGGCATCCCTTGCCTCGAAAAAAGACGAAATGAAGGAAACGCCTGTCGGGGAGACAAACTCTTCCGAAAACTCCGCAATCCTTGAGGCCCAAAGAGCTGAGACTCTTGAAGCTCCAAACGAAGACGCTCCCCCTCTAGACCTTCTGCAGCTCCCTTCTTCGGCTTCGGCAAACGGGATTCCTCAAAAGACCGAACTTGCGTCTTTCCACCAAAACGTTTCGCAATCTTGGACCGGCAGCTTTTCAAACGAGATCGGTCAAACAGGTCCGAAGGGTCTCCATGAACCTGGAGCTTCACTCATGGAAGATACTTCGGTGTTCTCGAGCCTTTCTCCTTCCCGGGATTCTCAGGCTCATGGACAAAATTTCAGCGAAAAACCCACAGGATTGACCTTCGACCCCACGTACCGTCAGGGAAGCCAACCGGCTGCCTGGTCTCTGATTTCTTCGGAAAGCGTGGGTGAATCCATGGAAAATCCATCCCTTTTTTCAGACTCTCTGCTTACAGACACCGCCAAGGATCTTTCACAGGCAAAGCTTGCGGTCACGAGCAAGGATTCGAGCACCCTGGATTCCTCGGCAGGCGATTCTTCATCTTTCAACAATCAACCGCCACCTTCTCAAGATGGATTCGTCAACACCTCAGCCCGAGAATCTTTTTGGGGACCGGCTTCGGCCAGTATCTCGCCGTCCTCCCCAGCCCAAAACAAGGCCGCTGAAAACCTAGCGACTTTATCTCTTGTCCAACCCGAATGGCCTCACGAACTAGGCCGTAAACTGGCAGCCCTTTCCCGGAGCGGCAAGAGTGTTTTGACTCTGGAACTTCAGCCTGAAAGCCTGGGCCGGCTGGTTCTAAGGGTCGAAACCCAGGGGAATCAAGTGAGCGCTTTGGTTCAAACGGAGCATCCTGAGGTGCGTCACATTCTTCACAGCAATAGTGCATTGCTCAGAGACGTCCTTGCCAAGGAGGGTCTTCAGTTGACCCACTTTTCCGTCGATGTGCACCAGGGTAACGGCACCTTGGCTCACGAACAAAGCGCCCACTGGCTGCTCAACACCACGCCGGCCCCAATGGTGGCTTCTTCAAGCGAGGAGCCCGATAAGACCGTGAACACACTGCACGTGCTGGACTCTGTCCTGGGTGGAACTCTCAGCGTGCGGGTCTAAAGCGTGACGGAGGAAAATCATGGCCGTGGCGTCAGTGCCTGCTTTGACACAAGACGCGGTGACCGCATCGGCGGCTAACACGCTGGGCGGCAAAAATCTTTCGGACATGAACGCTTTCTTGATGCTGTTCACAACCCAGCTGCAGCATCAGGATCCCACGAACCCCATGGCGTCCTACGAAATGGCCGCCCAACTGGCACAATTCAGTACGGTGGAAAAACTCACCCAAGTCCATGCGCAGCTTCAGACCCAACAGAACTATCTGATTTCTATCAACAACTCTTTGGGCGTGCAGCTGCTTGGAAAAACCGTGGTGGCTCTGGACAATCAACTCCAACTGAAAGACGGCAACGTTTCCCGAGCCGGTTTCACTTTGGACAATGGGGCCCACGTAGAAGTTACCATCACCGACAGTGCAGGGAAAACGGTGCGCACCCTTTCTGTGGGATCCGTTGATGCCGGCCGTCATGAATTCACCTGGGACGGCAAGGACAACCAAGGAAAGCCCGTCCCTAACGGCACCTATACCTTCACCGTGAAAGCCACAAACTCTTCCGGTGAATCCGTTCCTGTGCAGCCGTTGGTCTTGGGTCAAGTGTGCGGATTCGTTATGGAGGAAGGAGTCAATTACGTGGTCTTGGAACAGCAAGGAGGTCTTCGCGTGCCGGTGAGCTTTATCACCAGCATCGAAATCACATCGGGGAGTCAAGAAACGACTCAGGACATTGCAGCATAAGGTGTGAGCGACACCGAGGTCGTTTTCACGAAGAAACGAAAGGTTTTTCCTAAGGAGGTCAATTATGGGAATCAGCCAAGCCATGAACATCGGCGTCAGTGGACTCAACGCCAGTGCCACCGCTTTGACGGTGGTCAGCGACAATATCGCCAATGTGAATACCACGGCCTTCAAGAGCAATAGTGTACGATTCGGCGATCTTGTGGCCGGGTACTATTCCACCTTGTCCCAAGATACAGACCGGGAAGGTTCCGGAACGGCCATCATGGGCATTGTCACTCAATTCTCACAAGGGCCTCTTATCAGCACCACTCGCTGGTCCGACGTCGCCATTAACGGCGAAGGGTTCTTCAGTGTGCAGGTGCCTGGGACAACCAATGTTTACTACACTCGAGACGGCAGTTTTCATATGGACAAAGACGGGTATCTGGTGAATGAATTGGGTTACCGTGTGCTGAACCGTGACGGGAACGCCATCAAGGTGGATAATCCCAGCGACCCGCGCTTCGCCAACTATTATGTGGATAGCAACGGCCAGATCTGGGGGACTCCCACGGATCCGTCCCAGGTGGTGATCTACGCTCCTAATGCCAACCAATCCCCAAAAGCCTACGGCAGTGTCTATATCAAGGATCCCGTAAATAGCGACATTACCATCGCCCTTAATGACGGCACAGAACTGGTGCTTACACTCGGTGCAGACGACTCGTTTCATCTGAAGTTCAACACAGATACCGACGGGGACGGTGAGATGGATGCCTTTGTGGGTGCCATCAACCTTTCCGAATTTTCTCTGACGGAAATCGACATCGACGGGGACGGCACCCCTGATTTGCCCGGCATCAACCCCGATGCTCAACCCGGCTACTACTCCATCGCCGAAGTCAGCGCGACTCTTGCCAGCGGGAGTGATTGGTCTGAAGAAAACTGGATGGCCACATCCAACGATCCCCAACCGGTCTTGAACGCACAGCTTCGCGTGTCCACGTTTGCCAACAACAACGGGTTGATTCGCCAGGGGAACAACCTTTTCACACAAGGACCGGAATCCAAATTCCCCATTCATGGCGTGGCAAACGATGGAATTCGAGGAAACATTTTCAGCTCCACCATTGAAGGATCCAACGTGGATATCGCTAAAGAAATGGTGAACATGATCACCTACCAGGCCAGCTACAACGCCAATTCCAAAACCATCACCACTTCCGCGGAACTCCTGAATACAGCCGTCAACATGGTGCGCTAATGAACCTCTAAGGCTTTCAACTCCCTAAGCAAACCCCGGGTTGCCGGGGTTTGCTCACATTCAAGGCACCATCAAAGACACCACGCCCAGCTCGGCCAAAGCATTCCATCCCTTTACCGTCATGATTTTGACACTCCTTTGACCGTCATCGCCTAAGATAGCGATAAAGGATGCGTTTTTCCGTTGAGCGTATCCTGGCGCGAGGATTGCTATCGCAAACCATGGCGGGGGCCGGGGGCGCACTCTTGGTCGAGAAAAAAGAATGGATGGACGAACGGTCTGAAGAACAAGGGGTTTGAAGCTTTATGGACATTGCAACGGTTGTGGGCATCGTTTCCGCATTCGCTCTTGTCGTCGTCTCCATCATGATGGGAGGAAGTCTCGGCCTTTTTATCAACATTCCTTCGATTATGATTGTTTTCGGAGGAACCCTCGGTGCCACCATGATCAATTACCCTCTCGCGGATGTTCTGAGTGTTGTGAAGGTTGTCAAAAACGTGTTTTTCACCAAGGTGTGGAGCACTCAAGAGGTGGTGGATCGCTTTGTGGAGTTTGCCAACAAATCGCGGCGAGAAGGGATTCTCGCTTTGGAATCGGAAGTTCCCAATTTAAACGATCCTTTTCTCGTCAAGGGCTTGCAACTCACCATCGACGGCATGGAACCGGATGCCATCAGAGACATTCTGGAAACCGAGATTTCTTATCTGGAAGAACGGCACAAGTCCGGGGCCGAAATTTTGACGACCATGGCCACCTTTTTTCCGGCCATGGGGATGATCGGCACCCTGATCGGTCTCGTCCAAATGCTGGCCACCATGGATGATCCCAGTACCATCGGACCTGCCATGGCTGTGGCTTTGCTCACCACCTTTTACGGGGCTGTGGCGGCCAACCTGGTATGCCTTCCGATGGCGGGAAAACTCAAAAAACGAAGCCAGGAAGAAACCTTGGTGAAGGAAATGATTATCAGCGGCATTGTGAGTGTCGCCAATGGAGAGAACCCTAGAGTGATTGAACAAAAATTGCATTCGTTCGTGGCTCCAAGCGAACGAACGAGTCGGTTTGATTAAAAAGCCTTTAGATGCATCCAAGGAGTGAGGTCATGGCGCCCAAGAAAAAAGGCAAGGATGAAAAGGCTCCCGCCACCGACGAACAACCTAAAAAGAAGTCCCCGATCCTCAAGATTCTCATCCTTGTTATTGGACTGGCTGTTTTGGGAGGAGGTGGTTTTTTTGCCTACAAGAAGTTTTTTGCCGCCTCCGACGCCCCCGAGACTACCGAAGCCAAGCCCGCAGAGGCGAAAGCTTCCGTAGCCAAGCCGGTGGTGAAAAACCTGGACACCTTTTTGGTCAATCTAGCCGACCCTGGTGGCGAACGGTACCTGAAGGTGACCATGCAGCTGAGCCTCAGCAATGAAGCGGTCTCACAAGAAATCGACAATCGCATCGGGGAACTGAGGGATTCCGTGCTCTTGCTTCTTTCCAGCAAAGAATACGACGACATTTCAAGTCTTTCCGGAAAATTGGCGCTAAAGAAGACCTTGATGACCAATCTGAACCGAGCTCTTAAACAAGGCACGGTTCAGGATATCTATTTCACCGAGTTCTTGGTGCAATAGAGGCGAGATGGGACCATGGAGCAAGTCCTTTCCCAAGACGAAGTGGATGCCCTGCTCAAAGGGTTGAGCGACGGAGAGATCGAAACGGAGTCGGCGGCGGCCGCGGCCGAAGAGCAGAGCGGCATTCGGCCGTACGATCTCACCAGCCAGGACCGCATCATACGCGGTCGCATGCCGACTCTGGAAATCATCAATGATCGGTTTGCCCGTGTCCATCGTGTCACACTTTCCGGAGCCTTGCGCAAAGTGGTGGATATCACGGTGACTCAAAAGGAAATGATCAAATTCGGGGATTTCGCTCGAACCCTGCCGGTACCTACCAGTTTGCATGTGCTTAAGATGGAACCTTTTCGAGGCCATGTGCTTTTGGTGGTGGAAAGTCGTTTGATTTTCAATCTGGTGGATTGTTTTTTCGGCGGTTCGGGTCGTAGCAGTTTCAAGATCGAAGGCCGCGATTTCACTTCCATCGAAAACCGGGTCATCAATAAAGTGGTCCGTATGGCTCTGAAAGATCTGGAACAGGCATGGAATCCGGTCACACCTGTTTCCTTCAAATTTGTGCGCTCGGAAGTCAACCCTCAGTTCGCCACCATCGTGCCGCCGACGGAATTGGTAATAGTGGTTCACTACGAACTGGAAATGGACAGCTTGATGGGCAAAATCATTTTGTGTCTGCCCTATTCGACCATTGAACCCATTCGGTCCAAGCTTTCCGCCAGTTACCAAAGTGATCAGTTGGAAGTGGATTATTCCTGGACGCGACGCTTCATTCGGCGGCTTCGAGAAATCCCTGTGCAACTGTGTGTGCATCTCGGACGCACGGAAATCAAAGGCCAAGATCTTTTAAGACTGGAAAAAGGCGACATTATCGTTTTGGACCAAGACGTGAACCATCCTTTGACCGTCAGTGTGGAAAAGGTGCCCAAATACAAAGCCTTTCCCGGAGTTCACAAAGGCAATCATGCCGTGAAAATCGTCGATTTCGTCATATCGATGCGCGAATAAGGGTCCTAGAAAGGGAGTGGTGCTGATGGCCGATCAAACCGTCGTCAAAGAATCCATTCAGTTGGAGCCCATGGAAGCTCCTCGAGTGCCCCAGGCTTCCATGGCCCCAAGGAACAGCGAAGAGTCCGAAAACGAAGAGGCTGGTCTCAAGAAAGACATTCGAGACCTGGAATTCATTCTGGATCTTCCTTTGGAAGTCTCCGTGGAATTGGGCCGAGCCAAGATGCTCATTAACGACCTTTTGCAACTGGGCCAAGGATCCGTGGTGGAATTGAACAAATTCGCCGGAGAACCTTTGGAAATTCTGGTCAACAACCGTTTGGTGGCTCGAGGGGAAGCCGTCGTCGTCAATGAAAAGTTCGGTGTCCGCATCACGGACATTGTAAGCCCCATGGAACGCGTCAAACAGCTGGGGTAGAGAGATGGAATTCCCGGTGGAAATCCTTAAAACCCTCGGAAGCCTCGTCCTGGTCTTAGGGCTGCTGCTAGGGGGGCTGTACGCACTTCGACGCTGGGGTCAAAAGTTCATCAAGGGATCCGGCACAGGGCGAATTGACATCCTAGAACGCCGCTACCTGGGACCGAAGCATTCCCTGCTGCTTGTCCGTGTCGCCGAAGAAACGTTGCTTCTGGGCTTATCCCCTCAGGGGCTCACCTATCTCACAGCGGTAGGCCTTGAGGGGACACCGACTGAGAAAACACCTTCGGTCAAGGATGAGGTTCGATGAAGCACCTAAAGGCTCTCGTGATCCTTGTCGCCTTTTTAGGCATTTTGACGGTGGTCTTGGGGAATTCCCAAGAAGCGTGGAGCGCCGATGTTAACCTTCCTGCTTTTCGGCTGCATTGGCATGAGCCTTCGGCCCCGGAACAGGTGTCCAATCTTTTGAAGATTGTTTTCGTGCTCACAGTCGTCTCCGTCGCTCCATCCATTCTCCTGCTCATGACCTGCTTCACTCGTCTCGCGGTGGTTCTGGCTTTCTTGAGGACGGCTCTGGGCACGCAGCAGTCCCCGCCGAACCAGGTCATCGTGGGACTGGCCCTTTTTTTAACCATCTCCATCATGTGGCCGGTGTGGCAGCAAATTCATCAGGAAGCGGTAATCCCTCTTCAAAACCAGGCCATTGACGGCAACACCTTTATGCAAAGGGCAGTCGAACCGCTCAAGGCTTTCATGATGAAACAAACACGCCTCAAGGACCTGAAACTCTTTGTGTCTTTGACACAACAGGAAAAACCCCAAAATCCTGAGGATGTGCCTTTGTCGGCGGTGGTACCGGCTTTTGTCATCAGCGAATTGAAAACAGCTTTCCAAATCGGTTTCTTGCTCTACATTCCTTTTCTGGTCTTGGACATGGTGGTGGCCAGCGTGCTGTTATCCATGGGGATGATGATGCTTCCTCCGGTGATGATTTCGCTTCCCTTTAAATTGATGCTCTTCGTGCTGGTGGACGGATGGAACCTACTCATCGGTTCCCTGGTCAAAAGCTTTTCCTGAAGGATTCTGGATCATGACCCAAGAATTCGTCATCGGCCTCGCCCGACAAGCTCTGGAAACCATGCTGATGGTCAGTCTGCCCGTGTTGCTTACCAGCCTTGTGGTCGGTGTCCTGATCAGTTTGTTTCAGGCGGTCACTCAGATTCAGGAAATGACCCTGACGTTCGTGCCCAAGATCATTATGACCTTTCTTTCCCTGCTGTTTTTTGGTTCATGGATGACGGGCCGTATGATTTCTTTCGCTCGCTCCCTTTTGGAAAATATGCCTTACTGGATTCGCTGACGTCTTTCAACATACAAACGATTTCGTGACGATCATGAAAAAGAATGATTTCCCTTTTCATTGACCCTCTAAGCGTCCGGATTTTCTTAAGCGTTTTCCTGCGTCTCAGCCTCGTGCTGTTTTTGCTTCCCGTTTTTCGCACACGCCAAGTCCCCGCTGCCGTCAAGGCATGGTCGGTCTGGGCTCTGGCTCTTATCATCACACCTCTAAGCGCTTCCAACGTGCCACCCCTTCCCCTGGAACCTCTCCCTCTTATGGGGATGATTCTCAGCGAGCTGATCTACGCGATCCTTTTCGCCCTTTCCATGAACATCATCTATGCCGCCTTTCATATGGCCGGTCAAATCATCTCCTTTCAGATGGGCCTAGGATTGGCGGAAGTGATCGATCCGCACACTGGAAACCAGGATGTCTTGCTCAGCCAGTGGCTGCAAATCTTGGCCACCCTTTTCTTCTTTACCATCGAGGGACATCTGGTGGTGCTTCGAACCTTCATCGAAAGCTTTCAGACCGTACCCGTAGGCAGCTTTCTCCTCACCCAAAACGTTCTACACAACATAATCCTTCTTTCAGGACGCTTGTTTCTCATCGCCCTTAAAATCGCCGCCCCCATCATGGCCGCCCAGCTGGTGCTCCAAGCCGGTTTCGCTGTCATGGCCAAATTTTCCCCTCAGATCCATATCCTCATGGTGAGCTTTCCCATCACCATAGGGGTTGGCATCTTCTTTGCCCTCCTTTCCCTTCCGGAATGGGCTGCAAGCATGGCGGACACTCTGACCTTGCTGCTCAAATTCTTTCGAGCCGTCGGGCTTTCTTAAAAACGTCGATTCATTGACCTTTAGGGCGTCAAAATTTTCCCTGTTTGGATAGGCGGGTGTCTTTTTATGGCCGGAGCTCAAGAACGGACCGAAAAACCTACCAGTAAGCGTTTGGCGGAAGCCCGTCGCAAGGGGAACGTTCCCAAAAGTCAGGAACTGACGGCCTTGACGGTGCTTGGTGTGGGATTTTTCAGCTCGATCCTTCAAATGAAAGCTTTTCCACTGTATTTTCGAGAGCTTTTGGACGGGCTGTGGGGCCAAGGGCTTTTCACTCCGGAGGCTTGGACCACCGATACATCCCTGATGATCCGCATCTTCGTTATTTTTCTTCGCATGGCTGGTCCCGTGATTTTCGCGGTTTTAATGACTGGGATCATTGTTCAGCTATGGCAGCTTAAGGGTTTGCTTTTAGCGCCCAAAGCTTTGGAACCCAAGCTGTCCAAGGTGAATCCTCTCACTGGGCTGAAACGATTCTTTCAGATGCGCATGCTCATGGAGACCGCCAAATCGTTGTTCAAGATTCTGGTGGTCAGTGTTGTGCTTTACACGGTCATGGAAAGCGAACGGCTCTCCTTTGGAGCCCTTGTGCACATGGATCTTTTCAGCATGAGTCGAGAAACGGGTCGCATCATGTTTCGGTTCCTGTGGAAAGCCGGCGTGTTTTTCTTGATCCTGGCGGTCTTGGATTTCGCCTACCAGCGTTGGCAGTACACCAAGGACCTCATGATGACCAAGCAGGAAGTCAAAGAAGAACACAAACAGGCGGAAGGCAATCCTCAGATTAAGTCGCGCATCCGTTCCATTCAAAGAGCCCTGGCACGTCAACGCATGATGTCCAAGGTCCCTAAAGCTACTGTGGTGATCACCAACCCGACCCATTACGCCGTCGCCCTTTTCTACCAAGAAGGACTAGAAGCTCCAAAGGTGGTCGCCAAAGGCATGAACTTGATCGCTCAAAACATCGTACGGATCGCTCGCGAACACAAAGTCCCGGTGGTCCAGAACCCGCCTCTGGCACGCGCCTTGTATCACCAAGTGAAGCTGGATCAGGTCATTCCCGAAACCTTGTACCGGGCCGTGGCCAAGGTTCTGGCGTATGTCTATCAACAACGTCGTCAAAGATCATAGGATGGAACCATGCCCAACTCCACATCGCCCGCAGTGTCCCGCATGCGCTGGAATTTGAAAAGCTTCAGTGATGCCGATGCCGCTCTAGGGGTTGGCGTTGTGGCCGTGCTGACGGTCATGCTTTTGCCTGTTCCCGGCCGTGTCTTGGATGTTCTTTTGGCCATCAATATCTCCTTCGGTATCCTTATTCTGCTGACCACCATCTACACGGCCCGTCCTCTGGATTTCGGCATCTTTCCCACGCTGTTGCTCATCACCACTTTGTTTCGGCTCGCCCTTAACGTGGCCAGCACCCGTCTCATTCTTCTGAAAGGAGACCAAGGAACCGACGCCGCCGGCCATATCATTCAAGCTTTCGGGCAGTTCGTGGTGGGAGGCAACTACGTCATCGGATTGGTGATTTTCGTCATTTTGGTGATCGTCAATTTCGTCGTCATCACGAAGGGTACGGAACGCATCTCCGAAGTGGCCGCCCGATTCACCCTGGACGCCATGCCCGGCAAACAAATGAGTATCGACGCCGATCTCAATGCAGGCCTCATCGATGAAAAGAAGGCTCGAGAACGCCGCCTGGAAATCATGCGGGAAGCGGACTTTTACGGAAGCATGGACGGCGCCAGCAAGTTCGTTCGAGGGGATGCCATCGCCGGCATTTTGATCACCTTGATCAACATCCTTGGAGGCTTCGCCATCGGGGTGTTGCAGCGAGGCATGGATCTGGGGGAAGCCCTCAGGAATTATACACTCCTGACCGTCGGTGACGGGCTGGTCTCTCAAATTCCTGCATTGATCATTTCCACGGCAGCCGGTGTGTTGGTCAGTCGAGCCGAATTGGACCAAGGCATGGGGGAAGCCCTTAAAAGTCAGCTGACCCTGAGTCCCAAACCCTTAGGCATCACAGGCGGGTTGCTCTGCGCTTTGGCCCTCGTGCCCGGCTTTCCCTTTGTGCCCTTGGTCCTTGTGGGCGGTGGACTTCTGGGGTTGTCTTACCAAAAAGGACAGCAACGCAAGGTTAAAGCCATGCAAGAAAAGCAGGTGGAAGCTGCCAAGAAAAAGGAGGAAAAGACCGCTTCGGCTCTACCTCCTCCCTTGGATCTTTTGGAACTGGAGGTGGGTTACGGCTTGATTCCTTTGGTTGACGGAGAACATCCTTCGGATCTTCTGGGCCGTATTCGCTCCATTCGCCAGCAGCTGGCCTTGGAATACGGTATCGTGGTGCCGTCTCTGCACGTTCGAGACAACCTGCAACTGAAACCGTCCGAATACCGACTCCTGCTCAAAGGAAACCCCATCGCTCGAGCGGAACTCATGCTGGGCCATCATCTGGCCTTGCCCACCTCTGATCGTCATCCCGCCGTGGACGGCATTCCCACCAAGGACCCAGCCTTTGGCCTCCCGGCTCTTTGGGTGCCAGATCGAAACAAAGAAGCCGCCACACGGGCAGGGTACACCTTGATCGATCTTTCGACGGTGGTCGCCACCCATTTGACGGAACTTTTCAAAAAACATGCTGATGAATTTCTTACACGTCAAACAGTCCAAAAGCTTTTGGATATGGTCGCTCAATCCCACCCCAAGCTGATCGAAGAATTGACACCCAACCCGCTGCCCCTCGGTGTCATTCAAAAAGTGCTTCAAAACCTGGTTCGAGAAAAAGTCTCCATTCGTGACCTGCAGAGCATCTGCGAAACCCTGGCCGACTATGGGCCGGTGACCAAGGATCCCGAGATTCTCACCGAATACGTCCGTCAGGCTCTCGCCCGAACGATCACTCGACCCTATGAAAAGGACGGAAGACTCCACGTCCTCACCCTGCATCCACACCTGGAAGAAAAGCTGGCGCAAAGTATTCAGAAAACGGAGCATGGATCCTTCCTGTCCATGGATCCCGAGCTTCTCAACAGGATCATTCAATCCACCACCACGGAAGTCCAACGGGCCGCCAACGCAGGCCATCACCCCGTGATTCTCACAACCCCAATGCTACGACGACACATTAAGAAACTTTTGGAACGGTTCTTGCCTGAAGTGGTGGTGATCAGTCACGGCGAATTGAGCAATTTGTCGGAAATACAGTCCGTGGGCATGATTCGAGGCTCCCATGCAAGTTAAAACCTTTACCGCCCCTACCATGCAACAGGCCTTGGAACTGGTTCGAAAAGAATTGGGACCGGAAGCCATTCTTCTGGGGAACCGAAAGTTTAAGGATACCGAAGGTAAACCGTGTATCGAGATCACCGCAGCCGTGGACCGAACCCTTCCAAAGGACCTCAACACTGAACAGGTGAAAAAAGAAACCCCTACGCCCCCTCAAGACATCATCCTTCATGAACAACTGGAAGACATTCGAGGCCTTTTGTCCTTACTCATCTCCGCCAAAGACACCTTCCTGCGCCTTCAAGGCCATGAACCTGTCTCCCAGCTCTTTCAACACCTTCTGCTTCGAGGACTGAACGAAAAAAACGCCTTCACGCTGCTTCAACACATTCTTTCCACTTTTACCGACACGAAGCCGTCCAAGAGTCAACTTTTGGACGCTCTGTCATGTCAACTCGCCGACAGAGTGAGCCTGGTGGATCCATTTTCGGGGCCTGGGCCGAGGGGGGAACGTCCCATGATGTATGTTTTTCTTGGGCCCACAGGGGTTGGAAAGACCACCACCTTGGCCAAGGTAGCCGCTTATTTGAAGGTAAAGCGCAAGCTTTCCATCGGTCTGATTTCTTTGGATACCTATCGCATAGGGGCTTTGGATCAACTGAAAACCTATGCAGACATTTTGGACGTGCCTTTGAAGGTGGCCCAAACACGCCTTGAGCTGGTTTCGGCGCGTGAGTCGCTCAAGGAAACATCGCTGGTGCTGGTGGACACAACGGGTCGCAACTACTTGAATGGGCAAAGCATTCAGGACCTCGAGGAGATTTTTCGGGATCTGGACGGTGTCTATCCTTTCTTGGTCTTGAGTGCCACGGCCAAGGACGAAGACCTGCGGCACGTCATTCAGCGATTTTGGCCTTTGGCTCCACAGAGCCTCATTTTTACGAAGATTGACGAAACATTGACTCCGGGGACCATTTTGAACCCTTTGCTGCGATTTCCCCACCCTGTGTCGTATTTGGGTGTAGGCCAGAGGGTTCCTGAGGATTTGGTGAAAGCGACCCATAAACGCATCTTGAGTTTCTTTTTTCCGCGCGGGCAGTGGCGATGAGGAGAAAGAGGAACCATGGATCAGGCGCTCGGACTTCGCAAGAAAACCTCATCTCGTGACCCCTGGAACGGCGGTCGCCCTTTGAAAGCTGCGTTTGAGGAGGCCATGGTGCGAAGCTTTTCGGTCAGTAGTGGCAAAGGGGGGGTGGGCAAGAGCAACGTGGTGGTGAATTTGGCCTTAGCACTCGATCGGTTGGGCCGGCGGGTGATGATTTTGGATGCCGATCTTGGTTTGGCCAACGTGGACGTGCTTTTGGGACTGACCCCTGCACACAACATCAGCCATGTGCTGAACGGCAGCCGCCGACTTGAAGAAGTGCTTGTCTCGGGCCCCGGAAACATTCGCATCATGCCGGCCAGCTCAGGTGTGCAGCAACTGACTCAGCTTTCCCAGGAACAAAAAATCCTTCTTGTGGATTTGATGGATGATTTGGAAGCGGAGGTGGATGTCCTGCTCATTGATACCGGTGCGGGTATTTCCGATACGGTGCTTTATTTCAACGTGGCGGCTCAAGAAAAAATCGTCGTGGTCACTCCGGAACCCACATCGCTCACCGACGCCTATGCTTTCATCAAGGTCATGTTCACACGCCACGGCGAACGTTCCTTTCGCATTCTTGCCAACGCCGTCGCGGACGAAAAGGAAGGACATGCCGTTTTTCGCAAGCTTAGCCGGGTAGCGGATCACTTTCTTGACGGTATCTCACTGGATTACCTGGGCTGGATTCCTCGGGATCCCAGTGTCCCGGAAGCCGTTCGTCGACAGAAAGCCCTTTTGGAAGTTTTTCCAGGGGCCCCGGCATCGCGCGCTTTCATGGATATCGCTCGACGTCTCAACCGTGAGGCCCCGACTATGCCCAAAGGAACGATCCAATTTTTCTGGAAGCGACTTTTGCAGGTGTAACGGAACGGAGAACATTATGAACCCTCTTGCCTCCCCGATCAGCTATGCGAGCTGTGACAAGGACGATTTCGCTCCTCTGGGGTGCGCCAGTCGAGATGAGGCCATTCTTAAATTTTATCCCCTAGTGCGCTACACGGCTTACCGCTTGGCCGCTCGGCTACCCAACACCATCGGAATGGAAGACCTGTGCGCCGCGGGGGTCATAGGCCTGATGGACGCCATCGAAAAGTACGACCCGAGTCAGTCGGTTTCCTTTGAAAACTACGCCAAGATTCGTATTCGGGGCGCCATGCTGGACGAAATACGTTCCATGGACTGGATACCCCGGTCATTACGTCAAAAATCATCGGAAATGGAAAAGGTATGCGCCTCCCTAGAAAAGAAACTTGGACGTTTTCCAGAAGATGAGGAAATCGCTGCGGAGCTGGGTCTGGATTTGGAAAGTTACTTTGAACTGCTGGACGATCTCAAGGGCATCTCTTTTCTACCGGAAGATCTCAACGAGTACATTCAGGAAAACCGGGAACCGGCCCACTTGGCCACAGACCCCGATGAGGTTTTTCACCAGATTCACAAAAGTGAACTGCAACGCCTCGTGGCCGAGTGCATTGAGACTCTCAGCGAAAAGGAAAAGCTGGTCCTTTCCCTCTATTATTTTGAAGAACTGACCATGCGAGAGGTGGGCGCCGTGATGGGTTATACGGAATCACGTATTTCCCAAATCCATACCAAAGCCGTACTCAAGCTGCGTCTTCGGCTCGCCAAGCTATTGAGTGCCGACGATCTTCCCGACGGAATGTCTGTGTTGAAAAAACAAGAAATCGAAGCCTCGACGCAGCGCACCACAGACAAAGTGTAGAAAAGGAGCATCCCCATGGCAAACATGCCCTTGGAAACCGCTCCGACGTCTGAAGCGAAGAACCCCTCCGGTCGCCAAGAAAATGTTTTCTTGGTGGAAAACACCAACATTGATCTGGGGGCGCTTTTCGCCACTATCGATAAGAAGCCAGCCCCCCAGGGAGAATCCAACCCTGCGACTACGACCAAGGAATCCTCAAAACCCGAACCCAAAACCGAAATTTCAAAGGAAACCTCAGAAACCGTCCGGGAAACGGTTCCTGAAAAAAGGGTCATGGGAAAACGCGGCGCCATTCTAGGAGCTCTTGCGGCACTGAGTATCCTTGCCATCGGGGCCACGATAGGCCATAAATTCTTCCTTTCCTCTCGACCCCGGACCCCTGTGACAAAGAATGCCTCTGTCGTGCGCCAGCACATCGCCATTCCCCACGCTCTGGAAAAAATCGAGCTCATTTTTACGGCCCAATCCAAGGAAAAGGAGGAATGGCTTTGCATGAACCTTGTGGTGCATGCGGCCCGGCCCGATGCCGAAGCTATTCTTTCGGAGATTCGTGTGGCTTTGCGAGACAGTGTTTACGGCTTTTTGATTCAACAGCGTCCGGAAAAAAACGTTCGGCGTTCTTGGGCTCCTATCGTGGAAAAAGAACTCCTTACGAAATTACAAAACCGTTTTCCCCAAGCCGGCATCGTCGCGGTTGAACTGGAAGATCTGCAAAGGATATGAATTTCTTGACCTTGAGTCTTTGAGGCGTTTTCCATGTGGGTCTGGATTCAAAACAGTGACTGGAGCACATTGCTGCAGCTCCTGCTGGACTTACTTCTCTTATTTCTGGTTATCGTTCTTCTGTGGCATCGACGTCGCCCAAGCTCCTCGGAATCTGCAGAACCTCGCCATGTGTTGGAATCCTTTGAACGCATCTTGAACGAAACGAAGGCCTTGAGCGAGGAATTCGATCGCAATCTTCGAGACCGAGGGCGTTTGATTCAAAACGTGCTGGAAGCCTTGGACGCCAAGGTGAGTGAAGCGCGAAGCGTTCTAAAAAAACTCGAGGAACTGCAAGGTCCGGCTTCCTCGGCAAGCTCTGAAGCACAAGGTGAAATACCATCCAAGACTTTGACGCAAAGAATCCTTGCTCTGGCCGACGCAGGCCATTCCCCTCAAGAAATCGCCTCCAGGATTCATCGCTCCCTTGGGGAAGTGGAACTGATCCTCGGTCTTCACAAACTCCAGCAGAAAAAATCTTTATAACTTTCGAACCGGACCCATCCTCTTTACTTCAAGAATTTTATTGTGAAACGGACACTTGGGGCCAGCCGCCACTAGGTTTTTCGCACCTTGAAGAAAACCACCCCAAAGATTCCTGGGCACCTGGTCACAAGAGAGGTTTGGGGACGGACACAGAGGTCCTCACCCACAGTTTTTTGGAATCCTGGAAGGAAGTCGTCAGGTTTGAGCTTTTCTGTGGGCCGGCACATGAGCCACCTTTACCCGGCTATGCTGGGTAGGAATCGAGCGACAGCACCATGATTTGGCACCGAGGTTGCTTCCTTCACTGGTCGAAAGGAGGTACCCCATGCGACTTAGTCCCTACACGTCGGTTCTCGGTGCCATACAACAGGAAAAACGCATGGACATCATCGCCAATAATTTGGCGAACGCTGCCACGCCAGGATTTCGCAAAGTGGGCGCGCGTTTCGAGGATTTCATGGATCTTCAAACCTATGTCCAAACGACGCAAGGTCCCGTCCATCGCACCGGAAACCCCATGGACGTAGCTATCAACGGGGAGGGGTACTTTCGTGTCCAAACCGATCGAGGGGAACGCTACACACGTGCCGGAAATTTGACAGTGGATGCCCAGGGTCGTTTGGTCACCGCCGACGGCTGGCCTGTCCTAGGGCAAGGCGGCATCATTACGCTGCAGGGCACCGATTTTCGTATCGATGCCTCAGGTCAAGTCTATGACGGAGAAACCCCGGTAGACACGCTGGATGTGGTGGCCTTTGGGCCCGAGGTGGTCTTAGTCCACGATGAACGCAACTTACTCAAGCCTTCGGACCCAAACGTGTTTCCCATGCCCGCGCAAAACTTCACCTTGGAACAAGGGGCCTTGGAGGGGGCAAATTTTTCCACGGTGCAGGAAATGACTTCCATGATCGAAACACTACGCATTTTTGAAGCCTGTCAAAAGATCATGAAAATTTCCCACCAAGAAGACAGAGAAATCATCAATCAACTGGCGAAGTCTTAAGGGAGGCACATGGAGCCATGATGCGAAGTCTTTGGACGGCCGCAACAGGCATGGATGCCCAGCAACTGAATATGGACGTGGTGGCCCATAATTTGGCCAATGCCAATACCACGGCCTTTAAGAAAAGCCGGGCGAATTTTGAGGACCTGATCTACCAGAATTTGATTCCACCCGGCGCCGAAACGGGAGCTGCCGGCAGAATACCCACAGGCATTCAGATCGGCATGGGTGTCAAGACGGCCTCAGTGCAAAAGATCTTCACACAAGGGAATTTTACGGAAACAGGAAACCAGCTGGACTTGGCCATTGAAGGCAAAGGTTTTTTCAAGATCCTTCGAGGTGCCGATGAAGTGTACACGCGTGCCGGAACCTTCAAGCTGGATGCGGAAGGTTACCTGGTGGATGTCGAAGGGAACCGTCTGCAGCCGGAGGTGAGTATTCCTCGTGAGGCCGTGACAGTGAACATTGATCCACGAGGAACCCTTAGCGCCTTTGATCAAAACGGAACCCTGCTCGCCTCCGCCAACCTCACCCTCTACGACTTTCCCAACCCGGCCGGGTTGCTAAGTCTTGGAAAGAACTATTTCGCTCCTTCCGAGGCGTCGGGAGAAGCCGTGGAGGGGCAACCGGGAACTGAAGGCTATGGCACCTTACTTCAGGGATTTCTGGAAAGTGCCAATATCAATGTGGTGGAAGAAATGGTCAACATGATCGCCGGCCAAAGGGCTTACGAGGCCAATTCAAAAGTCATTCGCACGGCGGACGAAATGCTTCGCATCGCCAACAGTGTGGCTTCGTAAAGACTCGGCCGCGTATTCGGTCGCCAAAGAGGTGATAAAGGCATGAAAGTCTTCGTGACGGTCCTTGTGGTTTTGAGCCTGGTGAGCGCAGGTTCCATGGCGGCGGCTTTGCAAGAGGAAAGTCGATCGGGATCTTTTGTGAATACGCCGCCTTCCATGATCGAGGTCCGTTCCATCGTGGAGACATCGCAGGAGACACTCACACTCTATGATCTTTTGGAAAACCCGGAAACCTTGCCGCCTCAATGGGTCCAAGCATTCCAAACCATTTCTCTGGGACAAAGCCCATCCTTAGGGTCGGAAAAGTCGGTACGCACAGACCACCTGGGCCCCTATCTCAGAAACTTGCTCGCGTCTCTGGGAGTCAACCCCGACACGGTACTCTTCTCCATTCCGGAACGGATTACTTTGCGTCGAAAGGCAGCGGCCTTGAACACCAAAGAGATTGAAGACCTTTATCGCGCCTACATTCAGAACCACGCTCCTTGGAACCCGTCGGAAATGGAAATTCGCGATATTGTCATCTCCGGGCTCGCCATGATCCCTGACGGCCGCGTAACGCATGAAATCGAGGCTCCACAGAATTCTTCCTTTGTCGGCGTAGTCCCCTTGACCATTCACTTCTTCGTGGACAGTCAAAAGGTGCGTAGCCTTCGCGTAGCCGGAAAGGTCATCGTTCGTCGCACGGTGCTTCATGCGAACCAAAATCTTCGCCGGGACACAATACTAGGGCCGGAACACTTGGAATTCCGGGAAATGATTCTAACAGACGCCGAAAAAACTTACGCCACGCGACTGGAAGATGTGGTGGGAAAAAGGCTCATTCGTCCGGTGAGCCCTCGGCAGCCCTTGGAAATGTCCTTCCTGGACAAGCCTCTGTGCATCACCTCCGGAAAACCCGTCACCATCCTCTACCACCAGGGCTCCCTCAGGGTCTCCGCCAAAGGTATTTCCAAAGACAACGGGGCGGAAGGGGACTGGATTCGAGTGGTGAACGTCACTTCCCAAAAAACGGTCAAGGCTCGCGTGATGGATGAAACCACCGTGACGGTGACTCCTTGAATGGGCTCTTTGAGGTTCCGTAAAACAAAAAGGGGAGCTTCATGGAAAAAGGATGCGCAACACTTAAAAGACTTTTGAGAAGGTTGAGCCTCTACGGCTTCCTGGGGCTCATAACCGCCGGGCTGTACGGATGCGCCACGCACGAGGCCATTGTGAGCACTCCGGCACAACACCCACAGCCTCCTTTGCCGCCCCCTCCTCCACTTCAGGAACAGTGGGCTCCTTCCCCCACGGAACTGGCCCAGCCAAAGCCGGTTCCAACGGGGTCTCTCTGGAACGCGCGTCAGGAATCCCTGTTTCAGGACATCAAGGCCCATCGTGTGGGGGACATTGTGACCATTATGGTCAGTGAGCAGTCCAAAGCGTCCAAAGAAGCCGCTACGTCCACGAGCCGCACCCGGGAGCTGAAAGGAGAAGGAAATTTCATGGGTTTAAGCACACCTTCCCAGACGATCCTTCAACCGGTCAACAAGACAGGATATGGCCTCAACTTTGACAGCACCTTTACAGGAAAAGGCAGCACCAAAAAAGCGGATTCCATGACGGCCTATATGACGGCTACCGTGACGGAGATTCTTCCCAACGGCAACCTGGTGATTCGCGGATCTCGATGGACCAAAGTCAACGATGAACTGCAACAGATTGTTCTCGAAGGCGTCGTGAGGCCCATGGACATCACACGAGACAACACCGTGCTGTCGCAAAACATTGCGGAGGCCAAAATCTTTTTCGTGGGTAAGGGTCCGGTGAGTCGCCATCAGAAGCCAGGCTGGTTGGGCCAGCTTTTGGACACCGTCTTGCCTTTTTGACCGGAGGCCTTTTTCGCCATGAAACGACTCTTCTGGAGCGCGGCCATTCTGGGGTGCTTTCTCGTCTTGGTGGCCCCTAACGTTCAAGGAGCGCGGATCAAGGATGTCGCTCGATTCATGGGCGTTCGTCCTAATGCGCTCTTCGGCTACGGGCTGGTTGTTGGCTTGAACGGCACGGGAGATAACAACAAAACCCAGTTCACCACCAGCACTCTGGCCAATTTTCTTGACCGCATGGGCATTCACGTGGATCCGGACAGTGTCAAAGTGAAAAACGTGGCTGCCGTCATGGTGACGGCTAAGTTACCGCCGTTTGCGCGGGTTGGGACCAAGCTCGACGTGCAGGTTTCATCTATCGGTGACGCCAAAAGCCTGGAAGGGGGCACCCTGTTGATGACCACTTTGCAAGGCCCGGACGGTCAAGTCTACGCCGTCGCTCAGGGCCCCGTATCCACAGGAGGCTTTTCCGCCTCCGGAGCCAGCGGGAGTTCCGTCCAGAAGAACCATCCCACCGTGGGGTATATCTCTCAAGGCGCCGTGGTGGAGCGAGAATTCCCTGTACGGATTGATGACTTGGGGCAGCTGGATCTGGTCCTGAACAATCCGGATTTCAGCACAGCGGATCAAACGGCACGCGCCATCAATTTGGCTCTAGGAGGTCCTTACGCTCGCGCCGTGGACGGGGCCACCATTCAGGTCGGGGTTCCCCCTTCCTATCGATCGGACATCGTAGGCTTGATTTCCCAGGTGGAAGCCTTGGAAATCCGTCCAGACACTCCAGCCAAGGTGGTCATCAATGAACGGACGGGCACCATTGTTCTGGGGGAAAACGTGCGCATTTCACCCGTAGCCGTCGCTCATGGGAACCTGACCGTGCAAATCAGTGAACAGCCGGCCGTCTCCCAGCCTTTGCCTTTTAGTCAGGGTCGCACAGTGGTTACGCCCCAATCCACGGTTCAGGTTCAAGAAGGCAAAGGATCCATCAATGTCCTTGGGGGAGGCAGCACCATCGGTCAAGTGGTTCAAGGTCTGAACGCCATCGGGGCCACGCCCCGTGACATTATGACCATTCTTCAAGCTATCAAGGCTTCAGGAGCCCTCCATGCCGAACTCGAAATCATCTAAAAGAGAAAAGTCTTCCGGAGACGACGGCCCTCCGGCCGACGGGTGGCTCACCACTTACTGTGATCTTTGCACCTTGTTGCTAACCTTTTTTGTGCTTCTTCTCAGCATGTCCGTCCTGGACAACACACGGCAAAAACAAGCTCTCAATTCCCTCGTGGGCGCCTTTGGCTTCCTGCCCGGAGGCCGTACAGCCATTGGAAAACCTAAAGGCATGGATATCAGTGAATTTGAAGCTCCCATGGAAGTCAAAACTCTGGATTTTGACGTACTTCGAGAAGTGACCATGAAAAACACCTTGGACAAGGAAGTCGAGATTTTAAAAAAGGAGGAAACACTTACCATCGTGCTTAATCAAAAAATCCTTTTTGAGCCAAGCTCCTTTGACTTGAAACCTGCAGCCCGCTCCTATCTTTCCCAGCTCGTGCCTTATCTGGCCAGAGATCCTCGGGAAATTGAAGTTGGAGGGCACACGGACCGGTTTGAAGCCGTCGAGACGCCTCATTGGGAAGAACACTCTTGGAGACTTTCCACCCGAAGAGCTATGGCCGTTTACCGCTTCCTTTTGTCCCAGGGATTGGAACCGAACCGCATCAGCGCACACGGGTTCAGTTACGAAAAACCCCTGGTGGACGGTATCCAGTATCCCCATCTTCGAGACAGAAACCAAAGGGTGGAAATCGTTTTGACATACAGCCGAAATCTTCCAGCGAGTCTGCTCTATGAAGATCCAAAATCAAATCCTTTTTTCAATTACAAAAACTTTTTCTTCCGGCTGTTTCCTATGCCTGAAAAAAAATCACAAGAGGCAGGAAAACCAGACGAACCTTCCCCGACGCTTGCAAACGGGCGTGGCTGATCAAGGGGCTGGGCATGGCCAGGAAAAAGAATAAGGCGGAAAATGAAGGCGGCAGCGCATCGTGGATGGTAACCTTTTCCGATTTATCCACGCTGCTTTTGACCTTTTTCGTCCTGCTATTGAGCATGTCGTCTCTCAACGAAAAAGCCATTCGAAGTACCTTTCAAAACTTCGATAAAACAAGCGGCATTCTCTTTTTCAAAGAAAGGCAAAAAGTCCGCAAGAATCCCGATATGGTCATCAACGACATCGTAAAAAGCCTCAAGAGTGTCTATATCGCCGATGTACGCCGACTGGACGAGGTTTCCAAGACACCCTGGAAAAAAGATTTCAAACTCATCGTCTCTTCGGGCAATGCCCTCATGGTCAAAAAACGATGGAATCCTGGAGACTTCTCATTCATCTTTGGCGACCAGCTGCTGTTCGAAAGCGGAAGCGCCGCTCTAAAGTCCAGTGCTTATCCGATTTTGGATACTTTCGCACGATTTCTGAACGAAGCTTCCTATAGGGCTTATATAGACGGACATACGGACAATGTTCCGGTGAAGAGCTCCCAATTTTCTTCCAACGACGATCTTTCTCTGGCTCGTGCCTATGCCGTTTTAAACTACTTGGTCACCCAGGGTAAGGTTCCTAAAGAAAAGCTGGCTTTGGGCGCCTACGGGGACACTCACCCTTTGGCAGCCAACGACACTCCTGAAGGGCGTCAATTGAACCGGCGGGTGGAGATCATCTTTGAAAAAATCAAATAGAGGGGATCATGGCATCCGTTCAGCACATTCAAGGATCAGCACCTTTCAGTCCTTCGGAAGAAATCGAAAAGCAAAAAAAAAGGCTGAAGCAGGCATGCATGGATTTCGAAAGCCTTCTGACCGCTCAATTGGTTAAATCCATGCGGGCGGCGGTGCTTCGAGATGAAGAACCCAATCATGCCATGGAAGTTTACGAGTCCATGCTGGATGAAAAGCTTGCCCAGGTGTGGAGCCATGAGGGGTCTCTGGGTATCGGACAATGGTTGTATCAGTCCCTGGAGCCTCTCGTCACGGCAGAAGAGCAGAAAACCGTGTCATCGACAAAGACATTCAAGGCTTTTCATGAAAATGCCGATAAAAACCTATGAGAAAGCTGACGGAGACTCGCTGCGTTTTGTGTCCGTCCGATAACCCGTAAGAGCGGACCCATGTATCCATAGACAAACCCGTAAGGGCGAACCGATGTGTCCGACCCTTACCGAAGAAAAAACCGGAAACGTTTTTATGCCACGGCCGAGTGAGCCGCTGTTTTCAAACAAACTATGAGCCATCACGTGGTCGTGGAAACCTAAAAGCTCCTAAGACCTTGACGGATAAAAGACCATGACATCGTTTTTAAAACCCGAAAATTCAAAAACCGTGACTCTTCGAGCCATGACTCAACGACTCCTTGAAGTGCTTCAGCAAGAAACAGATATCTTGGCACGACAGGATCACAAAGCCTTGCTGGAACTTCTCCCCGTAAAGGAGACGCTGGCTCGTCGCATTCTGGAAACCCTTGAGCCTTTGACCCAAGAGTTTCACGGCTCACCAATGTCCTTAGAGGAACAGGACGATTGGCTTCATCTTCAGGAATCGCTTCGGCGCATCGAAGCCATCAATGAAGCCAACGGGCGCTACATCGCAGACCTTTTAACGATCCACCAGGAACTTCTTTCCCTGCTGCTGCCTCACACCTACGGTCACGGGGCGCAAAAAACCCTGCCGGCCATCAAGGGATGCGGGGTCAGCACGGAGGCATAGTCATGGCCGGTCTCAACGCCGCTTTGGAAATTGGTAAAAATGCGCTTCTGAACGCCCAAGTGCAGATTCAGATCACATCCCATAACGTGGCGAATGCGGAAAACCCAGCCTACGCCCGCCAAAAAGCTGCCACTGTCACTCGAGGAGCGATTCTGGGAAGTGCTGGATGGATTGGAGCAGGAGCGCGGCTGGATCGAATCGTTCAGCAAAGAGACTCCTTTCTGGAAGGGCGATACCTGAACGCTTTTTCCCAAAAGGCTTATTACGAAACCCTTGAACGCCTCGGAAAAGCCGTAGAGACCTATCTTTCCGATGACGGAGATTCCGGTATCAACGCAGCCCTCAATGATTTTTGGAACGCGTGGAACGCGCTGGCGCAAAATCCGGAAGGCGCGGCCGAAAAGGCCTTGGTTTTGGAGTGTGGGGCCAATGTCTGCGGCAGCCTGAATCAAAAAGCCTTCCAGTTGCAACAGAGCCGCCAAGGTATTGTCACGGAACTGCAGGATAACCTCAGCACCATCAACAGCTTGCTCGAAAAGATTCGACACCTGAACCGACAGATTCAATATTCCGAAACACCGGCTTTTATGGCCAACGACCTTCGAGACCAGCGCTTTCAAGCCTTGCAGGAATTGTCCCACTACCTGCATTTCAGCGCCCAGGATGCAACTGGAGGCATGCTGAACATCTTTTTAGAAGATGGCACACCCCTGGTCCTCTTTAAAGACTATGCGGCGGAACTCAAAATGACGGGAGACACTCAGTCCTTCACCGTTGAAATCAAGGACTCGGGCAAAGTGGTCGCCGCATTTGACGCCGCAGGCGATCAGGTCGAAGACGGTCTAAAAGGGGCGACCGGAGCTCTCGTTGAAGCCATGGGGTACGTGGATGCCTGGCAGGATGCTCTGGATCAATTCGCCGAAGCCTTGGTGACAAGCTTTCAACAGGTTTACGATGACACCTCGGGAGGATCAGCAACCTCCTATTTCTTTGATACCACAGCCAAAACGGCGGCGACCATTCGACTGTCGGACGATCCCTTACCATTCACCTCCAATACTCTGGCTCGAAACGCCCTTTCACTTCAAACCCAAGGACTGGAAAGCCTCGGGGGTCTCACTCTTTCCCAGCATCTCATCCAGCTGAGTCAAAACGTGGGCCTTGCCGTGGAATCCGCTTCCTCGCAGGCTCTTTTGCAGAATGCCGTCGCTCAGCAATTGGATGCACAGAGGCAAAGTGTTTCGGGAGTCTCCCTGGACGAAGAAATGGTGGAACTCATCAAACACCAACAGCTCTATCAAGCAGCCGCCAAAGTTGTGCAACAAACAGCGGAAATGATTCAGACAGCCATCAACATGGTGTGATGAAAGGCAACAGCCATGCGAGTCACCCTGCCCCTTATGTACGGCGTTGCAACACGGGATATCCTGAGAAAGCAGGAAAACATCAACCGGCTTTCTCGAAATCTTTCAAGCGGCCTGCGTCTCCACAACCCCCATGACGACCCAGAAGCCTGGGGTCGATCCCTGAACGTTCAAGACACCCTTCATCGTATGCAACGCTATGAAAGCAACCTGGACTTTGCGACGAACATGCTTTCCATGGCCGACAGCGGCCTGAACCATGTCCATGACCTATTAATTCGAGCCAAAGAAATCGGCATGGCCGCCAACACCCCTAATTCCCAAGAAGAAAAAAAGGCCTACGTCGAAGAATTGGATCAGCTCGTGAAAGAATTGGCCCTGACGACTTCAGAACGTTACAACGGCCAAAATGTTTTCGCGGGAAAGCCCATTTGGAATGAGGGAACCCAGAGATGGGAATGGGAACCGGGACGCCCTTCAGGCGATGATTTGCAGGTGCCGTTGGAAGACGGCCTACCCCCCATGACGGTTCCTTGTGATCTGTCCGGTATCCTTCCGGATCTGATGAACGTTCTCGAGGATCTGAAAACACACATTGAAAACGAGGACTCTTCAAACATCACCACGGCGCTTGCGTCTCTGGACACCTCTATGGAACAGATTCGAGGCCTCTCTTCAACAGTCGGCGCTCGCCTGAAAAGCCTCGAAAGACGAAAAGAGACTCTCAACACATTGACCGCTCACAGACAAGAACATCTTTCGGAACTTCGAGACACCGACTTTCTGGAAGCCATCAGCTCCCTTCAGGCCAACCAAATCGCCCTGGAAGCCGCTCTGAAATCCTCGTTGGCGCTCAAAGACCTGAGCCTCGTTCGCTACCTGTAGCCGGATTCCGGAGTCTCACGGCTTTTCAAATAAGCGCACGAAAAAGCCCTTGAATCCCCTACTCGGGATTCAAGGGCTTGACAGGGCATCGAACAATTATGTCAACAAAATGACAACTCAGGGGGCCGAATGTTCGTCAAAGTCATGACAGCCCCCTCCTTTGGCCTGGCTTCAGATGATTTCATCCAACATACGGGCGGCGATTTGATGGGGATCGACGGTGTATTGACCTTCTTGAATCTGTCGACGCAACGCTTCCACCTTTTCTGTGCGGATTTCTTCCCTGTCCATGGTAACCTTGTTTCGAGCCAGTTCCAGGGCTTCTTTGGAAAATTGCACTCGGTCTTCGATGCCCTCGGCTTTCAGGCTGTTTGGGGTTTGAACCGAAGGCTCTTCGGTTCTCACCGCTTGATTTTCCAGAACATGGTTTGTTTGGGCCATGTAGGTAGCGATTTTTTTGACATCCATTTTCTCAATCCCTCGTAGTTTCCCGGGCGAAGATTTTTCGGCTTCTCTTTCCGGGGTTATGGTGCATTTGCCGGGGCGTCCAGGTTTGTTTCTTCTCTTTGTCTCTCCAGAACCTGGCTGGTCACGCGATCACGAATCAGGCGCCGTCTCGCTTCTTCCGAAATGGACACCTTGTCATCCGCAGACCGCTCCGTTCTCTCCTCGCCGCCCAAGACGGCTGCCAGGCGCGACTTCTGCAACTGGCGGGTATAAGTTCGAAGCACGCTCTGCACGTGATAATCTGTGACCACCATGACCTCTTCCTCCTTCGCTTTCTATATCGGAAGTTTTTGCCCAAAGCTTGAGAAAAAAATGCCGCCTTTGAAGCGCTATTCGTGGAATGCGTTCCAGGGGGCAGGCCGGCTTCAAAGATCTGGCATGCACCATGCTACTTGTCATGACGCAACCATAAGAATTTGGGAGAGATTAGGATCAGAGGAGGCAATGCAAAGAGCCATGGCCCCTTCAGTAGAGCACTGCAGGCCGACGGTTTATTGTCCTAAGTGCACGCATTTTGCCATGACGTGGAATCCGCACGCTCCTTATGCCTGTCGAGCCTGGGGCATACGAACTCGGGAGCATCCGAGTTTGTCTGTCTGCGCCTCCTCGGGATATCCATGTCAGCTCTTTCGAGAAAAGCAACGCGGCAATGCCCTCACCAAGGGGACGGCCTAGGCTATTTACAGAGTTGAGGAGTCGAGCATGCGTGGGTGTGCTGGTTCAGAAGGCAACGGTTCGGCTATCCAAAGGATCGAAGCTCTACGGGAACAGGTGCAGCGTATTCGAAACCAGAAAAACGACCTGATGAAAGACATCGTGGATCTTCAGCAGCAAAACCAAAAAATGACGGAGATTTTCAAACGTTGTCTACTTCACCTCATGTCCATGCTCAAGCCCATGGTGGATCCACATACCTCTGAGGCTCTGGATGGACTGAAAGAACGTCTGGTTTCAGATCCGGACTGGAATGCCCTGGACCGAGACATTCAGCAAATCAAGACCTGGTCCCTTCGAGAAGCCTGCGAAGCGGAAAGGGGGGATGCTGGAGGATCTTTCCAGCCAGTATCAGAGACTCCAATGTCCACGCCTCCTTTGCTCGATTTTCTTTCGGCCCACCGTCTCGTTTTAGACGCCCTGCGCAGCGACCTTGGCGACGGTTATCGTGAAAAGTGGGAAAATGTTTCCAGCCTGTTGGACGGGTGTCAATCTTTTACGGATCTGCTGGGAGGAGCACGCCGCTTGGCGGATCTGGCTCGAGACTTTCATGAATCTTTTTTGGAAGAAAGGTCGCGGGTCGCCAAATTTTTTACCGAAATCGGGCAAGACCTGGTGGAGATGGAAACTATGCTTCACACAACGGTGCGACATAGCCGAGAAGCCAGAGAAGCCCAGGAGGCTTTCTCGGAAACCCTGGACGGCCACATGAGGGAAATGCGCGATTCGGTCACCCTCACTCGAACCTTGGAAGAACTAAAGAGCGTCGTTGAAGCCAAACTGGCTGCCATCAAAAAATTCCTTAAGGAAAAGCGTGAAAAGGACGAAGCGAGACACCGAGAGGCCGGTCAAAACACGGAGGCCTTACAACAAGCCCTCAAGAAGATGAAACGCGAAGTCTGCACCATGCAGGAAAAGACTCGTCTTCTGGAACAGCAGGTTCTTCGTGATCCCCTTACAGGCATTCATAACCGTAGGGCTTTTGACTCTCGTCTAGAGGAAGAATTCCATCGCTTTCAACGCTATGGCCAGGTCTTTTCCCTCTTGGTCATTGATCTTGATCGTTTCAAGCACGTCAACGATGTTTATGGGCACACCACGGGGGATCAGTGTCTTAAGGAAGTGACACGCAGGATGGGGGCTGCTTTAAGAAAGTCGGATTTCTTGGCCCGGTACGGGGGCGAAGAGTTCGTGGTCATTCTTCCCGGAATCGACAAAGACGGGGCCAAAAGTGTCGGGGAAAAACTGAGGCTTTGCGTCGACAAAACGCGGTTTCTATACCAGGGGGAACGGATTCCCCTGACCATCAGCGTAGGGGTGGCCCAAATCCAGTCCAATGAAGATTCGCCCCAAAGTCTTTTTGAGCGGGCCGATGCGGCTCTTTACGAAGCGAAAAAACAAGGGCGTAACCGTGTCGCCCTTGCGGAAGAAAACACCGACAATTCGTAACGAACAGTGATTATGGGGGCAGTGATTCTAGGGGCGGCCCACTCTGCCGCCCCCGTGAAAATTAGAATCCGAATTCGGCCAAGAGGGCATCCACATCACTTTGGGAATGAAGCGCATCTTCCAAGGCTTCATGAGCTGGTCCATAGAGCTCTTCTTTTGCTTTCTTGCTCTTTTCCACCTTCACTCCGAACTTGGCGATAAGCTGAACCAGTTTAGCTTCCAAGTCCTCCAAAAGGGCCATAATCTTCATGATAATTTGACCCGTCAGATCCTGATAATCCTGTGCCGTCAAAATACGGATGAAATCTTCATGGCTTTTTTGCGTCGACACCATGAGTTCTCGGACCAAGCCCGTCGCTTCCTCCAACTTCTTTTGGGCGTTTTCGCCTAAGGGGTGCAGCCCGGTGAGAACTTCGCTGATGGCTTCCAAGCGCCCTTGATCTTTTTCATTTCTTTTCTGCAAAGCTTCCACGTGATCCAAGGTGGTGTTGGCTGCCGATTCCGTCAGCTTGATAATGTGCTCAAGGCGATTGCCCGAGTCGGGAATCTTTTCTTCCACCATTTCTCGAAGCGATGGATCCATGGTACGCACGAAATCTCGAAGCGAATTATGCAAGGCACGGGCGATACCCCCGATTTCCTTATACAGGCCAGGATGACGGTTTTCCGCAAGATTCGCCAAGATCTCTTCCGCCCGTTGAAGATCTCCATCAGACAAGGCCTGCATGAAGTCTTTGATGGCTTCCAGGACCTTAGCCGTCGCGTGACCATGCTCAGGGACCTTGAGACGTAAATCTTCAAGTTTGCCCGCGGGGTTCAATAGATCTTTGAGACGACCGAGCGTTTCCGGTGTCAAGGGCAATTCAATGCGGGCCACCGGCACTCCGTCCCCATCGAGCCCCATGGTGACGGCACCTTGGACACGTCGACAGAAATCCTCCACGACGTCCGTGCCTTGGTCCGTAGGGTCGGAAATCTGCGGCTGTTCATTCGAGTCTGCGCCCACAAGCTGGTCAATAATCGCCTCTTCGTCGACTTCCATGTCCGTTTCGATCCCTGAATCAGGTTGTTCCTTGAAAGGTTCTTCCGAATCTTTCACTATGGAAATCACTTCCCGCGGATCAATGTCTCCGGCTTCAGCCTGCGATGCCTGACGAACATGTTCCACCAATGCATTGACGGCAAACTGAAAAACAGCTGCCGCCTCCCCAAAGCCCCCCCCGTTGGACCGCACCTTTTGTTCCAAATGCGTCTCCAGGGCCTCCCCGGCCTTGGCCAGCCCTTCCATGCCCAGCATGGCGGCCGTGCTGCTGAGGGTTTTAAGAGCCTCCGCACAGCGATCCCACGGCGGCTCCGGCTGCGCCTTTGTCGTGAGAATCCTTTCCACTTCCTCCACAAGCTGCAGAAGATCATGCCACTCTTCTTTGCCGATCACCATATCCATAATGTCCACCCTCTTCGTAGCCGCTGACAATGCCTTTCACATCCAGGATCAGGGCCACCTTGCCGTCCCCGAGAATAGCCCCACCTGAGAGCCCTTTGATGTGTCGTAATCCCCCTCCAAGACTCTTGATGACCACTTCCTGACGCCCGATGATTTCATCCGCCAGCAGGCCATAGGACCTCTGATCCTCACTCACCACCAGAATCAAGGCCTCCCATGGGTTGCGAAACTTGGGTTCCACACCCAACACTTCGTGCAGGCGAATGAGTGGCATAAGCTGGTTACGGACCTTGATCATTTCTTCGGACCCATGCACCGTCAGATACGCCTCTCGTGGAGGCCTCAAGGACTCACGCAAAGCCACCGTTGGAACAACGTATCGTTCCGGTCCAACGCTGATGACCATACCGTCGATGATGGCCATGGTGAGGGGCAGTTTCAGCTCAAACCGTGTGCCTTGCCCGGGAACGCTGCTCACTTCCAGCTTGCCGCGCATTTCTTCCACACTGCGCCTCACCACATCCATGCCCACGCCTCGCCCGGAAACATCGGTGACCTCGTCTTTGGTGGAAAATCCCGGATGAAAGATGAGTTCAAACAAGGCACGTTCTTCCAGCATATCATCCGGCCCGATGAGACCGCGTTCCACAGCCTTGGCGCGTATTTTGGCCGCGTTCAGCCCTCGGCCGTCGTCACGCAGTTCGATGAGGATATTGCCTCCCTTTTGTTCGGCGCTCAGGTATATCGTCCCGCACGGATCCTTTCCCAGAGCCTTTCTTTCCTCTGGAGTTTCCAGACCGTGGTCGATGGCGTTGCGGATCATGTGCACCAAAGGTTCGTAAATCTCTTCCACCATATTTCGATCGATTTCTGTGTCTTCCCCGCGCATTTGCAGCCGCACGTCTTTGCCGGACTTTTTGGAAAGATCCCGAACCAGTCGAATCAGCTTCTGAAAGGTGCTCTTGATAGGCACCATGCGCAAGGACATGGAAATCCTCTGTAATTCGGCTGTGATACGGCGAAGTTGGACGGAATCCTTTTGAAACTTTTGGTCCTTGATGGATTGGACTTCGGGGTTCTGAAGCACCATGGACTGAGCGATAACCAATTCCCCCACCATGTCCACCAGGTTGTCCAGCTTGGCGGTATCCACGCGAACGGAAGCCGTGTTTTCTTTGAAACGGCGCTGATCGCGGAGGGCCGCACCCACATCCTGAGGACTCACGATCCCCTCTTCCACAAGCAGCTCGCCGATTTTCTTACCTCTTTCCTGAGCCTCTTCTGCAGCCTTTTGCACGTGCTCAGGTTCCACCAGACCTTTCTGGACGAGAATTTCCCCGACTTTAGGAGGAGGCGCGGACCGGTCCCTGACGACCGGCTGGTTCGGGTCAAAATTCTTCAAGGATTGCAGAAAACTCTGCACAAGCCCGGAAGACAAGGACGCTTGCGTGAAACCCAAAGCGGCTTCCAGTTCCTTGAGCAACACCTTGAGAATGTCCACGGCGCGCAACACCACATCGATGACGGCGTCGGTCACATCAATGGCGCCCGATCGAGCCTCATCCAGAAGATTTTCCACCTCATGGCTCAGGCGATGAATGGAATGCAAATTGAGGAAACCGGCAACACCTTTGATACTGTGAAAAGGACGAAAAACGGCGTTGATAGCTTCCTTGTCTGAGGGGTCTGCTTCCAGAGACATGATATTGAGCTCGATGGACGCCAAATGTTCCTTGGCTTCCTCAATGAAGTCCTTGATGAGTTCGGCGTCCTCCAAAGGCACCTGTTCTTGTTCATGAGACTCCTGGCTCCGATTCTCGGCAACCCCTTGACAGCTGAACTCCTCAGCCAAAACCTTTGTGGATTCCACATCCTCTGAGGCCGGTTCCAGGTCGTCTGAAGAACCATGACCGTTGCCCGTAAAGTTTCTAAGCGCTGCCAAGATTTCATGCCAGTCCGCCTTAGGGTCTGAAGATTCCTCCAGAATGATTCTTCGAAAGAGCCCTTTCACCGTTTCCAGCTCTTTTCTCCAGTTCTGTGGCGTGTGCGCATGGTTCTCAATGCTTTCGATCACATTGAGGCACTCCCCGATACCCATCAAGTCATCCGGCCCCGCCACAACACCGTCCGAGAGGCGCCGGAGCAACGTCTCCAGGCTGTCCGAAGGCACATGTTCCGTGGTCATGGTCCCTTCCTCAATCAGTTTTGGGGGAGAATCTTGGCGAGTTTTTCCGCCAAGACGGCGGCCGTAAACGGCTTGACGATATAGTTGCTCACCTTGGCCTTCACGGCCTCCACTACGTTTTCCTTTTGAGCTTCCGCTGTCACCATGAGAAACGGGAGATCTTTGGTCTTTTCATTGGCACGAACCCATTTCAGGAGTTCCAAGCCGGTCATTTTGGGCATGTTCCAGTCGGAAACAATGAGGTCGATGTCCTGGGATTCGAGGATCTTCACCGCGGCGGCTCCGTTTTCCGCCTCGATGATGTCCTTGAAATCCAGTTCTCTCAAAATGTTTTTGACGATGCGACGCATGGTGGCGAAATCATCCACAACCAATACTTTCATGTCCTTGTAGGCCACGGTGATACTCCTTTATTTTTCTCTCACATATTTCTGCCATTGAGTGGCGCGGCTCATCCTTTCGACACCGTAAAGCATCGGGGTGCTCGACAGGTCTTCGGCCCCCAACGGGTTCTAGGAAACCGCCCTCTCCACCGAAACCCTTTTATCTTCCAAGGCTTTGAAAATGGCCGCGGGAATAGCCTCCAAAGGCACCACGGTTTCCGCGGCTCCAAGCCGAATAGCCTCCTTGGGCATTCCAAAAACCACGCAGCTGGATTCGTCTTGAGCAATGGTACGCGCACCGTTTTGACGCATTTCCAAAAGTCCCTTGGCACCGTCTCGGCCCATGCCCGTCATGATCACGCCTACGGCATTGGCACCGGCATAACGGGCCACGGAATGGAAAAGGACGTCCACAGACGGCCTCTGATGACAAACCAATGGCCCGTCCTTGACTTCCACGTAGTAGCGGGCACCGCTCCTTTTCAAAACCATGTGCTCGTTTCCAGGAGCAATCAGCGCTAAGCCGGGGCGAACAGAATCTCCGTTTTGAGCTTCTTTCACCTGAATGGCACAGCAGCCGTCGAGACGCTTGGCAAAAGCCGTGGTAAACTTGGGAGGCATATGCTGCACGATGACGATGCCGGGACTGTTGGGAGGCATTTCCATGAGCACGGCTTTCAGGGCTTCAGTACCCCCCGTGGAAGCTCCCATGGCGATGACCTTATGAGTGGTTTGAGCAAGGGCCATGGGAGCGGGCCGAGGGGAACCCGCCTCAGTTTCTCGGCGTTCGTCCCGGCGTCTGGCCACATAACTTCGAGCTCTGGCTGCTGCACGGATTTTTTCCACAAGTTGAATGCTCATATCCCCCACGGAATAAGATCCACCCGGTTTCGCCAGCACCTCTACGGCACCGATTTCCAAAGCTTCCAAAGCCATTTCGCTGTTCTTGGGAGTTAAAGAACTGACAATGATGGTAGGTGTGGGATGATATTTCATGAGCTTTCTCAGGAAAGTGAGGCCGTCCATGCGGGGCATTTCCACATCCAAAGTGATGACGTCGGGACTGAGTCGAGCGATCTTATCGCGGGCGACGTAGGGGTCGGGAGCCGTACCCACCACTTCGATGTCCGCATACTTGCTCAGTTCCTGGGTAAAGATTTTTCGAACAATGGCTGAATCATCAACGATGAGTACGCGAATGGGTTCCATAAGCAAGCCCTCACTGTTGAACACAGGAAGCCCGGCCGACAAAAACTCCTGAAGAAACCATGGCCAAGCCGCAATCTTGTTGCGACGGATGGCAGACAGCACGATGAGCCGTCGGCAAACCCAGTCGCCAGTTTTCGGGCCCGAGAAGCAAAACGCAGCTTCCAGCCACCATGTTGGCCAATTCCTGCAAAGCGTCTCGAACCTCATCCTCGTTCAAACCGGTGGAATCCTCGCCAAGCATGTTGGCCGCCAGTTCTCGTGCAAAATCATCCAGAAAGCAGAGCCTCACGCGCCTCGAAGGCCCGGGCTCGGCTGGTCGAACGTCGATGGTCGCTTCCCACCCCGTAAAAATTTCCTGCGCAGTATCAGGCTGAAAGACCACATCTGTGAAGTACATGGTCTCCAAAACCTCAGAAATCGCAGCCTTCATCACTTCCTGCCATTTGCCATGCATTTTCCACCCCTAGAAGCTTGAGGACCAAAGATCGAAATTCTTCCGGTTGAAAGGGCTTGGAGAGACAAGCACGGGCCCCCAAGGCCATGGCCTCGCCCAGCCGTTTTTCGTTGCGCTCCGTGGTCACCAAGACCACGGGAACATCCCGCAAATCTTTATGGCTTCCAAGCCGTCGCAAAAACTCAATGCCGTCCATGACCGGCATATGAATGTCACTCAAAATCAAATCCACCCAATGCCCTTCCAGGTGCTCCAGAGCTTCCTGGCCGTTGCCGGCTTCAATAATCTCTCCGATCTCCAAGCCGCTGATTTTCAAAACTTTCTTGATCACATGCCGCATGGATTTGGAGTCGTCGACAATCATGACGTTGTAAGCCATCGTCGTCCTTCCTTCACGATGTACTCAGTTCAAACTCCCCGCGCCCCGAAACCTTGAGAAACACCCGACCTGTCGCCATTTCCAGTCGTACGGTGCGGTTCACATTGCCTCCTACGTGCTCGGCGGCAATCAACACATTGTTCTTCCAAAAGATTTTACGAAGCATCATGTAATTGCGTTTTCCAATGTTGAAGACTCCGTCTTCATCCAAAATCTGAGCTCCCCCCACCACCTTGACGATCAAACTCTTTTTTGTGGCGCCGTACTTATAGGTTTCCTTGAAAAGCAAAGGAACGCCCGTGTCCGCAAACATGGCCGGTTTCGTCTGGGCCTTAACGGGGTCAATACTGGATTCCGGAAGCATGTAGTGCAGCATGCCGCCCACACCGGCCACGGGGTCGTACAGCACCACGGCGATACAAGATCCTAGGGAGTAAGTGATGATCACATCGTTTGGATCCCGGCTTACAGCCATATCCGCCACACCGACAATCACACGATTCATGGGCTCTCTCTCAAGGCTCGCTACGGCCGTTGCGCTACGGCATTTTTTTACAACTTTTTGTATACCGCAGGTTTGACGTACTTGAGTGGGTGATGTAATCCCGTTAGACTCTCTGAATGCCCGACAAAGAAATAACCTCCATGGTGTAAATACGCGGCCATCTTTTGAATAAGGCTTTCCTGCGTTTTCTTGTCGAAATAAATCATCACGTTGCGGCAAAAGATCACATCAAACTTTCCTTTAAAAGGAAAAGAATCCATGAGATTGAGTCTTCGAAAGGCAATGATTTTTTTCAGTTCATCTCGAACCCGGTAGGTTTTGGTCGAGCCACCGTCCCGTAGGGGTTCAAAAAAACGCTGACGCAAAGCTACCGGGACATTGGCCAACTTGGATTGTTCGTAAACGCCGAGCATAGCCGTCTGAAGCACCCGCGTGGAAATATCCGTGGCCAGAACTCGAAAATCCCATCGAAAGGGTTGATCCAAGGATGTCAACACGGTCATGGCCATACTGTAGGGCTCTTCGCCCGTCGAACAGCCTGCACTCCACATGCGAATTCTGGCTGTACCGCTCTTTCGGTTTCGTTCCACAATCTCAGGAAGCGCAACGTTTTCCAGAAACTCAAAATGCTTGGGTTCTCGAAAAAAGAAAGTGAGATTGGTTGAAACGGCGTCAAAGAACCTCACGTATTCCTCACGGCCTTCTTCCGAGAGGATGAAGTCCAGGTAGGCCCGAGGACTGTCGATGCCGGTGGCGCGTAGTCTTTTGGCCAGTCGAGCTTCCAAAAGGGATTTTTTGCCGTCGTGCAGATTGATGCCCGCTTCCTGATACACCAAGGCACTGAATTTCTGAAAAAGGCCATCTGAAAGACGCTGCATCGGCTTCTTTCCTCTCCACGCCGGTTGCCACAGGATCCATCATGAAGCTGTGCCTTCAAGAACCGTAACGACCCTATCCGCTTTGTCATTTGTTTGATCGGAATTTCATCGAGCCGACTTTAGAAAAAAATGTGAAAAAAAAACGATGAAATTTACCGTGGCTCGATGGTGCAGGTTTTCCCAAGTCGACCGAATGGATGCCGTTGCCGGATGAAGGCTAAGGCTTAGGTTTTCTTTGGAAAGGGAAAGAAGAATGGGGTTCGGGAGTGTTCTTTTGTGGGGGTTCTATTTCTATGGTCAGCCGCCGAAGCATTTCCCAAGAGGCAGCTTCCTTGCGTTGCTCCTCAAGACGTTGTTCCTGAGCCCCAGGCACTTCTCGAGGGCCCGCACGGTAAAGGATCACATCGTCCGTTTCCCATTTTTCCGCACAGGAGATTCCTGGACCCCAAGGCGCCATAAGGACCTGAGGCGCTGCGTGCCATACCAACAAAGCGACCCCAAGACCCATAAGTTGTCGTGTATGTTTTGCGTCAATCACATGTAATCCCCTCGACGCCATTTAATGGATTCCACATAAGCCAGGACGGAGGCTTCCTGAGCTAATCGGCGTACAGGGTGATCATCCTGAAGGAATGACGTGCTCTGTAAAATTTCATCCGCCGTCTGACCAAGATTCGTAAGCAATTGGTTGATGGTTTGCAGATTCGCCGAGGCCTCAGAGCTTTTCGAGCACACAGCAAGCAGTTGATCCAGGGTTCCGCTTACGGCTTCGAGCAGAAGTGAGGAAGTCTGGGAACTTCCCGCCGCGATTTCCATCTCCGCGGGGAAAAGCCCTTGTGTCGGGTGAGGTTCCTGGACAGTGTCTTTAGCTTCAACTTCGGCTATTTCCTGAGAAAGCACGTGCTCAAAGGAGGACGCCTCGGATTGTTTGCATCGCGGCTTTTCCGTTTCTTGAGCTAGAGCACTCAAAGGGTCAAGAGTTTCGATTCTCATAGGATAACCCCTCTATCGGTGTACAACATTTTTCAACCGTAACAAGAGCAATCCATGTGCCAAAAACGAGTCCGTGTGAGGCGGAGACATGGGACCGCCTCTACGCCCCGATTGACAGGGTGCCTGGATCATGGGGGGACTGCCTCATAAGGGTTGGGGCTCTTAAGCGAACACATGCGTTCGCTTATATTGGGTGGTCGGAGGGCACATCCAGTGCTTCGCCCTCACGTGCTAGTCGCTTTGAACGGTTTCGTAAAATTATTGCCAAGGAATTCAAAGCACGAATGGCCCGCTTTTCGCCTGGATTCAAGACCGCACAACCTGAAAATTTTTCCGATATCCCGGGAAAAAATTTCTACTTAGGAAGGATCACCTTGGCCACCGTCCCCCCTGCCATCAGGGGTTCGAGAGATACCGTAGCATCATAGGGTTGCAACAGCCTCGCCGCCAAGGTCAGCCCGAGACCCAGGTGCCGATGGATCTTGTCCGCTCCACGAATATCGTCGGGCCATGCTGTGACAAAAGGTTCAAAAAGCTCTTGTGGGGATCGGTCTTCGGGAAGTCCGCAGCCTGTGTCTTGCACCGAGACCACCACGTGCTGTGCTGTCACTTCCGTTGCAAGAATCAGTTTTTTTTCGGAGCTCTTTCTCATGGAAAGCAGGGCGTTTTCGATAAGATGTTCCAGAGCCGGCACCAAGTGCCTGCCTCGAACCTTTAGGAGGGGAACCTTGGCGGCGGGATACCTTTCCACCGTCACATGATGCTTGCAGAACAGATCGGCACGATAAACGAGTTGAAGCTTTTCCAGAATCAGGTTGACCTCCACCTCCGATTCGTTCACTTCGATTTCGTGAAGAACCATAAAATCCCTAAGCATTTCGGAAAAAAGTCGTACCTGTTCGAGGATCCTCTGCATTCTTCCTTTCTGCGCATCGCATAAAGGACGCAGTGCAGTTACGAGGGCGTCCGCCTCGGATGATAAGTGTGCATCGATCTTGGCGTGATTTCGCTCCATAAGTTCCAAGAGCATGGAAACGTTTTGCAAGGGGCCGTTGATATTATGAATCAAGCCTCGCAACAGACGTCCCATGTGCGCCGGGCGATCCAATTCTGCCAACACATCCAGAGGGCACTCGATTCCCGCAGCCGTCGCCACCGACCTCATGCCATTATCCTCTAATCTCTTTGTTCTTTTGGCACGGATCTTCATCTATTCGGCCTGAATCCTTCCACATTCCCTGCGTGGACACGGCGCCTGTCGCCCGTTGTTCCTTTTCCTTTCTCTGCATTTGAAACACCAGTCGAATGATAGCTTGCCGGTCTGCTTCATCGATCTCCACAAACTTAACCCCCACATGATGGGCTATGTTATTGTCTTTTTCCGGCGCCGGTTCTAACCAGCAGATTTTTCCCACGGCATAGATGGGTCGAGGATCCCCTACTTCAGGAATCAGGCACAATTCCAAGTAGCTTCCCACCGAATGCAAGCTAAGCGTGGCAAAGGAGAACCCCCCTCCACTGATATCCACAACGCGACCTTGATGGGCATAGGCAGGTTTAGGTGTCCCTTGCCTTTCCAGATAGCCAAGAATGCGATCCACCTTGGATTCCAAGTTGGCCAGAGCCTCCAAAATGGCGGAGACGACGGGATCTTCCACGGGCCCTTCCCTCTCCACAGATGGTTCCTTACGGGGCCCGAATCCCAGGAAGAAAGGCGGGCCTGAGCCGGCCGGGAGTTCGTTGTACAGAACGGATAACTCAGGAATGCGTACCCGCAAATACTCTCTGTTGTTCATGGCGTCTCCGCGAATGCTTTTTATAATAACTCGAAAGGAAGGCATCCACCACGTTGGGATCAAACTGTTTATTCCGGTTATTGATCAACTCAGCCACCGCTTTTTCCACAGGCAGGGAATCACGGTAAGCCCTCTTTGAGGTCATGGCGTCAAAAGCGTCCGCCACCGCTACAATCCGAGCCAGCAAAGGAATTTCTTCCCCTGCCAAGCCATCCGGGTAACCCGAGCCGTCCCATCGCTCATGATGGTGACGAATAATGGCTCTTTCCTCAGCCCCAAGCCCCAGATCTTTGATGATGGATTCTCCAATGACCGGATGCTTTTTGACAACCTCGTATTCTTCTCCAGTCAACGCCCCGGGTTTGTTGAGAATCTCATCAGGCATACCGATCTTGCCGATGTCGTGCAGGTATCCGACGGTGTTCAGAATTTCGATGTAGGTGTCCCCGACGGACATTTCTTTGGCCAGTTCCACCGCAATAAGTGTGACCCGCTCCGAATGCTTGCCTGTGTAAGGGTCTTTGGCTTCCAAGGCGTTCACCAAGGAACGTAAAATACCATAGAAGTTATTGATCAGGCTCTCGTAAAGAGCCATGTTTTCCACGGCGAGAGCCGCTTTTTTGACCAGAAAATCCAACAATGCTTCCTCGTCGCCGCCCGTTGGCCTTTCCTTCTCGTCATGTAAAAGGGCCAGAAATCCGAAAAGTTCTCCTCGAATCCACAGAGGCCATAAACTGCAAGGGTCGTGTAAGACGCCGCCCATGGAAAGCGACGATGGAAGGTCGCTCACATTTCCCGAAACCAGGCTGACGCCTTCCCCTATCTGTCTGGAACCGTTGTCCTTCAAGATTGCCTGTCCAGGATTGACGATCACCTTCAAGGGAACTCGAACAGGGCATTTTCCTTGCGCCAAAAGGGTTTTCAGGCTCCGGTCGGAGACAGGAAGCATTCTGGGCAGATGCCCGTTGGAAAAACCTTTTTGGGAAATCAGAGCCACACGGTGAAGATCCGGAAGATAGATAAAAAAGCCAACCTTTTTTCCGGGAGTCACCGAAGCTGCAAGATCGGCGATGGCGGCATAAAGGTCATCACTGGAACGAGTTTCATCAATAACTTGAGAAATATGAAACAGTTTATCGTTGAATCGTATCTTCTTTTGCAGTTCTTTGTTGACCACTTTGAGCTGCTCCTGGGCCTGGCATTCCAGTTTAAGACTCAGGTTTTCCAGCAGCAGCGCTCTTTCTTTCATCACGCGTTCCATGGCCAGAGCCAAGTCCTGAAGCGTGAACGGCTTGGTGAGAAAGTCCGAAGCCCCAAGCCTCATGGCACGAATGGTGGCATCCATGGTAGGATAGCCGCTCATCATAATCACGGGCAGGGTGCGGTCTTTATCCTTAAGGCGCCCCAGAAGCTGGACACCGTCCATGTCCGGAAGCTTGAGGTCGATAAAGGCGCAATCGAATCTGTGGTGATCGAAAGCCTGCAGAGCTTCCGTCGCTCGAGCAAACACCAGCACCTCTTCGTGGCCCAGTTGAAGTAAGTAATCCCGCAGGATCTCCCCGAGAAGCTGATCATCTTCCACGATAAAGATATTCATCGGATTCCATCCACACGGCGGAGAATCTGCCTTTTAAGCCGCTCAAACTCGGCGTCGTCCACAATACGTTCACGTCGCAGGTCCTTGAGGCGTTCCAGATCGGTTAGAACCTTAGCCATGGGATCTTTAGGTCCTTCGAGCATATCCAGGGGCAGGGTTTGTCCGGGAACCAGCAGCATGGAAGATCGCTCCCGAAAGTCTCCAGCCGAAAAGCTTCCGGACGCCTCGTTCGAGCCTTCCTCATGCCGCCCGTGCTTTCGAGCCTCCCCCTCAAGTTGTTGCAAACGAAGGTAGGCTTTTTCCAATTCCTGCAAAAGCCTCTGACGTTCCCGAAGCATTCGTACCCTGTCGATGGCATTGCGTGTGGAAACCGCGACTTCATCGATACGAAAAGGTTTCTGAATGTAGTCGTAGGCTCCGCTGCGTATAGCCTCCACGGCAGATTCGAGACTGCCGTACCCCGTGATAATCAAGGCGAGAATGTCGGGATACAACTGGCGGGCCCTTTTGAGGAGCGTCAGGCCGTCGATGCCGGGCATGTTCAGGTCCGTGATCAATATGTCAAAAGGAGCTCGCTCCAGAAGCTCCACGGCTTCTTCGCCGCTCGCCGCCAAGGACAATTCCGTGTCCTCATCCGCGATGGCGTCTTTAAGCACGTCGCGATACACTTCATCGTCATCGACAATCAAAATTTTCACCGGCAATTTTTCCACGTTCTATCCTCAATGTGGCCTCAAACCTTACCGCCCCTCAACTCCCTGTGGCTCACACCTTGCCGTTGAGCAACACCCCTGTCAACTCTTCCAACTTTTCCCTGAGTTTTAACATTTCTTCCGGAGGAATCTGGCGGATAACTTCCCCCGTATCCTTGTCCAAAACTCGGACCACCAAGTCCCCGGTCTTGTCATGGACCTCGAAGCTTAACCGAATGCCCTGCTGAAGCAAATACTGCTGCACATCCTCCAGCACATCCTGAACGTCCTTCTTGCTAACAAGATCCGTGCCGAAATCCCGTTGTTCCCCCTCGGCTCTTTCTGCATTGAGCCTGGACGTGTCCTGGGAAGATTCTACAGGGGTAATCACCGTTTGAGGCTTCCACTGAGGGTCCTCTCGAACCCACAGGTCCGTCGCCACCGCTGTTACATTATTGACTTTGACTTCCATATCCTTACCCTCCTTCCACACCTGGGGCTTCCTGCCCCGCTGTGCCGGTCTCCTTGTCGCCCTTGAGAAAGAACGCAAGCTGCCATGCCAAGTACCGAGCTGTTTTTCGATGGTCTGCGGATCCTGGGCCCGAGATCACGTGCCAGAAAAGATCCACATCCGGAGATGGAAATGATCGAGCTTCTTGAATCACCTCCCAGAGGCACGTCTTGTGGCGAGCATCCACAATGCGAACGGTCACTCCAAGAACTGTGGGAAGAGCCCCGGACCCCACGTGAATGTGGTCAACGGTTCCCGTGAGCACAAGGTCGCACGGGTCGGGAACCCCGTTGGTGTCAAAGTGCTCCATCGAGCCGTGCTGTTTGGATGCTGACATTGAAGGAGCTGAAAACACCTGTTCCTGCGTCAGAACCTGTCGGTACGTATCGGCAAGGCTTCTTCCTAGGCCTTCCATCCCCTGAGGCTCTTCAAACGGAACGACACAGAGTCGCCGAAATGCGTAAGGCTCGTACGGCCTCCAGGAGATCACTTCCATTGGGGAAAGCTGCACCGGGCGGGATCTTTGAAAATCCGGTCCTGTCGCACAGGACACCAGGATCCCCAGGAGCATCCAACCCAGAACGACCCTCAAAACCCTACCGCGATCATGCAACCGCTGAGAAAACCTCATGGCATGTGTCCTTTTCCGCAGCGCCAAAGGCCACGAAACTCTGCACACACGGTACCTATGGTCTATTCCACTCTTTTAATCGGCAGAAACGGGGAAAGGCATGAAGAATTTCTGCAAGGGTCTTTAAAGGCTTCCAGGTCAAGAACAAAAACGGTCTATGAGCTCTAAAAGCTTCTGATAACTCAAAGGCTTGGAACAGACACAGCGCACACCGCGATCACTCAAATCCTCGTCTTCATACTGCGCCCCCCAGCCACTGACCAAAACGACCGGAACCTTCGGCTGATGCTTTCTGGCACACGCGGCAACCTCCCAGCCGTTCACATCGGGCATGGCGAGATCCGTAAGCACCAGATCAAAAGTGTGGGTCGAAAGGGCCTCAAGGGCCTTGCGCGGATCATGAAACGCTGTGACAGAATGGCCCATAAGGCGAAGCATGTCCCCTAGCAGGCCTAAAACCTCTTGATCATCATCCACGACGAGCAACCGCTTTCGCGATACCTGCTTCGAAGAAAAGTTCTCTGCCGCCGGCCGGCAGGCTTCGGTTCGAGACGCCGGCAATGTCAGCGTAAACGTGGTCCCTTGCCCGGGGACACTCCTTACCCCAAGATGCCCGGACCAGCGCTGAATAAGACCGGCACAGACACTGAGTCCCAGACCTGAGTTTCCGGCTCCCTTGGTGGTAAAAAAAGGATCAAAGATCTTCTTCTGGGTTTCTTCGTCCATACCCACGCCCGTATCCGTCACCTCCACAACAATTTGGTCTTCATGCTGATAAGAACTGAAGCGTAACGATCCGCCTAAAGGCATGGCATCAATGGCGTTAAAAACCAAGTTTGTCAGCACCTCTCGAAAATCAGAAGGATTGATGGCCGCGCATAAAGTCGGCGACACAGCGTTGATGATCTCCACACGGCGCCCTTGCTTTTCAAGAGCGTTTTTCCACCGCGGTCGAGTCAGCTCAAGAACATCCCTTACAGCTTCATGGATTCGAGTCTTTTCCTCTCCCTTAGAAGGTCCGGTATCCTTTCCCGTAAACACTTGAAGTCTTCGGACCACATGGGCGCCGTCCAGTACCGCTTGTTCGATGTTCTGGAGTCTTTGCCGTACCTGAGGAGACGCCTCGGACAATTCTTTATTCAGCAGTTGGGTGTTTCCAAGAATGGTCATCAGGATGTTGTTGAAATCATGAGCCACACCGCCGGCCATGGTTCCGAGGGAAGCCAATTTTTCCGTACGAAGAAGCTGTTGAGAATAGGCCTTTTTCTCACTGATATCTTCCATGATGAGAAGAAACCATGGGCTCGGCCCCTCAGGCGCATCAATGTGAGACAGGGTCACACTGACAAAAAAACGACGCCCCTGAAGGTCCACGACCGTCACGTCCGGTTCTTGAGCACTGCCGAGACGTTGCGCTTGCTGAAGAAGGCGTCGCACTGTCTCGGAATCTTCAAAAAGATCTTCCACCTGACCCCTGACGGCCTCCTTTTCGGGATCGGTCAGCCAGCCTTCCAACACCTCGTTGGCCACCACAAGGCGTCCTCGAACATCCAAAACCCCGATACCGTAAGGACTCAAACGAAACACTTCGGAAAGAACACGGCGCGATACTTCCGGATCCACCTGCGGGACAGGCTCAGGACCGGCTTCGTGAGGGGTTTCTTGCAACGATCTGAAAGGGGCCGCTCGATCGCTGACGGAAGCTTCCGAGGGAAAGTTGGGATGAAACGTGTGGTCCGAATCCTGAACCTCAGAGGGACCCAACAGTGCTCTTCCTTTGAAACCATCCAAAGAGTGACGGGATCGACCGGGGAGAGGTGTGCTCGATCCGCTCGGCATCCAAGGCCCTCGCGATTCCCCACTCGACATGAAAATACGACACTCACGTCGAGATTCATCCATACGGCTCCCCCCCTCGCTGCCTCTGGGTCCTGTCAGCTTCATGACTCCCTTTACAACAAATCGTCCATTTGGAGCCCGAAGCATAAGAAAAAAAACCCATTAAACGTCTCGCTTTTTTATGCCATCATAAACAAGGCTCTACAACGAAAAAATTGTCACAAGACGGTGTCTTTTTGAATGAGCATTGTGTCGGCACGCATCTTGCGCTAACGTGAAGCGGTTTGAGTGGGCCCAACCATTGGAGGATCTGTTCTTTGGGCACGAGATGGAACCCTTAGGAAGGAGCACAAGATGAACCACAGAAGAAGCTGGGTGTTTTTTTTCTCCAGTATTGGCATACTTTTCGGTTTCGGGTTTCTTTGGACCATGAAACCTTTTGCCGCTTCATGCCCGGAACTTGCCCTCGTCCAGCAAAAGGTTTCAGAATCCTTGGCCGGACGCAATGTTATTGTCAAAAATGTCGACCCCTCCCCTCTGCCTAACGTCTGCCAGGTTCATGTGGTGGTCGGTGACAAGAATCAACTCCTTTACACGGATACCTCGGGCCGATACCTCATATTTGGACAAATTCTTGACACCCAGGACAAAAAAAATCTGACCCAAGCCACTTTGGAAGAACTGAACCGTCTCACCGCCAAGGACATGCAAACCCTGGAAAGTCTGGTGGCTTTTACCTTGGGTTCCCCGAAAGCCTCTCAAAAAGTGTACTTTGTGACGGATCCTCAATGCCCCTATTGCAAACAAGCGGAAACCACGTTGGAAGCCATGGCTTCTGAGGGTATCCTTGAAGTTCGCTATGTTCTTTACCCTCTCCCCATGCATCCCGGAGCTCGAGAATCGTGCATCGCTTTGATTTGTGACAAGAAAGGTCATGAAGAATTTAAGGCACACTATAAGTCGGACAATCAATGCCAGGAGGGAACAGACAAGATAGAGGCCGTCATGAAGTTCATGCAAGCCCATGGCATCGGGGGAACCCCCACCTACATTTTTCCGGACGGAACGTTTCGCTCGGGTGTCATGGATCGCTCCAGCCTGGAAAACAAGTTGAAAAAGCCATGACCCATGGCTTCCAGGAACATGTTCGAGAACTCAAAACACCATTGCCCCTAATCCATGAGGAGGTTGGGGTGAGGCGTCGCCTCGCCCCCACAAACTCGAAACTAGGCTTTTCCCTGGGAACGCGGGCGTCTCCCCCGTATCATGATTAGGCCGCAGGTCAGCGCTTCCAAGAAAAGCATCACCTTTTCTCAACGTCAGACAAGCTCCAAGGGTAGGTTTGCAATGAGCTTTCAAAACCTATGGCACCGGGAACGGCTTGCGATCATGGCAGGGTTTTTGGCCGTGATCGCTGTAGGTTTTTGGGTAAGGTTTGCACCTTACGGGGCATGGAAGCAGTACCCGGAACGATGTTTTGTGAATGGAGAGCCTCTTCCCACCACCTTCGATGCGCCCTACTACATGCGCCTAGCTCGAGACCTTGTTGAAGGCACTTACGAAAATCGAGATCTTTTCCGCGCTGTCCCTGACGGTGTGGAACGACCTCGACCGGCCCCCCTTCTGAGCGTCCTTACGGCGGGACTTCACCACGTGACCGGAATCCCTATTCCTTGGATTGCCTTGGTGTTACCAGCCGTCTTAGGGGCTGTTTCGGCCTTGAGCCTGTATCCTTTGGCACGGTTGTTCATGGGCCCTTTAGGTGCCGTGATCGCTTGCGGCTTTTTCGTGCTTTCTCCCTTTTTGGTCCATCGCACAAACCTGGGACGATTGGACACAGACAGTCTCAACGTCGGTCTCCCCTTGATTGTCGTCGCGTGTTTCGTGGCCTGGACGCAGGCGAAACACCGTGCAGGTTTTTGGCTTGCAGGGGCTCTTGCAGCCGTGTTGCTGCACACCTGGTGGTGGGATCAAAGTCCTCAAACGCCCTTTCTTCTCGCCGCATTCCCCATGGGCACTGCTCTTTTCTTAAGATTTCGTGCCGGGGACCGAAAATCCCTGTGGATCATTCTGGGCCTCGTTTTGACTGTCATCTTGGCGGTCCTGATCTTCAAGGGCACAACACCTTTTCTGGAAGCGTCAAGACGAGCCTGGGGACAGCTTTCCTACATGTTGATGAAACAGGCCCCTGGAGATTTTCCCAACATCGGTCTTTCCATAAGCGAACAGGTGCGGCCGACTTTTCAAGAATTCGGCCGCACGACGGCAGGCCATGAAGCCGTTTTAGGAATCGGAGCCATCGGGCTTTTGTGGCTCTTCGTTCGCCGTCCACGATCCCTGTTTTTTTTAACGCCTTTATTGCTTTTGGGTTCTGGAGGGATCTTCCTTGCGCAACGCCTGTGCGTCTACGCCGCTCCTCTTGTGGGTCTTGGGCTGGGAAATCTGGTGGACCGACTCCAGCATCGGCTTGGTTCTTCCCGCCTGGCTCTGGTCGGTCCCTTGGCCGCAGGTATCCTTTTGCTTCTCCCGGCTTTTTTCAAGGTGGTGCAGACCGTGCGCTGGCCTTCGGAAAGCGCTCCCGTGGTTCAAGGAATGACGGAAGCTGCTCGACGCACTCCGGAAAACGCCATCCTTTGGGCCTGGTGGGATCATGGGTATCACATTCAATACTGGGCAAGGCGTGGAACTTTGGCCGACGGCGAAATCCACGGTGGAGATCTGGTGGTGCCCCTGGCGATTCCATTGGCAAGTACGGATGATCATTTTGCCGCGGATTTCATGATCTTTTTCAGCACTCGAGGGCTTTCGGGAATGCGAGCCTTTTTCCAGGCCAACAATCTTTCTGCAGCTCAAGGGCTTAAAGCCCTCAAAGCCGTGCTCTCAGCCGGCCCCGACGGTTGTGAAGAAAAGGCTCGAGAACTGGAACTTCACCACATTCCGCACGAAAACTCCTGGCATGCCTTTTTCTACCCCGACCCGCCCCGTCCGGTTTATCTTTTCCTGGATCAACTGCTCCTGAACACCGCGTATTGGTGGTATTGGTTCGGCACCTGGGATCCGGCCAAAAAGGACGGCGTCCACCCGGCCTATCGCCCCCTCTACCCCGTAGCACTTTGGAATGATTCTTCCATCTCGGCTCCGGGCGCCACGGGCGTTTTTCTTCAGCGAGGTGAACTGCAATTCAGCGATCGCAAAATCCCTCTGGCCTCCCTCGGCCTCATCGGCCCCGACGGCACTCGAACACTTCTTCACTATCGTCAAGGCGAAGGACCACACCTAGATGTGCACCGAACCATCGGTATGGGAGCTCTGATGCAAGGAGCACCCATCGGAGAATCCTTGTTTCATCGCCTGTTTTTCGTCAATGCTTCGCCTTCAAGCGGCCGGTTTCGGCGCATCGCGCATCGGCCCTTTGTGTACCAACTCTGGGAAGTGTTACCAAACCCTCAAGGCAGCTTTCCCGAAAGCAGCACTTCGCTCGGTGGGCCTCGTGTCCCGCCCGCATCATGAGCTGGTAAAAGCCCAAGCTTCCAAAAAACACGGTTTTAAACTTGTGGAGTCGAAACGGCGCCTCGCCCCCTACTTTGAAACAGCATGGGATGCAACAATCGATGGAATGCCTCGGACAGACTCACGGCGGGAAACAAGGTCATGAAGATCACTCTTGGGGATCCCAAAAGCGTTGTTCCTCTTTATTTTTCTAAAATGCGACGCCAGGAACCTTTGACCGCCTTTGTCACATAGCTTGTTCCTAAAAGGGTTTCGTTGTTAAAGACGCCTTCGCCCACCACCTGCACGCGTGATCCCGCATCCCTGAGGTGTACTCTGGCATAAAGGTGCTGATCTTCCACAAAAAGTGCCGTGACATTTCCGCCTGTCTCCGCCATCAGCCTAGGTTCCTTTTGAAAATCCAAAGCCGAAAGATCCACCGCATACACTTTACCGCCTTTACTCTCATCATCTTGAGGTGGAGAACATGGATCTGTCGTCTCGGTCACCGCCGTGCCGAAATACACCATACCGGCCGCTGCAACCGCTTCCGCCCAGATTCGATGACCTGCCGGAAGATTCCATACCCACTCGGCCTCGGCTTCTGATTTCATGCCCTGAGAAGAGCAGATCTGACCGTTGTTATCTCGAAGGACGCCGGCCGTCCAATCCATGCGGCACGAATCGTCGAAGACATAAAATTTATAGGCCGTGGGGACACGAGGGTTGTCCCTTCGTGCTGGATCATCCCCAATTCCAAACATGATCTTCACGTGCGCTTGATCGATGCCACCATCCGGCTTGTAGGTATGGGCGATATAAACCGCCGGTGTCGCATAGATGGACGAGGACACCTTCACAAAAAGGCTCACGCGAATTTTTGCCGGGTCCCAGGCCATATCGGCACGATCGGGAAAGTCTAGACGAACCACATGACCTTTGCTGTCCGCCACATAAAGTCGATCCACATACCCGTTTCCGTCGGTATCCACCGCTGCAGCGCTTCCGCTCAAAACGGCGCCTCTGTTGGACGCCCCCAAATCCAGGAAAATCTTTCTGAGAAGCTTTCCCGAAGCGGCATCGAAAAGAAACAGGGAAGGTGATTCGGACAAATCGGTTTGTCCCGAACTCACGAAAACCACCCAGACCGGCGAGCCTGCATCCTGAAGCCGACCGATCTTGGCCATGGCCGGAGCAGCCCCGCTTCGGTACAGCGCCGGGTCACTGTAGTGCCATAGAAAAGAGGGCTTTTGCGGATCGGTCACATCCAGGGCCAGAACCGTGTCGCCTCCGGTACCCTGAGCTGAAACAAGCACGGTCCGGAAAGTCCCACCCGTTTCAGTTCGAACCGCAATGTCTTGAACACAGGGCGAGGCATTGACCACAGGCGGATACAGCCACGGTTCAGGTTTCAGCAGGGATTTGAGCCGTGAAAGATGGCTTGAAGGAATATAGGCCCACAGCTCGCTTCCATCTCCGTATTCTCCCGGCAAAAAGTAGCCCCGATTTTCTTTGACAGTGGTTCGCGGATCATCCCCGTGTTGATAGGATCCGGCATGAAAGGCATGGATCATGCCCCCGAGACTTCCTGCGTAAGCGATGGTTGGTCGATGGGCCATCGTTTCCGATTGCCGAAAATGATCATAGGCTTCTCGTTCCTCTTCGGAGGTTTGGGTGCCGAAATACCACGGAGGCAACCCCGGAGGGCCTACGACGGCGGGCGTGCTGTGATCGATTCCGTTCAGAGGCCAAGGTCTTTCATGGGTGCCCTTGTCAAACCCAAGAACCCATCGTATAAGATGCCGTCGATCTTCGGAGTCATACCGAGCGTCTCTGTTGAGATCCCAATGGAACCCTTCTCCGTGTATCACAGCATCGCTCAAACCCAACATAACATCCGTGATGGTTGTTTCCGAAAACGATCGAAAGGAGGATGTCGAAATGGCATAAGCATATTCTGCCGTCACAGGACATCCCTTGCAGGGTGGAAAAAGAAACTCCAAAGTATAAGCGCCTTCAGAGCGGTGGAGCCTTCCAGAGCCGTCCCCTGTCAAAACGCCGATTCCATTATCACGCAAAACCATAGGAATTCCTGACGAAGATAGAGACCGAAAAAGCATGGTACCGGAAAGGACATCTTTGTGTTGCAGCGTTCCCTGAAAACGCCGAGTGGTCCCATCGCCAATTGCAACGTTTTCTCGAACCGAACAGGCTTCCGCGACAGCGGTACCAATGGTTCGAGGGTCTGCCTGAAGTGATCGTTCGGCCAGGGCTTGGCCTGCATCCCACAGAGGCTGAAAAAGGGGTGTGGCCGGATTTGATGGATCGTAGATAAGATAGGAGAAAAGGTGACCACGAAAAGAAGCCTCAGGGAGCGTCGATTTCGATGGAAGTTCCAATCCTGCGGAATAAAGAGCATTTCCGAGCACCACCGGATCGGATCGAGAAAAAGTCCCTTGGTCTGAAGCCGTAAAGTCCAATCGCACATCCATGATTGCCGGTGAAAGACATCGCGTGTTGACCGTTTCCAAGAGGGCTTTCCATCTCAGGGTTCGACCCGCACGGCCGAGACTAATCAGGTCCAGATGCGCTTTTCGAGTTTGAGAACCGTCTTCGTGGTCTTGAACTTCCTCCCACCGATCCACGGGAATCCATGTCGTCCCGTTGTCCAGGCTGACACTATAGCTAACATTCCCATTGGAAAAGGAACCGGAATCAAGAAAAAACCCTGTGTCCAAACCTTCGCATGGGGCTCTGCGGTCTCGCACTTCAAGATCCACAGCCGTAATTACAGGCTTTTCCTGCAAAGGATCTGTGGAACTTATATCCTTCGAAACTACACGACCCACTGCTTTGATGGCCACGGCAAAAACCAGATCGTTATGGTCCGTATCGCCCCCTTCCACATCTTCTTCCCACGCTAGAATGCGAACACCGGGAACATCAGGGGTTGAAGTCACAAGCGCATGAGGAAATTTTTTTCCCGTTTGTAATGAAAGGGCTATTTCATGATCTGGATCAAATTCAAGGCCGAAGCTTTGTCGAAGCCGTGCCAATGCCTGTTGAGGAAGCCATGGGGACACGGCGGCGCAGGTTCCATTATCATGAGCCGTTAGACCCACCTGGTATTTCTTGGGCGTCGCCCCCGAGGCGAAAGTGGTTGTGCAAGGCTCCTTTCCCCTGTAAACATCTGAATTCCAAGAAGCTTCGGTCAAATAGGTATCCTGGAAACGGCCTTGAGGCACAAGAAAAAAGATAATTTCTTGCCCTTCTCCAATGATACCCAGGCTTTTGGTCATATCGCGAACGGTCAAACGGCCGTCCCCATCGGGGACGAAAGGCAGCCCCGTGCCATCATCTATAGCGCCGAGGATTTCTTCCGTCTCGGCAAAATCAACGCCGCTTGCCGACGCTTCCGAAAAGGATCGCAAGCACCCTGCCCCGTAGGGTTTGTCCAGAATACCGTTATGGTTATCGTCTCGAAGACAAGTCCAGAGGTAATGAAATGTTTCCTTGTCATAGGATGCTGTGTCGGTAAAGTCTATGGCCTTCACAAAAGCCGATCGATCCAAAGTTCCATCACTTTTCACATAGCCTTTCTTTTCCGCTGAAGACCTGAGGAAATAGCCTAGATGATGCCCTGAAGCTTCGGACCCCCGAAAGATGAAGGTCACGCGCACTTCCTGGGGCATGGCTGTGACAAAACGCGTCACAGATTCGTCATGCCCCCCTGCATGCAGCACGAGATGCCCGCTTTTGTCGTCAATAACAACGGATGGATCCAGCACACTGAAATCTTCGCTTTGCCAGGATCCTTCGTAGTGGACGGACCGTGACGGTTCACAAACATTGAGCGAGGCCGCAGGAGATCCCCAGAGGACACTGGTCAAAAAGGCTGCCGTCATCAGGCCTAGCCAAGCCTTCGGCTTTCTCCGTTTTCTTTTTTGACCGTACTCTGAGGTGCTTTTCATTGAAATGTCTTCTCCGGCAAAAAACACATTTTCAGGTTTGTAAGGGCGAGGCGCCGCCTCGCCCCCACACCTTGACATGGCCCTGCCCAAAGAGGTTCTTTTTCAATTCTCGGACACGCTTCTACGACCTTATTCGAGAACTAAGAATGAGCCATTTCGCCTAAGGCGCAAGGGTACGATACGCCGTGCTCCTAAATCCCAAAGCCTTTGTTTTCGTGGCGGCGCGGGTCTTCGGCCCGCTTTCCATGCGGGCGCGACTCCCGCGCTCCCAAAAAGAAATGCTTTCTCGAACAAGCTTCAAGGAACCTTGGCACTGCTTTCAGGGCACCACAGCCAGCGGTTGACCCGTGGCCCTCACGGCGTTCTTGTCCCTCATGTTCACATGACTCGGCACGGAACCCAATCCCTCCTGCGCATAGGCAAAGGCCGGAGAAGGTTCCGCGACGGCTTCCACCATCATTTCGGTTTCCTGTTGGGATCCGGCCGGCCCGAACCCGACACTTCGAAGCACCAGGCGCGTGTTTTCACCGAACAGATCCTGAAAAGCATCGTCCTTTCGGTCTTCCGGAATTCTGGCAAAGACCTTGAACCGATGATCCCATCCCAGGTCCAACTTCACTTCATCGTAAAGGTCTTTTCGGTTGTTTGACCCTGTGTAGGGTGTAGCGTTTAGAAAGAGGAAATCCCAATCCGGAAGCGTGGCGCTTCCCGTCCGTTGACGCTGCAGGTTCATGGGATCGGTGGCAAACCATCGAGCTAACCTTTCCTGGGCCACGGCCAGCCCTGATTCAGCGTTGCGAAAGGCTGTTTCGGCCGCTTTACGGTTTCCGGCAAGACGCATTTCAATGGCCTGATCCAGAGCCAGCCCCACCGTCAAGACAGCCAAAGCCGCAATGATCACCAAGACCAAGGTGAGGGCCATGCCATCCTTTCGCTTCCAGATCCGCCAATCCCAGCTTCCAAACACCCCTGGAAGACGCTCCGGCACTTGTGAAGACTTTTTTCTGTATTGCACGACCCCCTTCCCCGAAACCCTTAAGGGCACATCCATTTTTCCGCCCACCATCACCAACCCCCGCGGGAGCGGATCGACATGTTCGGCCCACAGCCATCGAATCCCGTCGCGACGGCCCGACGTGTCAGCCCCTTCAAAGATCATGTTATTAAAGTATCTCCAAGCACGCTTCCTCTTAGGCTTGTTCCCCGCGTTTTATCTTGGCCTATAGAACACACTTTCCAGGTTCACATGGGGCGCCGATGGTCGGTTAAAATCGCACGTGGCCGCTGACGGGAGCGGCTTTTGAGGTTCCTTCCAGCACACCATGACCCGAACCGTCATCAGATGGGGTCCGGGAACACCTCTTAGCACTTCCCATCGCCTGGCCAAAGGGATTCCGGAACCCGTCATCACCGCTTCCTCCACGAATCCTGAATCAGCCAGGATTTCCCCATCCACACCGATTCGGTCTTCACTTGAAATTGACACTTGTTCGAGAAAATCCGTTGCGGCATTTAGGGCCGTGGAAGACATTCGAGCATGAACTCGGGTTCGAACCCCGAGAGTTTGCAGAGCGAAAAAAGCCACAAAAACAAAAACCGCCACCACAACGGCCACCAACACTTCCACCAAGGTATATCCCCACGGCCTTCTCGACTTCCATCCGTCACGGCATGGCATTGCGAATTCCTATGGTTTTCATCATGTGCAGACGACGATAGGCGTCCGAGGCCGCCCCGGAAGCCTTTCGATCCGCAAAAGCATAAACGGTTGTATCCGTGTAGCCTTTAAAGGGTCTTCGGGTTCGCCCGAGAATGTGACACCGAACGGCATGGACTCTCTCCCAATCCCGCAGGCCGCTTCCCGAAAACGTCTCTGGTATGGCATCGGCCGAAACCCACGCATCCACCAAACCGTCCGGCACGGGGCTGGAATCCACGCCCCATTCCACCTGAAAATCTTCCACGTTTTCAGCAAGGGTTCGTGGGGTGGAAAAGACATAGTTCCCCGTGGTATCAGGACCTCCTTCAATCCACTGGAAGTCACCCGATTTGCTCACTCGAAAAAAACCCACCTTCACGGGATGCAGCCACGAAATACCTCTTCGAAAGCCGGTTCCCGCTGCCGAACACTCGACGTCGCCGACGCATGTGGTGCCTCCGTCATCACATCGAAGACACCGTGTGGTATTTCCGGGACTCAAGACGTCGGGATCATGCTGTAACAGGGTATCCCCGTCGGTAAAGACGTTAGTGATCTGAAAAAGAGCACTTTGGCGACAATCAGTCAAGAAGACGATCTGGCCTTTTTTGAGGCTTCCGGTCGCCTTGTTCTTGACTAGCCGAAGCGGGTCTCTAGGAAGGACTTGGTCATGAGCGAGCGGTCCGTCAAAGGCGGGGTCGATCAGGCTGTATCCCAATATATCGGTACCTTCTCGAGTCTGTTTATCAACGAAAGGATCTGTGGTAGCGGTGACGTTGTTGAATCCCATAACCGCCTGGGTGTGAAATAGGCCCTCGGAACTTTTGAGTGTGCTTTTCACGCCTTGCGCACCTATGCGAACAGCTCGAGCCTCCACACACCTCCAGTACCCTGCCTGGTGCACCACCTGAACGACCATATCCAGCGCAAGTCGTAGGTTTTGCTGCAGCTCCAGGATCTGCTGTTCCTGACCGTAAAGTCTCCGGTGCGCCGAAAAACCGCCGTAGATGAAAACAAGCACCACAGAAGTCACCGTCACGGCCACCAAAAGCTCTACCAAGGTCATACCTTGCAGCCTGGGACTTTGTCCTCTTTCATCGGACACTATCTTTTGCCGATGTGCTTCCAGTGAGACCCACTCTTTCCAGGCCATCTTATCGGTCTTCCCAGGCCGGGCCTCCTTTGGGGAAAAATCTCAAATAAGCCCTGCCGCTGTTATTCATCACAAGAGCATAGGTTCCCGCCTCGGGATTTTTGGGTACATGCATATAGACGGATCCCGACGAGGACGTGCCGTCAGGGTTGAAATTGATGCGGTTTCCGGAAAAACTGACACCGTCTTCGGGAATGGTTCCCCCTTCTCGAGGCGCTCCCGTGGTGGGACCTCCCACAGAAGGCGGTGCCGCTCCCAAGGTCGGGCGGTGGCTCAAGGATCCTGGTGGCCTCAGAAGAGCTTTTGAAACCAGAACGATGTCTCGATCCTTTTGAAAGGAAGGAGATCCCGATCCCGAATCCATACAGACCCATAGAACGACATTGTCTAACACGCCGTTGTCGTCGGCATCGAAATCCAGGTAGACATTTTTATTGCATCTCACGGCTTCCAGGCGCGCTTGCTGCAGGATGGAGCGAAGACTGAAAACGGCCGATTTCAGCCGGTAAGAAGCGCTATGAATGCGGATCGATAGAAGAGCCATGAGGAAGGCGATGAGGCCGAGGACGACCATAAGTTCCACCAGGGTCATCCCTCGATGGCATGTTGCGGCGCCGCACCCTTTTCCAGCCACGGCGCACCTCCTGAACGCCTTCAGTCAAAAATCCAGTGAAAAAGAGACCAGCCCAGGGCCTTCGGAGTATCCACCACCGGGGTTGTTTCGTTATCGGCGATATGAAGCTTGTCCCCTAGGTCAGGCCGCACGGCCTCGATACGATAACGCTGAGCGTCAGCAAAGATTTGCAGCTGCAGGATGTATTTCCCTTGAGTCGCGCTTTCGAAAGATGGAAGAAGCTGCAACCTGTCCGGATATTGATGATGATCGGCCCAATACGCCTCCATCTCCAGGCGCGCCCGCAAAAGAGCCTCCACCGCCTGCGCCTGCTGCGAGCGCCTCACATGGTTCACATAAGCCGGCACAGCCACGGCAGCCAAAACAGCCACAACGGCCACCGTGACCATCAGTTCCACCAAAGTGAAACCCTCGTTCTGCCGCATCGACATGAGAGCCTTCTTTGGGCACTTCCTTTGCCTCGGTTCACCCGAAGGAGACTTTCGGCCGAATCGGCGATAAAGGCCTTTCGGTGATCGCATGGCACACTCCAAAGCTTAGAAACCCACAAGCTTTGGCCTTTCATTTTTGATAACATACAAAACCCGAACATCCAAAAAATTTTTCATCCGGAAAAGGGACGAAAAAATTCTAAACTTTTAAAAAGAAGTTGCCGATAAAAGAAGTGAGGTTCTTTTGAAAAGCATTCATCATTCAGACCAGCCGGGCTCAGGGCTGCTTTTTTCTCTGTTTGTTGGATAAGAATTTGAGAGGTTTCTGCACCTCAGACGTCAAGACACAGGGGGAACGGCCATGGTAAGAAACACGTTTTTTTTAGTCTTTCTCTCTTTTTTGATTTTGTCACCGGCTCAGGCTTATACGCCCTCTTGCGACCCTCCTCCTTTTGTTTCCGCCGGTGCCAATCCCATGGTGATGATGGTTATGGAAAGAGATCATAAATTATACTATGAAGCCTACAACGATGCTCAAGATTTAGATGGTGACGGGAAATTGGATGTCGGCTACAAACACTCTATAGATTTAGATTATTTCGGGTATTTTGATCCCTATAAATGCTACAGGTACGAAACAACAGGACAAGCCAGGTTTGTCCCTACTCGATATACGAGCACAAAATATTGTGGAGGGACGAACGAATGGAGCGGGAATTTCCTCAATTGGCTTTCCATGTCCCGTATAGATGTGCTGCGGCGGGTGCTCTACGGGGGACATCGTTCTACCGATAGCGCTAGTGAAACCGTTCTCGAAGGCGCTTATATACCTCAAGATGCGCATAGCTGGGGTAAAGAATACAGCGGCAGTGACACTAAGAAGTTGACACCGTTCGATCCACCTTCCCCAGGAAAGCGCCATTTGTTTTGCGTGACCAGCACAGCAAAGGGGGAGGCTCACAAAATTCGTGTCGCTTTGAATGACGAACATCGAATATGGGAATGGGCCACGACGGAGCGTGCCGTCTGTAGCGGCCCCGAAACCCCTTCAGGTTATCGGCGTGGACCTGTCGGTACGAGAAACGACATCCAGGACTATTTCGTTCGAGTTCAGGTGTGCAGTACAGATTGGAATAAGGGGGAAGAGAAGAACTACTGTAAACTCTATCCCGGGGGTGGGACCACGCCTAAGCCTGTCGGTCTTCTTCAGAAGTACGGCGAAGGGGACGGATCCAAAATGTGTTCCAAGACCTATAAAGCCTGTCAGACAGACAACGACTGCGGAGCCAACGATGGACTCTGTGTGTTTCGAAGCCCACTCTACATGGGCCTTCTCACGGGATCCTACAGGAAAAACTTGAGCGGCGGGGTTCTTAGAAAAAACATCTGGACGGTCATGGACGAAATCAACTCGCAGTCCGGAATTTTTCAGACTTCTGAAAACGTGCAAGGAAACATTATACTCACTCTTGACCGCATGAGTCCCGTGGGATTTCGCTATTCTGACTTTTCTTACCAGGACCAGGACGGTGGAACCTGCGGCTGGATCACGGGTGCTCCTCTTGCGGAAAGCCAATGCCGCATGTGGGGAAACCCCGTGGCTGAAATGATGTATGAAGCTTTCCGCTTCATAACCGGAAAGGGAAGTCCAACAAGCGCTTTTGAATATAGTGAAAATAACGACGCCGGCCTGAATCTTCCCAAGCCGGATTGGTATATCAAGAAAGGAAACAACAATTTACACCCATTTGACCTTTTCCCTGATTGCACCAATCCAAACCTTCTCGTTCTAAGCGATATCAATCCGAGTTACGATTCCGACCAGATACCTGGGACTTACTTCGGTAGCTTTTCAGGGGATCTGACGGATTTGAACGTAGCGTCTCTCGCCAACGTCATTGGAACTCAGGAGAAGCTCAATAACAACAAATTCTTTATAGGCCGAAGCGGCGATATCTACGACTTTATTTGCTCGTCCAAAACCCTGGCCAACCTCAGCTCTGTTCGAGGACTTTGCCCGGAAGAGCCCACGAAGCAAGGAAGCTTTTACTCAGCTGCTGTAGCCTACTACGGTAAGGAATACATCCAAGAAAAAGAGGGAATACCTAAGGTGACCACTTATGTGGTGGCGATGTCATCTCCTATTCCTGATATTCGAGTCAAAGTAGGCAATCAACATGTGCAGCTGGTTCCCGTCGGCAAAAGCGTCAGCGGAACCCATGACGTCTACACGGCGTGTGCCGCCAAATGTAAGCTGACAAAACCCAATGACGTTCTGGAAATCGATAACTGCACCTCAGGTGCGTATTGCCCCTCCAACCAGATTGTCGATTTTTATGTGGACAACGCCACGTACGACAACGCGTCCAACTTGATCAAAGCGAAGTTTCGCGTGAATTTTGAAGACGTCGAGCAGGGTGCCGATCACGATATGGACGCTATTGTTTTTTATGAAATTGAAGCTGTCGTGCCGAATAAGGTGAAGGTTAAGCTCACGTCTGATTACGCCGCCGGCAGCATTGATCAAGTTTTGGGCTTCGTCATTTCAGGAACAGACCGAGACGGTCTTTATCTGGTCGTAAAAGATAAAGATGTTCCGAACTCGGCGGACAGCAACACACCGGCTGCTGTGGCTGGTATGCCTCTCACCTGGGAAAAAGAGTTCACCGTGACAGGAAACGCCTCGCAAATACTTAAAAATCCCCTCTGGTACGCGGCCAAATGGGGTGGATTTGATGATCTTAACGGAAACCGTATGCCCGATGATAATAACACGAATGAATGGGACAAAGACCAAAATGGTGTGCCGGATAACTACTTCTTTGTGGACAATCCTCTGGAACTCGAAAAAAAACTGGAAAAGGCAATGTTAGCGATTCTTACCAAGGCCGGGAGTGCTGGAGCCGTGGCGACAGTGACTCAGGAAGTGCTTGGGCAAGATCTGGTTATTCGAGGCGCCTTTACCGCTTATGAAGACAACCCCAACATCTATGCATGGAAAGGCCATCTGGAAGCTTATTGGCCTTATGACGGTTGTAAGGATTTCACAGATAACGCAACATGTAATAGCTATTCCGGTTGTCAGTGGTATCTCGGTCAGTGTCGTGGCAGCCTTTATAGTTTCCAAAAGTCTCTAAACAAAGGAAAATTTTGCTCCGATCCAGGTTTTGTGGACGGATATTGCTGGGATGCCGGAAAAATATTGAGCATCCCAGATCCGAAAAACCGCTGCATCTTTACCATGGACAAAGGGACCATGCTACGACTTGACAATGGCACCTCCTCTTGCAATGCTCCTTTTTATTCCTCGCTGCCGTCCAAATGGTCGGTTATTAAAACCAGTTTGGCAAACACCATCGATTTCGACAAGAATGGCTCCCAAACGGAAGAAGATGCCAAAGCTTTGGTTCAATGGGTGCGCGGTGAATGGAACGATTCGTGGTCTGCAGTCGCTCGAGATCGCAAAGGATGGTCTTTGGGGGACATTGTGTATTCCACACCCGTCGTTGTCGGCCCTCCATCCGTTAGCTCTGTGGATCCGCACATCGCCGGCGATTGTTCTTGCACGTGCAGTGGCACCGAAATGGATAACTGTTCCAAGAAGTGCTTTTATTGCTTTCGCCAAAAACACACCACCAGAAAAAAAATGGTTTATGTGGGCGCTAACGATGGCATGCTTCACGCCTTCGTTGTGGGTGTTTGGGATAATAACACCTCTACCTGGGTCTATGATCCGAAAAATAGCACTCATGGAAGTTCAATAGGCAAGGAACTCTGGGCGTACGTACCCAGTAACCTACTTCCAGAACTTAAACATTTGGCGAAACCCGACTACGGTCATCCTTCGGCATGTGCCCATCGCACCATGGTGGATCTTTCTCCTGTGGCCTGGGATGTTTTTATCGACCATGATGGTAACGGAACCCGCGAATGGCGAACGGTTCTTCTTGGAGGAGAACGGGGAGGGGGCGACGTCTATTTTGCCGTTGATGTGACGGATCCTGATAAACCCAAAGTTCTTTGGGAATACGCTGTTCTTAGGAACCTCGTTATAGATAATTCCACAGCGGACATGCCTTTTTTGGACAATGCCACCTACTCTCAAGTGGCCACCATGCCTGTATCCTGGACGGTTCCCTACGTGGGATATCTGAATACTCCAGAGGCGGTGTGTTTCATGGCAAAAGAGAGAGTCGAACCATTAGAAGGCGGGGCACCTTCCCTCTCTTCGTCGTGCCGTGGTTCCAATGATCTAAGTGGCTGGTTTGCTTTTCTTGGAGCCAGCCCGCATACATTCAAGCCCGAGGTGGATCTTCCTGGATCCCTGACTGACAATCAGAAATTGGCCTTCCTGAGGCCTAACCTGTTGGCGATCGACATTGAAAAAGGGGTGAACATTTTTCAGTACCTTTGGCCTAAAATTACCAATACATGGGGAACAAATTGGCCGAAGGTCACCAACGGTTCCAACACGATTCCTTATGCCATAGGAGATCCGGTAGCCGTTGACCTGTGGAACTCCCAAGGCCAAGCGGCCCAAGACGGCCAGGTGGACTATATCGCCTTCGGCGATCTCAACGGCAATTTCTACACCCTTAAGTTCAACCTCTTTGCTTCACAACCAGGTATTCATTTGACCGTTAGAAAGTCGAAAACCGCGCCTACAACTACAAATATCTACCGATCCGGGCGTCAACCCATCACTGTCATGCCCGTCGTCACACTAGATCCCTACAAGAACCCTTGGGTGTATTGCGGCACGGGTAAATACGACAACGTGGTCGGCGGACTGGACGATCGCACCGACACGGCAACCATGTCTTTTTACGCCATTCGGGATAATGCGACGCGACCCTCTGTTTTTCCAGCAGGTTTTTCTTACAACGGCCTCAGTGTCTCCGCACAATTCCTGTGTGCTTCTTCAAGCTTCAGCAGCAACTGCGCGTGGGTGAAAAGTGATGGAAGCCCAGACTGTTGTGAAACCTCATGTAACAATTCCTGCTGGACGTGCGTTAAGGACCTAAGCATTCCAGGGGAGCGGGTGGTGGATTCGGCTTTGATCGCAGGGGGTGTGGTTTTCTTTACAAGCTTTGTTCCAAAAGAAGATCCCTGTGCGGCAGGAGGCGACGCTTATCTGTACGCGGTGGATTACATGTGCCGCCCCATGAATTTCGACCCGTTCAAGAACTCCGGCTTTACCAAAGTCAACAAGACACCTGATCAGTTGGGCGAAGGTGAGTACGCTCAAATAAGCAACACCGGCTACGTGTTGAAGTTGGGGGAAGGCATGCCCAGCCGACCTGTGATGGATTCCTCCGGTGAATATCTTTTTATTCAGACGAGCAACGGGGTCATTCACCGGCTCAAAGTGGATCTGCCGCCTCCTGTGGAAAAAAGCGGCTGGAAGCAGCGTCAGTAGACAACTGGAAGACAAGGGAACTTAGCGGGAAGAAACCTGCCCGATCTTTTGAACGACCATCACCACGTGAGATCGGGCAGGTCCACCCTTTTGGTCGGGAAGATCTTCCCGCCCCTCTCCCTGGGCCAGATAATAATAGCCTCGAAATTTGGACATATCCCATCCAGGAACGGTTGCAGTCTCCAGAAACATGAGGCGCGGCGTAAGAGTCCGTGAAGCTTTGGTCTGATTGTCGACCGATTGGTTGGGCTTCATATAAGAAACAATTCCGGGTGCCGGGGTCACGTCTTGTTTTTTTCTAAGATCCTTAAGAATTTTTTCGTTGGACTCCGTTTGAAGGCAGCGCCAACTGAGCTGAAGGGCGCCTTCGGCCAAATTGAAAGTGCTCTCCCGACGCTCCAGAGACTGGGTCATTCGGTGTGTCGATCCACTCTGGACCACAAGCCACACACCCAGAAGACTCAGCAAAGCCACGGCGGAAAGTGTCAGCACCATGGCAGTACCTTGATTGTCTTTCAAGGGGCTCTTACAAATGCTGCCCTGGGATCCTCCAGGGCTTGACAATTGCACTTTCACAGGTGGTTTTGCCTTGCTCATAGTCGCCTGTCCTTTAGGTGTTTCGAGGGTAGATCAGGACGGTATAAACTTTATACTGGTAACCGCACTCATGGGGCCCTGTCCCCGCTGATCGATTTTCTACAGCCGGACGGCAAAAGGCGGGATCTGCCAAACGGTCCTTGTCTTTGGTCGGGCTTCGAACCACCGCGCTCAGACGAATCAGCTTAATACGGCTGGGTTCAAAAGGTCTTCGCTCGCAAAACCCAGAGCCGACACCTGAGCCGGAACAGCCGGTCTGACCGTACCAGTTTCCAGAATCATCCTGGTAGGCCACCTGTAGATCCACCACATTATCTGCGATGGGCAGGGCTTTGCCCTTAGTGCTACGATCATTTCGACGTAGGACAAAAGTCTCTTGAGCGCCGGACGGATGGCATGGGGCTGACCCACCGTCCACGCAGTAATAAATGGCGGGAGCCACCAAAGTCCCTTTCAGGGAAGAACTGTCAATCCCTACACTCGTGCCGGATAGGCTCACCACGCGACCCGTTTTATTATCCAAACCCGTAGCATCACTGATGAGATAAGTGCCGATGTCAATATCTGTCTTGTTGTCTGGTGGCTTGATGTCTCCGTCGATATCCAAAACATAATTCGGGTTGGTGGAAGGTTCCCACGGATCTTCCAAAGCTATTGTCGAACCCGAAATGGAGCTCACTTTCAGGCACCCAGGACATGCAGCCGCCTTCACAAGCCTTTCCGCATCGTCTACGGGATCGATCAGGTCCACATCATTGATGTAAATTTCATCCGATGAGTTGTCCCCGCCGTCTCGAATGAGAAAAGCCATGTTGGGCGCAACGGCCCATCCCGCCTCAAGAAGGTCCCTTTGCAGGACTCTGAGGACATCCACGGTATCTTGAAAAACCTCTTTTTCCGACCGATCTCGCACATAGTTTCGATGCTGGGCGGAAAAAATACTCACGGCCGCCGCCATGACCAAAGCGGTCACGGCCAGAGAGACCATGAGTTCCACAAGGGTCATGCCCTCGCTCCACCCCCGGGGCGGAAATTTCCTGAAACCATCCCTGATAACAGGAGCAGCCTCAGGAGAGTGCCTACTAGGGCACCACGATGGTTTGAAGCACCACTTGGCCTTGGCCACCTCTTTGCTCCTTCCACTGCACAGAAACAGTGACATTTCTCTTCCAGCTGTATAGAGGATCGAGGACCGACGTTGTTGTCCTGGTGTAGACGACTTTATCTTGCGTTAGTGTTTCTGTCCCATTGGGGTTATAAGTTTTATTGTCCGCTATGGCCTGTCTATAGGCTTCCAGTTTTTCATTGGCAAGAAGCAGGGCCCTCGCTTCTCTTTTGGAATTCATGTTGACATGGCGCGAAGTCCAGTGAAATCCCCATAAAGACATGAGCGCAACCCCCAGAACCAAAAGGGAAACCAGGACTTCCACCAAGGTAAATCCCTTGTCCTTTGAATCGATCGGCCTAGTGTAACGTGTAGAGTCGGCCCGAAACCTAGTCCACATGAACCCACCCCATGGCATTGATCGTTGCTGTCGCCTGCGACCCGGACGTTCCAATAAACTGCACCTTTCCACCTGAACCTTTTACCAAACGACCATCGCTTCTAAAGGCAAGACAGACCTTGCCCTCAGAATTTTTCGGCAAGCTGCTTTCAAGAATCATTGAAACCCGAGACGAAAGTTCCGCGCTTCGTATCCAGGGCTCGTTGTCATTATCCCTACGGCAATTTCCGTCGTCGGGTTCCGTCTTGTTATCGTCTCCGTCGTCGTCGCGAAAAAGCTTGTAGCCTTTGGATTCAAAGACCAGCGAATACACCGCGCCCTTTTCATAGGCTAGGGTCTTGGCTTCCTGAATAACGGTTTCCAGGCGACGCGCCGCCATGCGCACATCTTCGTACTCTGTCACGCCGGCCAAGCCCCATCCAACAAACTTGAGAAGCAAAGCCACAATGGCGACCGTGACCATCAATTCCACCAAAGTGAAACCTCTATCCGTCCTCAACGTTTTCATTGCCGCTCACTACCTGCAAACAGTTCATTTTTTCCGGAACCGGTAACTGTGACGTCAAAGTCAAAACGGCACACATTGCTCAAAGAATCCTTACCCTCTAGCACGACTTGAAAGGTACCGCCAATTTGGTCGGAAGAAGGCCGCCATCGAAGTGTTTTGGCCGCTTCGTCCAAAACCATGCCTTCAGGTGCCTCCACGAGTTTCAAAACCACCTCGTCCTGCTCCGGATCTTCCATCTGGATCACCGCCACGTACTCTCCCCCATTGACCGTTTCCTGAAGAAGGCCGATCGTGGGGGGAGCATTTCCAACAAGAACCGATGTGGAAAGAACCTGAGGCCTTCCATCGAAGGAAATCAGCTCGGCCGTAGCTGTCACGGAGTCGCCGTAGCGCAAGCGGTGTTCCAAAACGATGCCTGTCGTTTCCAGGTCCTTGCCATTGACGTTCCAGCGGATATGCACGGCCTTTTCATCGACGTTTGCGCCTTCCACGTTTACAACAGCCCGCAGAGTGTCCCCCGTAACAGGGCGGGAAGGGTCCAGCTCGAGCGAAACCAGGCGCCCCTCCACGGTGTCGCCTTCGCCTTGAGTTCGCCCTCGATCTAAGCCACGATCTGGAGCCTCGAAGACCTTTCTCGCCGACGAACCAGAGGGCCTCTCCTGCCGTTCTTTTTCACGAGATTCTTGGACATCCCCGGTGGAACATGAAAGCATGGAAAACCACACGAAAATTCCGAGGCCCGCCAGGCAGATTCCTTTTAAGCACTTTCCCTTCATCTGGACCCTCAATCGAAAATCCATTTGAAAATCGAAAAGGCAATGGCGTCAGGGTGAAGCACCTTCGGAGCCGAATCCGACGTGTTCGCCGTCACGTAAAGTTCGATGATATCGGTAGACGCGTAGGGATAGACCTTTTTGTACGCTTGGGCTCGAAAGGTGCTCGCCCCTGCTTGCGTGATTTTGACCCTGTAGCCGCTTGCGGTCACGCGCGACGTACCCGCCGAACAGGTATTTCCGAACGAGGAAAGACAGCCGATGGTTCCGGCGTACCGGCTGTGATCGTCCCAGAAAATTTCTTGGTCCATCTTGACGTTCATCAGAGCCAGAATAGCCTCACTTTGCCGAGCCCGATTCACGTAGTTGACATAGGCGGGAACGGCCACAGCCGCTAGGATGGCCAAGATAGCTACTGTCACCATAAGTTCGACCAGCGTAAACCCGCCCGTCCGCTTTTTTCTTTGCGTCACCAAGGGAGCCAAGACTTTGACGCCGGAAGCTTTTCCTCTTTTTTCTTTTCGCTGGGATGCCCTGATCACTGTGCGCTCCTTGCTCAGTGTCTTTTCAGATGCTCGAACTTTCGTCCCTCCACTTCTAAAGAGCGGCCTCTAAAGGGACACAGACCTTTCATTGTACTATTCGGCAGCTGTTCACGATTTCTTTAAGGAAATCAGAAAAGATCACGAGACCGCAAAAAGAAAACGCCGTGAGTCGACGGCGAAAAGTAGGCGCTTCAACGCACCGCCTCGGTTGAGGTTCCAGGTTAAAACACGGGACAAAACGTAAGGCCTGGGCACCCCGAAACACGCGCCCTGCCGGATGAGCCTAATAGGTGAAAGAACCTTCCTGCCCCTCTTCGGTTTCCGTCCGCATGGAGATCACCGATTCGGGACCAGCCATTTGAGAAGCCTCAAGCTGAGCCATCAGCACCTTCAGCACTTCCCGCTTGGGGTAACCCGGATAAAGCTCCAGGGTGTGCTGAAAAGCCGTCAATGCCTGTTCAAGCCCACCTGCCTGTTGCTCAAAGAATCCTAGGGCAATCCATGCCTTGGCCCATTGAGGCGCCAACGCAATGGCCAGCTTCGCTTGACTGACAGCCTCTCCATAGCGCCCTCGGTGGAATTCGTACCAGCCTTGAAGCAAATGGGCAGCGGCATCGTACGGATCTTTCTTGAGTCTATGCTCGATGATTCGCTCGCCCAAGCTCATGAAAACATCATGGGATAAGTGTTTACTTATAAAAAAAGCGACCTTTATAAGGAATGAAGCATCATCAAACTCCCACTGCGCTTTTTGGGCAGCCGTGCGCTGTTCAAGAAGATCAATCGTTTTCACAAGATGTTGAGCATCAACACCGTCTGTTGTCCCCTTCTGAGCGAAGTAGCGCGCGCCTTCCCAATCACCGAAGGCAAACAGTGCGTGCGCGATTTTCTCGTCAAGACAAAGATCATTCTCCAACGTATTGTCCAGCACCACCCCCTTCTTTTCTGCGTCTGCAAATAAATTTACAAGCACTCTGTAAAGGTGCTGTCGTTCGACTCGAAGATACGGATATTGTCGAATAACATCTATAGCCTTTTGAGCATACATATATGCTTTGGAATAATCTTCAATTTGCCGATAGCATTCAGCCAATCTTAGTAAGAAAACAACCATGGAATCAGCATCGGCCCTTCCATGAGATTTCGCTAAGAGCTTTTCTCCCTCTGCAATTGCCTTCTGCCAATCCTTCCGCTCCATGTAAACGGCCACAACAGTCACAGCGGAAACCACATCTTCTTCGAAATTTTGACGTCCTAAATCGATCGCTTTCTCCGCTTCCACCAGGGCTTCTTCATGGAAACCGGCTAGATACAAAGACACGGCATAATTCGCATGCGCTCTCGGATTTCGCGGCGCTTTCCGTACCGCGTCGGCATGAATGGTGACGGGGTCTCTCCAGTCTTCGTTCCTTAAAAAGGTTATGAGGGACAAAAAGGAGCACACCACGGCCATCAAAGACCAGGCTAATTTTTTCTTTTCGCTCTCGGAATAGTGTTTCCCGACCCTGCCAAGGGATTGCCTTAAAGCAACAAAGCCGGCCAGCACAAGGCCCACGGAAGGAAGATACATACGGTGGTCGAACATGAGTTCCAAAGGTACAATCGACGATTCAATACTCAAGGTGGTAAAAAACCATAGAATTCCAAAGGTAATGACGGGTTGTCTCTTCCTTGCGGCAACAGCATAGAAGAGGGCCGCCCCAATGGCGCACATTGACAACAGTGTGGTTATGGGTGAGAAAATCGAGGTCGACAGTTCTACATCATGCTCCAAAGAAAGACTTCCGGGACGAGGTATCAATATCGCCCCTACGTATCGCAGAATCACACGACTTTCGGTGAGAAGCCTTTCCGTCATCGTAAAATGGCGGCCGGAATACCCTTTTGACAAATGATCCATGACAAAGTAGGTTCCAAGCATGACGACAACAGTACACGCCAAAAGAACCACTTTGCCCAAACGCTTTTGAAAACAATTGATCAGGGGCTGCAAGATACGGCGGACCATTCGCCCATCGAAGAACCATGTGTCGATGACAAGAATCACCAGCGGAAGAACGGCCGAATTTTCCTTGGAAAGAAACGCCCCTAGAGCGGCCAGCCCAAGAACGACACCCCAGGAGATGAACCTTTTTCTTTCACCGTTCAGCAAGGCTAAACGTGCTTTAACGTAGGCGGTGGTCGCTCCGAGGAAAAACATTCCCTGCAACGACGCCATGCGCTGCACCAGGTAGGTCACGGCACTGGTTTGCACAGGATGAAGCGCCCAAAGAGAGCCTACAGCCAAGGCTACAAAGAGACGACTTTGAGGCGATTGGACACGAATACTCGGAATGCAAAAAAGACTGTAGATAAAGGAAATGCATAACAAATAGGCGATGATGTGAATAGCCAGGTTCGTGACGTGATAGGCGTATATTTCCCCTTTGCCCCATAAATAGTCCAGACTAAAGGTTAACATCGGCACGAATCGATAGATACCGAACCTTGTTTTGGCAAGATTGATGAATTTTTCACTATCAAACCGCTCAATATGAGTATCGGCATTTTTCACGAAACTATGGAAGTCGTCCAAAACAAATGGGCCATAAAACGTATTAGAATAACTGACGATGAGAAGTGTAAGCCCAACGAATAGGGGTAACATGCGAAGGTATGGTTTTCGCATTGGCACCGGTCAGCCTCCGGTATGGACGATTGACTGCATCTTCAAGTGTCACGAAAAAAAAGGGGGGCCATGCCCCCCACATAAAGTGGAATGATTATTTAAGACCAAGCTCGTCCGCTAGAGTGCCACCCAATTCCCAGGTAGTGATCTTACCGCCGCTTGTTTTAGCCGTAGCCGTAAGAGTTTTACCATCCAGCTGTTTGAGAGCGGTCCGACCGTTTATAATAATGGTAAGCTTCCCTTGGTTACCATCAAAGGTTGCGTTGTCAATATAGCTCATGTCGGCATCCGCCGTCATGCCCGATATGGAATTCGGAAAACTATTCCTTACAGCGTAAAAGGCTGCGATGTTGGTCTCGATGGAGTGGAGTGCGGGAAAAACGAGAGAGGTGAGTCGTGATTTTTGAACATAGCGCTGATAAAAGGGCACCGCCACGGCGGCCAGGATGCCGATGATGGCCACCACAATCATGAGTTCCACCAAGGTGAAGCCTTTGTTTTCTCTCATCTTGATCAACATGATTGTCCTCCTGTTGTGTGATTGAGCCCGACCCCAGGGTCGGTATCCGGTTTCTTCAGGGAGCCTGATCCCCCGCCGTCGGTCGTCTCTCCCCCCTTTCTTCGGCATCATTGGGGATAACCCATCCTTAAGTGTTCTCGAACCCCCCGCCTGAAACTAAAGCAAAGGTTGTGCCAGGAAACCCAAAAACTTTTTTTGTGATTCTTCTCAAACGATTAGGAGCAACTGCCGAGGAACAATGCCCCCGATACTTGCGGGGAAGTGACAAACTTTGTCGGTTAAGTGACAATAATTGTCAGGATTCAAGGAAGCGAGGGGGATTGACGATAAGATTTCTAGATTCATGGAAGGATCTTTTTGTTGAATCGTAAAGAATTTGGTGCCAAAAAGGGCCATGGGAAAGGATCTCGAAGTGGAAAATGGTCCTTGGTTGCCTGCATTTAAAGGGCATGGCTCATGTGGAGCGAGGGGAAGGGGTGCTGAGATGATCAGAAAACGGCACGCGCACACAAAGAGAGGGCAGGCGGGTAAATCTTCCAGGGCTTGGAAGGGCTTGAGAAAAAATTCGGTGTTTGCGGTTTCTGCCATGCTGTTTTTTGTGATGCTGGGCTTCGGTATGGCAACGCCGACGGATTCCACCTCTGCGGCGCCGACACCCAAAGAGCCTGCGGCGGTATCTTCCGGACAAGCTTTCGAAGACATGGAGATCAGCCCCGAACAGGCTCTTGTCCTTCGAGGGCAAATGCATCAGGCTGTTCTAAGCGATGAGTTTCGTTATCGCCCTTTGGGGCTGCTGGATCCCTTTGTCCCCTTTGTCAAACCCGGAGTGACGGTCACCGAGACCTATCCCGAAAGCGAAAGGGAGCCCCCGCCTGTTCCATCAGCCGGATTTCCTTTGACACCTTTGCAAAAGATGAGCCTAGGCGAAATCGAGAGAGGGCTCAAGGCTATCCTTTGGGGGGATATGGGATCTCGTGCCCTTATCGAAGACGCTGCAGGCCGAGGCTACATCGTCAGGGAGGGAACACCTGTGACCCCGGACGGCCTGGTGGAACGCATTTACAAGGACGCCTTGGTGGTTCGCCAATATGTTTGGAATGCCAAAGAAAATCAGTGGGTACCGGATTTTGTCACCGTGCAGTTGAAGAAGGAAAAGGAGAAATAGGGTGGAAGGGATCGGTGAATTCCTAGGAGTGATGGAAGAAAGCATGGGGTAATGGTGTCGGGTGTGGGACACGAGTATTCTGGTTTAGGTTTTTGTGGATGATGACGCGGGGTTTTTTTCAAAGGGTGGATGAGTTTTTTTTTCGGTGCGCAGCACAGTGAACAGTAAAAGGGCGGCTCCGGTCGTCACAGCCATATCGGCCACATTGAAGGCCGGCCAGTGATAGGGTCCGATGTAAAAGTCCAGAAAATCCACAACGTTTCCAAACCGTAGGCGGTCCACCACATTGCCGAGGGCTCCTCCGGCGATAAGTCCTAAAGCCACGCGTCTTGCCTTTTCTTCAGAACCGGTTTGGCGATACAGAAAGAAAATCACCACCAAGGCCATGAAGGTCAGGCCCGAAAGCCCGTACACCCGCCATGGGCTTTCGCTTCCTGCAAAAAAGCTGAAAGCCACTCCCGTGTTTCGAACATGCACCAGGTTAAAAAAACCGGAAATGATTTCCTTCTGACTGTAAAGCGGCAAGGCGGCAAGCACCCACGCCTTGGTGGCCTGGTCCACCACGAAAACACCCAGCACCACCAAGGCGAGTAAAAGGTACGCCGAAGGCCGTGCGTCAGCCGTACTCCCGCTTTCAAGAAGCATAAAAAGCTTTCGAAACCCCTTCACGAATCACCCGCTCGCACTCAGAACGTCGTGGCAACGACCGCAAATGGTAGGATGATCCGAAAAAGCGCCCACGGTCTTGGCAACCACCCAGCAACGTTCGCATTTTTCTCCAGATGCCGGTTCCACCAAAACCTTGAGGCCCGAAACCTCCTGACCTTCCTTGACCCCGGGCTGATCGTCCAGCTTTTCCAGCCGGACCTCTGACACGATAAACACCGTGCGCAACAGTTCGGCATCTTGACCCAAAACTTGGCGCCATTCTTCAGGAAGATCCAATCGGACGCAGGCATCCAGAGGATGTCCGATGGTTTTGGCCTGTCGAGCCGCTTCCAGGGCACGGCTCACATCGGCACGTAGACGAAGAATCCGTTCCCATCGTTCTTCTAAAGCTTCATCGAGAAGAGATTCGTCCACCTCAGGAAAGGCTTCCAAATGCACGGACGGTCCGTGATCCCCGGGCAGGTGGGCCCACGCTTCTTCCGCCGTAAAGGACAAGATGGGCGCCATGAGTTTGAGCAGCGTGGTAAGAATACGATACAAGGCCGTCTGCGCCGATCGGCGCTTAACACTGGCCGGCGGTGCCGTGTAGAGGCGATCCTTAAGGATATCCAGATAAAAGGCGCTGAGGTCCACCGCGCAGTAGTTATGGACGGCATGATACACACGGTGAAATTCAAACCGGTCGTAAGCACGTCGCACCTTACCGACCAGCTTTTGCAGCGTGTGCAAAGCGTAGCGATCCAGTTCAAGCATGGCTTCGGCAGGCACACTGTCTTGAGTCGGCTTGAAATCGTGCAGGTTCCCCAGCAGAAACCTCCAAGTGTTTCGAATCCTTCGGTAGGTTTCACTCAAACGCTGCAGAATATCCTGGGATATACGAATGTCGTCCCGATAGTCTTCGGCGGAAACCCACAAACGTAAAATTTCCGCTCCGAACTTCTCGATGATTTCATCGGGCGCAATGACGTTTCCCAAGGACTTGGACATCTTGTAGCCTTGTCCGTCCACCACGAAACCATGGGTCAGCACCGCTTTGTAAGGAGCTCGATCCCGCGTGCCCACCGATGCCAAAAGGGACGAATGGAACCAGCCTCGATGCTGGTCACTGCCTTCCAAGTAAAGATCGGCGGGGGATCGCAAATAGGGACGCCGTTCCAAAACCGCCGCATGTGACACTCCGGAATCGAACCACACATCCAGAATGTCCATTTCCTTTTCAAAATCGGTCCCGCCGCAGCCGCGACACACAGCTCCTTCCGGAAGGAGTTCCGAGGCTTCCCTTTCAAACCAGCAGTCGGCCCCTTCTTTCTCAAAAAGTGCCGTCACCTTTTCAAAAACTTCAGGTGAAGCCAGAATTTCTCCGCATTTTCGGCAGATAAAAACCGTGATGGGCACTCCCCACGAGCGCTGTCGAGAAATACACCAGTCGGGACGGTTTTCGATCATCTGATAGATACGATCCCGGCCCCATGACGGCACCCATTGCACTTCATCGATCGCTTTCAGAGCCTTCTTGCGAAGGTCATTGCGTTCCATGGAAATGAACCACTGTTCGGTGGCTCGAAAGATGACAGGTTTCTTGCAGCGCCAACAGTGAGGATAACTGTGAGAAACGTTGGTTTCCAGAACCAGGGCGCCCAAATCCCTGAGCTTGGCATTCACGGCCGGATTGGCGTCAAAGACAAACTGCCCGGCAAAGAACGGCACATCCTCGGTGAAACAACCATCGTCGTCCACGGGGGAATACACATCCAACCCGTATTCCAGGGCCGTGTCATAGTCTTCCCGACCATGACCCGGGGCCGTGTGCACACACCCTGTGCCGGCATCCAGGGTTACATGGGTTCCGAGCACAAGACGCGACTCCCGATCGATGAAAGGATGGCGGCAGGTAAGCCCTTCCAGTTCACGGCTGGAAAAGGTTCGAACCTTTTCGTAGACGCTGATCCCAAAGGTTTTCATGCAGCTTTCCAAGAGTCCCTCGGCAAGAATCCACACCTCGCCGTTCACTCGAACGGCCGCGTAGGCGAAATCCGGATGCAGCGCAATGGCCAGATTGGCCGGAAGGGTCCAGGGTGTGGTCGTCCAGATAAGAACAAAAACGGGCACATCCTTTAATTCCGGGAAAGCCGCTCGACTTTCATCACTCAAGGGAAACTTCACATAGATCGACGGGGACACATGGTCATGGTATTCCACTTCGGCTTCCGCAAGGGCTGTTCGGCAACTGCAACACCAGTAGATGGGTTTCTTGCTTCGAATCACGCTTTCCCGTTCAAAAAACCGGCCCAGTTCTCGAGCAATGGTGGCTTCGTAGTCATAGGACATGGTCAGATACGGATTGTCCCATTCGCCCAAAACGCCCAGGCGTTTGAATTCCTCACGCTGAATATCGATGAACTTTTCGGCGTACGCACGACAATGTCTTCGAATCTCCACCTGGGTCATGCTTTTTTTCTTGAGTCCGAGTTCCTTGTCCACCTGGTGTTCGATGGGCAACCCATGGCAATCCCATCCAGGCACATAAATGGCGTCAAACCCGCTCATCTGGCGGCTCTTGACGATCATGTCCTTGAGAATCTTGTTCAGGGCCGTGCCTAAATGAATGTGGCCGTTGGCGTAAGGCGGACCGTCGTGCAGGATATAAGGTGTTCGGCCTGCAGAAGCTTGGCGAAGCTTTCCGTAAAGGTCCATGCGTTCCCACCGGGCAAGCATTTCCGGTTCGCGCTGGGCCAGGTTTGCCTTCATGGGAAAATCGGTCTTGGGAAGGTTCAGCGTCTTCTTGTAGTCCATCAGTCCTGTCTTAACCCCCTGAGTGTGGTGAAGTCGTGAATGCTGAGCGATAAGTCATGAATCGTGAAATCGTGGATCGTGATACCTTAAATCTTCCATCGTGTATCGGGTGAGTGTAAATCGCCAAGTCATTGACCGTCAAAGCACGGAGCCCAAATCGCACCATCGATAATCGCAAAAGCCTGAGTCGTCAACTCCGATAGTTTAAAGTCTCGCCCTCTTCCACACCCCCACACCCTCACCATTTCAAGACTCCACGACTCCACGATTCACAATTTCACGATTTCACGAAAAAAGGCCTCCCCGCAAGGAGAGGCCTTCCACGTGCAACTTAAAGGACCGGGAAGGAGTTCCCGAAAAATCCCTTTTAGTACATGCCGCCCATGCCGGCTCCGGCACCCGGCATTTCGGACTTTTCTTCCTTAGGCAGTTCCGCCACCATGCATTCGGTGGTGAGCATGAGGGACGCGACACTGGCAGCGTTTTGCAGCGCGGACCGAGCCACCTTGGTGGGATCAATGACACCGGCTTCATAAAGGTCGCAGAATTCGCCGGTTTCCGCATTGAATCCAAAGGCGCCTTCGCCGGCCTTAATCTTTTGGACGATCACAGAACCTTCTTCACCGGCGTTGTTGGCGATCTGACGAGCCGGTTCTTCCAAGGCTCGACGAACAATGTTCACGCCTTGCTGTTCTTCGCCTTCAAGCTTCAGATTTTCCAACGCCTTGAGGCAGCGCAGATAGGCCACACCACCACCCGGCACAATGCCTTCTTCCACAGCTGCGCGGGTCGCGTTCAAAGCGTCTTCCACGCGAGCCTTCTTTTCCTTCATTTCCGTTTCCGTGGCCGCCCCGACACTGATCACAGCCACACCACCGACAAGCTTCGCCAGTCGTTCCTGAAGTTTTTCACGGTCGTAGTCACTGGTGGTTTCTTCGATCTGGGTGCGAATCTGACGCACACGGCCTTCCAAAGCCTTGCGATCTCCAGCGCCGTCCACGATGGTCGTGTTGTCCTTGTCCACACGCACGGTCTTGGCACTGCCGAGATCCTTCAGGGTCACGCTTTCCAGCTTGATCCCCTTTTCCTCACTGATCACCTGGCCGCCGGTCAAAATAGCGATATCTTCCAACATGGCCTTGCGGCGATCCCCAAAACCCGGAGCCTTCACGGCGCAGACTTGCAAAGTGCCTCGTAGCTTGTTCACCACCAAAGTGGCCAAGGCTTCGCCTTCCACATCTTCCGCGATGATCAAAAGGGGGCGTCCCATCTTGGCGATCTGTTCCAAAATGGGCAGAAGATCCTTCATGCTGCTGATCTTCTTTTCATGAACCAGAATGAGCGGTTCATTCAGAACCACTTCCATCTTTTCCGGATCGGTGACAAAGTACGGGGAAATATAGCCGCGGTCGAACTGCATGCCTTCCACCACTTCCAACGTGGTTTCCATGCCCTTGGCTTCTTCCACCGTGATGACGCCTTCCTTGCCCACCTTATTCATGGCTTCCGCGATGATATTTCCAATGGTGGCATCGTTGTTGGCGGAAATGGTACCGACCTGAGCGATTTCCTTTTGGTCCTTGGTGGGCTTGCTGATCTTTTTCAGTTCATCAACCACGACCTTCACGGCCTTTTCAATACCGCGCTTCAAAGCCATGGGGTTGGCTCCGGCCGTCACCAGCTTGGACCCTTCAAAGTAAATGGATTGCGCTAGAATGGTTGCCGTGGTGGTCCCGTCCCCGGCCACGTCACTGGTCTTGCTGGCCACTTCCTTGACCATCTGAGCGCCCATGTTTTCAAACTTATCGGCCAGCTCGATTTCCTTGGCCACCGTCACCCCGTCCTTGGTCACCGTGGGACCACCGAAAGCCTTTTCGATCACCACATTGCGTCCCTTGGGGCCCAAGGTCACCTTGACGGCATCCGCCAGAGTATTCACACCCTTGAGCAGGGCTTCTCGAGCCTTGGTATCATAAATGAGTTGCTTTGCCATGAGACCGATCCTCCTTGTCTTTCGCTTTACTTTTCAATAATGGCCAAAATGTCGTCTTCTCGCATAATGAGCAGATCCTCGCCTTCCACCTTGACATCGGTACCGGCATACTTGCTGAAAAGCACTCGATCCCCCGCCTTCACATCCAAGGGACGACGGGTGCCGTCTTCCATGAGCTTGCCGTTCCCCACGGCCAGGACTTCCCCTTGAATAGGCTTTTCCTTCGCCGTATCCGGAATGATGATACCGCCGGCCGTCCGTTCCTCTTCTTCAATCCTCTTGATGACCACACGATCGTTAAGCGGTCGAAGCTTCATGGAACCCTCTCCTTTCCTTATAAAATCATGGATTTTTAAAGGATCACACCGAGGCTTTATTAGCACTCATCAAGAACGAGTGCTATATAATCACGAGGGTGAGCCTTGGCAAGAGGAAAAATTAAGGCTGAGGGAAAAAGACGCGGACACACATGGGAAAGGCGGCGGAGGAACCCACATGGATTCGGCCTTCGGCTTCTTCCACAAGGCGGCTCACGAGGCTGAGGCCCAGACCCAGGTGGCCTTCCTTGGTGGTAAAAAGAGGTTCGAACATTTTTTGGATCACGTCTTCGGAAACCCCTGCTCCGCTATCAGCCACCTTGAGCAGAATCCCAAAGCGGCCGTCTTCATGGGTGTGGCTTCGAGCGGCGATACGCACAAGACCTCCGTTCGGCAAGGCTTCCGCGGCGTTGGCCACCAGGTGCCAGAGGATCTGAAAGAGATGGCGCGGCACCAGAGTCACTTTGAGTTCTTCCGGAACATCCACATGGACTCGGTGTCGGTCCGTCAGGTGCTTGCTCATGGTCAGAGCTTCCAGGACCTGGCGTATGGTTTCGGCAATGGAGACGGGTTCGGGGCGTTCTGAGGCTTTGCCTTCTCGAGCGATCCATAAAAAACGGCTGACAAGTGTATTCAGTCGCTCGATTTCTCGAGTCAGAATCTCGTACAGGCGCTGTGAGACATCATCTTCCGCCCAGTGAGAAGCCATCATCTGGATGACGCCGCTGATGGCCGCCAAAGGATTTTTGATATCATGAACGACTTCTCCGGCCATTTTTCCGGCAAAAGCCAGTTGTTCCAGACGCTTCATACGTTCCTGCAGAGCTTTGAGTTCCGTTTGATCCTGAAACACAATGACACTGGCTCGACCCCTGGACACCGTTTCCAAGGGAGACATCGTCACCACAAAGGATCTTTTTTCTCCGCTGGAAGTTTCCTGCATGATTTCAAACACACGCGAAGGATTGCCCCGGTCTTGCGCCGCTTCCTTTGGCACAAGGTAGATGGATGGCGCGTGAAAACTTTGGGCCGTTTTGTCTTGTTCCCCGGCATTCGACAAAGGTGTTTCTTGGTTCGTCGCCGCAGAATCCGGGGATTGCTGAGCGTGAGGCTTTCCGTTTCCCGAGACTTTATCTGAGAACTCAAAATGAGCTTCCCCAGGCAACGCCGCTTGACGTAGGGGCACGGCGCGCCGTGCCCCTACGTTCGAAACCGTTTGTTTTTCTGGGAGTCCTGGCGTCCCGCCCGCAGCATGACCGGGCCGAAGGCTTACACTCCCAGGAACACCATCGATGGCCCTCACGGCCGGACAGCCTGCCAAACCGGGAAGCACCTGGTCGATGGGGCGACCTTCAAGGGGGTGCTCGGCAGTGTCCAGCAATCCCTGCGCCGCCCGATTGGCATAGGTGATAATCCCTTGAGTGTCTGTGGAAAGAAGCCCCGCACCCAGGTTTTCCACCAGCCGACGGTAAAAAAATTCCAAGCGTTCCATGTCTTGGCTTTGTTGGGCGGAAAGCCTTGCCGATTTCTGAAGTTCCGTGGCCAGATACCCACTCAGAAATGCCACGAGGAAAAATGCTGTCATTGTGACCAGCAAAGTATAGAAATACACGTCACTGGAAACGGGTGGTGTCCCTCTTCCCATAAAAGGCGAAGGATGCACCCAACCGAAGTACTGCAAATCCAGTAGGACTCCATAGGCGATAATCGCTGCTGCGGCCACAAGGAAACTGCCGCGGCGTTGAAACAACACAGCCGCCGCCATGATCAGGGCCATGTAGAGGAAAGGAAAGGGGCTGGTGACTCCGCCGGTATGGTAGATCAGAAAGGTGACGGCCATTATGTCAAAGGCAAATTGAGCTGCCGCAAAAAGTCCGTGACGCCATACCCTTGGCAGGACAAAGGCGCTGAAGAGGGTCACGGAAAAAAGCACCGCCGCGTAGATGTAAAGCGGCGTGAGCATCGGCTCCGAAACATCTCGGGACAAGCGAAGCTGAAAGACGAACGTGACGGCCAGCAGAAAAACCGCCGCAAGAAGCCTTAGCACAAGGTACGTGTGCACTTTGCGCTGAAAGGAGGCGTTTTCTTCGGCGCTTCCTGAACCGCGCAGGGCCTTCGTCATGGCCGAACTCGCTTCACCGTCCTCGATCATGCGCCTCGAGAGACCACGTCGGCCAATTGGAAAATGGGCATATACATGGCCACCAGCAATCCTCCGATGGTCACGCCGAGAAAAACAATCAGCATGGGTTCCAAAAGAGATGTCAGGGCTTCCACGGTAGCGTCCACCTCCTCATCATAGAAATCGGCCACCTTGGAGAGCATGCTGTCCAGAGCTCCCGTCGCTTCGCCGACGGAAACCATGTGGACCACCATGGGCGGAAAAATGCCGCTTTCCTGCAAGGGTTCCGAAAGGGTTTTGCCTTCAGAAACGGCCTGTTGCGCTTGCCGTATGGCTTTTTCAATCACGGTGTTGCCTGCCGTCGCAGCCACCAGTTCCATACTTTCAAGGATGGGAACTCCACTGCCCAACATAGTCCCCAAGGTGCGGGTCACCCGAGCCAAGGCCACCTTTTTGATTAGAATACCGAAGACAGGCACCTTGAGAAAGAAGCGGTCTGTGATGTCGCGCCCGCGCTGAGTCTTACGAAAACGTTGAAACAAAAAGCCGAGAATCACGAGGCCCAGGATCATCCAATGAAAATAATTCCTGGTAAAATCACTGATGTTCATGACAAGCAAGGTCATCGCGGGTAGGGAAACCCCGGCATCCTTAAAAAGGCCGGCAAAGACCGGAATGACATAAATGAGAATAACCGCGATGACAATGAAGGCGATGGCTACCACGATGGCCGGGTAGGTCATGGCGCCTCGGACCTTTTTCTTAAGCGAGGCGACCTTTTCCAGGTAAGCTGCAAGACGTGTGAGGGTTACATCCAAAATGCCGCCTGCTTCTCCGGCGGCCACCAGGTTAACGAAAAGCTGGTCGAACACTTTAGGATGCTTTCGTAGAGCGTCGGAAAAGGTGGCTCCTTCTTCCACATCTTTTTTGAGCGTTCGAAGCACCTTGCGAAAGGCCTTGTTTTCCGTCTGATCCCGAAGAATTTCAAGGCACTGAATAATCGGAAGGCCCGCATCGATCATGGTGGAAAACTGGCGCGTAAAAAGAACCAGATCCTTTTCCTTGACCTTTTCTTGAAGAACGGGAACGTATTCCAAAAGATCCTTGGGCTTGGGCTTAAGGGCTTTCAGAGAAAGCCCTTGACGTTCCAGCAGTTGGCGGGCGATGGTGATGTTGTCGGCCTCGATTTCCCCTTGAACCTTTTGCCCCTTACGATTGATCCCTTTATAGAGAAATTCCGGCATGGTGGACTCCCTAATCCCTCACCGTCGATCGAAGCACTTCTTCCACCGAAGTAATACCTTCTTTGAGTCTATTGATGGCGCTTTGTCGCAATGTCACCATTCCCAGTCGCATGGCTTCCCGCTTGATTTCCCCGGCTGAAGCCCCCACCAACACCAAATCCCGTATTTCATCGGTCATGGTCATCACTTCATAAAGGGCGATGCGGCCTCTATACCCCGTATTGGAACATGCCGGGCAACCTCGACCTCGATAGCACTTAAAAGTCCCCACATCTTCTTCTTTGACCCCGAGATCGATGAGGGCCTCCGGAGGCACCTCTTCCACCACTCGACATTCGGGGCACACTCGCCGAGCGAGCCGCTGAGCCATGACCAGATTCACAGCGGAAGCCACCAGAAACGGTTCGATACCCATGTTGAGCAGGCGGTTCACGGTGCTTGGTGCATCGTTGGTATGAAGTGTGCTCAAGACCAAATGGCCCGTCAAAGCCGCCTTGATGGCGGTTTCGGCGGTTTCAAAATCCCGAATTTCACCCACCATGATGATGTCCGGGTCTTGGCGTAAAAAGGACCTTAATGCCGCCGCAAAGGTGAGCCCAATAGCTTCATGAACTTGCACTTGGTTGATACCCGGAAGACTGAATTCCACGGGGTCTTCCGCTGTGGAGATGTTATGGCTGATCTTGTTCAATTCGGAAAGGGCGCTGTAAAGTGTTGTGGTCTTACCGCTTCCGGTCGGGCCGGTCACCAAAACCATGCCGTAAGGCCTGTAGATGGCTTCCCGAAACAGGTCCAATTGCTTGGGTTCAAACCCCAGCTTAGTCATGTCCAGCTGCAGATTGGACTTATCTAAAAGACGCAAAACCACTTTTTCCCCAAAAAGGGTCGGCAGAACGGACACACGAAATTCCATCTCGCCGCTTTTACTCTTGAGCTTGATACGGCCGTCTTGAGGCAGTCGGCGTTCCGCGATATCCAACCGGCTCATGATTTTGAGTCGGGAAATGATGGCGTTTCGAAGCTGGTAAGGAGGACGCATCACTTCGTACAGCAACCCGTCGATGCGATACCTTACCCGCATGATCTTCTCATAACACTCCACATGAATATCGCTCGCCTTCTTGCGAATGGCATCAAGAAGAATCAGGTTGACTAATTTGACCACCGGGGCTTCTCCGGCGGCGTTTTCCAGATGGGCTAGGTCAATTTCCTGAGACCCTTCCACCACCTCCGCTTCCGCTTCGTCACGGATCATGCCCATGACGGCCTCAAAACTTTCTTCGACTCCGGCCGTATGCACCGATTCAAAAGCCTTTTTGATCAAGCTTTCCGGAGCCACATGGACACGAATGTTCTTTTGCGTGATAAACCGAAGATCATCGATGGCGAAAAGGTTACCTGGATCCGAAATGGCCACATGCAACGTCGTGCCGATCAGGCCCAGAGGAAAAACCTGGTACTTTTGGATGACCTGAGGAGAAACAATCTTCAGGGCATCTTTGGGAGGCGTCAGGCGCGCCGGATTCACCATTGGAACACGAAACTGCTTGGCAAGAAATTCGGTCAGGATCCTTTCGTCGATGACACCCTGCCGAATGAGAATAGTCCCCAAACGATCCCCGTTTCGGCTTTGCTCTTGCAAAGCGCGCTCCAGGTCCTTTGGTGCGATCAGACCGGCTTCCAACAACAGTTGGCCGATCTTGTTCCTCTTGAGCGCGACTCGATCCGCGCTTCTACCCTGTCCATCCGCCGCCGTCATCATGGATGCTCGAATGTCCGCTCCCTGTATTGTTCACCATTCCAATGTCTCTTTAAGGGAATCGCCTTTTTTCGAAAAAACTTTAACCCGTTTTTGCCTCGTCCGGTCAGAGGCCCTGTGATTTTTAAACAAATCATGGGAGATCGAGAGGTTGCACGGGTTTGTCAGGACGAAATTTTTTTCGCTCCATTTGCAAAAAACGCGTCGCATCGAGCTTGACAGCGGCAATTTCATGAGTAGTATTACGCCGATTTTCGGGGCACATTATAAGAAAAAACGGAGGTGATCGCCATGATTTGTCAAACGGTGAAGGCGGGTGTGGACTGCGCCTTCATGACCAAGGCCGGCTGCGGGTACAATGGGGGCTCTTGCCATCAGGTGGTGGAGCAGTGCGAAGGGTGCCAGAGGATCGTTGAGGTCCCGGCGGGGCGTTTCTGTGCCAGTTATCCGAATCCCAGCATCAAGTGGAAAACGGGTCATTGTAATTTTGCGACCCATGTCAAAGCGCCTGTGACGACACAGCAAGCGAAGATTAACCCGCTCAAGGCCTCGAAGCGGGCGTCCAAGTCCAAGTAGTTCGCACCATCCTCCGGGATGACAAGGAGAGCCGCCCTAAGCTTAGGATGCACGGGCTTCGGCTCTCTTTTTTTGTCTCTACATACCCCCGACGGTGCGAGCGGGCAGGGTAGGTTCTCTCCATATTAAAATTCAGGCGTGGCATGCGGGGCGGACACATCGGTCCGCCCCTTCGGATCCTGCGCAAACCCCAAACGCATGAGGCCGTCCATAGGGTCCCTCGAGGCCATGTCGTCGAAAAGCCCCCCAAATCCACGCTACGGCCCTTTTTCGGCACAAACATCCACTTATTCCCATTGACTTGCAACGTTCGCATCGATATGTCAAAAACTCTTTCGACAAGGTCCATGGGCGAGACCTTTATTCCGCAAAAAGCAAAGAAAGGCTAACGTCAAAGTGGCGACCAAAATTCTTACCGGAAACCAAACAGCGGCCTTAGCGGCAAAGCTCTGTCGCGTTCAGGTGATTGCGGCCTACCCGATCACGCCTCAGTCCAAGATTCCTGAAGAACTTTCGGAATATGTGGAACGAGGTGAGCTCCAAGCGGAATTTGTTCGAGTGGAAAGCGAGCATTCAGCCATGGGCGTCTGTATTTCCGCTTCCCTTGTCGGGGCTCGCGCCTTCACCGCCACGGCCGCCAATGGGCTGGCGTATATGCATGAACAGCTCCATTGGGCGGCTGGAGCACGAGTGCCCATTGTCATGCCTGTCACGAACAGAGGGCTGGGAGCTCCTTGGACCATTTTGAACGACATGCAGGATAGCATCGCGCAACGAGACACGGGCTGGATGCAGTTTTATTGCCTGAACAACCAGGAAATCCTCGACCAGGTGATCCTTGCCTACAAAGTGGCCGAAAGGCTGTTGGTCCCTGTGATGGTGTGTTTTGACGGCTTTCGCCTTTCCCACACCATGATGCCCGTCGAGGTTCCTGACCAGGAAGCCGTGGATGCCTTTTTACCTCCTTTTACGCCGGCTTATCACCTGGACCCTGAACGACCGGTCAACATCAATCCGGTGGTTCTGACGGATCCCATTCCTGGGGCCGATGGTCGTCTGTACCCAGGCTATATGGGCATTCGACGCCGCCTTCAGGCGACTCTGGAATCCGCCCTGCCCGTCATCGCCGAAGAGGGGCGAGCTTTTGGGGAACGTTTCGGGCGAAGTTATGAAGACCCCATTTTCCGCTACCGGACCGAAGATGCGGACATTCTTTTTGTGACCATGGGTTCTTTGGGCAGTGAAGCTTCCGAGGCGTGTGACGTTTTACGAGATCAAGGCATCAAGGCCGGAGTGGCAAGCCTGCGTGTCTTTCGACCCTTTCCCAAGCGAGCGATCCGTGACCTTTTGGCCACACAAGCGCGTTTAGCCGTCGTGGAAAAGGCTATCAGTTACGGCCTGGAAGGAGCTCTGGCCACGGAAATCAAAGCAGCCCTCTATGGCCTTAATGGAAGACAACCCATAACCGCGGGCTACATCGTGGGGCTTGGAGGCAAAGACGTCAAACCTTTAGATCTCTGCGAGATCGCTCGACAAACCCTCAGCTTTGGCAGTCATGAAGAGGTCCCTGAACATTCCATTTGGTTTTCCAACGAAATTTAAAGAACAAGGACATACCATGCCGACCGCACTGATGGATCTTCCCGAAAAAGAATACATTCTTCCCGGCACGCGCACCTGCGCCGGATGCGGCCTTCCTATCGCCTACCGACATATTCTGAAGGCCCTAGGCCCCAAGACCATCGTGACCCTTCCGGCCTGCTGCCTCACCATTTTGCACGGCATGTACCCCAAAACGCCTGTGCTCGTCAATGCCGTGAACAACGTCTTCGGCGGCACCGCCGCATCGGCTTCGGGACTGGCCGCAGGACTCAAGGCCTTGGGCAAGGAGGACTATGTGGTGCTGGCCATGGCCGGAGACGGCGGCACGTTCGACATGGGTATTCAGGCGTTGAGCGGCGCTGCGGAAAGACAAACCAATTTTATCTATGTGTGTTACGACAATGAAGCCTACATGAATACGGGCGTGCAACGTTCCAGCGCCACACCTTCCGGAGCCATCACGACGACCACGCCGGTGCATCCCAAGGAACAGCCTAAAAAGGATTTCATTCAAATCATGGAAGCCCATCATCCGGCATACCTGGCCACCACCTGTTCGTCGTACCCCATGGATCTTTACGACAAGTTTTCCAAGGCACGCCACATTCAAGGAACCCGATTCATTCACTTGGCCGTGCCCTGTCCTGCCGGGTGGGGCTTTCCAACTCGAGAAACCGTAAAGATCGGTCGATTGGCCGTAGAAACCGGCGTGATCGTTCTTTATGAAGTGGAAGACGGAATTTTTCGCCTCACGGGAAAAAGCCTGAATCTGGCCAAGACGCGCCGTAAACGCCCCGTGGAAGACTATGTGAAGACTCAGGCACGGTTTAGAAAAATGACCCCGGAACAAATGGAAGCCTTCCAAAAAGCCGTGGATGAGCGTTGGGAAGGTTTTCTGGCTCGAGCCGGCATCTAAAAAGAAAGGGGGGCGGTTCGCCCCCCTTTCTTTTAGATCCAACGCATGAGGATACTTCCCCAGGTAAAGCCGGCGCCAAAGGCGGACATAACGAGATAGTCCCCCTTGCTCAAAAGGTTTTTTTCCAAAACGGCTTCGTAAAGGCACAATGGAATCGTGGCACCGGTGGTGTTGGCGTAACGATCAATATTGATGATGACCCGGTCCATGTCCAAACCCATACGATTGGCGCAGGCTTCAATAATTCTCAAATTGGCCTGATGGGGAATAAACACCTTCACATCTTTCCCAGAAAGCCCGTTGCGTTCCAAGATCTTGACGGAGACATCCGCCATTTCCGTCACAGCGAACTTAAAAACCTTCTTGCCTTCCTGGTACACATAGTGCTCCCGAGCCCTTACGGTTTCTTCACTGGCCGGGCGACGGCTTCCTCCGGCTTTCATGTGTAGATACGGCTCTCCAGCCCCATCAATCCTTTGAATAAAGTCTAGGACTCCGTACCCCTCTTCATCGCAAGGTTCCAAAAGGACAGCGCCGGCGGCATCACCGAACAAAACGCAGGTGTTTCGATCCGTATAATCAATGATGCTGCTCATGACATCGGCTCCGATGACCAAAACCTTCTCGTAACGACCCGATTCGATCATCATCACCCCTGTTGTCATGGAAAAGATGAAAGCCGAGCAGCCCGCCGAAAGATCAAATCCCCATGCCTTGTCCGCTCCGATGGCTCGTTGCACCAGGCACGCTGTGGACGGAAAAAACATGTCGGGAGTGACGGTCCCCACGATGACGGCGTCCACATCGGCCGGCGCGACCTGGGCACGCTCCAAGCATTCCTGAGCGGCTCGAGCCGCCATAAAGGAACAGCCCAAGCCGGGTTCGAGAATGCGTCGTTCACGGATTCCCGTTCGTGTGATGATCCATTCATCGGTGGTGTCCACCATCTTTTCCAAATCGGCATTGGTCAGTTTCCGTTCCGGAAGATATCGACCCACGGAACGAATACGCACCCCTCTTCGGCTCATGGCTCATCCTTTCACATCACGCCTTTGTAGTATCCGCCATCGATGTGGATGGAGGCACCCGTGATGTAGCCGGCTTGTTCCGAGGCAAGAAACGTCACCAAGGCCGCAAATTCTTCGGGGGTTCCCAAACGGCCCATGGGAATGGTGGCACGCCAACGATCGATGATGTTTTCCGGAGTCGTGCCTTCCTTTTGCGCCGTCACCACAGCCAGGCTTCGTACCCGTTCGGTCAACGTGTAGCCGGGACAGACATTGTTCACCGTGATGTTGTAAGGAGCCAGTTCGTTGGACAAGGTTTTGGCCAACCCGACCACGCCGGATCGAATCGTGTTGGAAAGGATCAAACCATCAATGGGTTGTTTGACCGAAACAGAAGTCATGTTGATGATGCGGCCCCAGCGCTTTTCCATCATGACCGGCACAGCTTCCCGTGTCATGACAATGGTGCTCAAAAGGTTCAACCGAAACCCGAAGTGCCATAGATCGTCGTCAATTTCTAGAAAGGTCTTGGCCGGAGGTCCTCCGGCGTTGTTCACCAAAATGTCCACGGTCCCGAAATGATCAAGGCCCTTACGAATGAACTCACGAGCCTGTTCAGAGACGCTGACATCGGCAGGAATCCCGATGACTTCACCTCCCGTAGTGGCCGCAATCTCTTCAACCGCTTTGGGGAGTTCGGGATCGTCCAGACCACAGATGGCCACCTTGGCCCCCTCCTGACACAAGGTCATCGCCACGGCCTTTCCCAAACCTTGACTGGCTCCAGCCACAAAAGCCACCTTGCCCTTAAGACCCAGATCCATAAGACCTCCTTTGCTCTCCGATCAGTTCTGTTCTTGATCCAGCCGATACCCCGCATGCAGCCGAAGCATCTCAGGGCTGTAGCGGCGACCGGTTTTATCGTAAATGAAAAAAGGCGGCATCACACGAAGATCTTGACCCGCTCCCTTGAGGCATTCCATGTGCACGAGCGTTGCCGGGGCCTGACAATGCGAATGAATGAGGGTCAATTGTTTAGGGCGCAATTTCGCTTCCAAGGCCCCCATGATCAGGTCGTCCAGCCGAGACGCCGGGTAGATCACGGCACAACGCCCACTTTGTTTTAAAAGGTAGGATGCGGCTTGAAACATTTCTTGCACGGTGCCGAAAATTTCATGGCGTGCCGCGGCTTTCTGATGATCGGGATTGATTCTGCCTGAGCCGAGTCGCCGATAGGGTGGATTTGAAATGACAAGGTCAAACCCTTCGGGTGGAAACACCTTTTTCACATGGTTCCAGTCCAGACAATGGATCCATACACGGTTTGTCAAACCGTTCGCTTCCACGTTTCTCACCGCCAAGGAAGCCAAGCGTTTTTGAATTTCCACCCCTTCCCAGTGTCTTCCCGCTTGTTGCACCGCCATGGCCAAAAGCACAACACCACAGCCGGTCCCCAATTCCATGATGCGATCCTCGGCTTTGACGCGAGTCAATCCCGCCAGCAGCACGGCGTCGATGGAAAACCGATAGCCGCGACGGTCCTGGTACAGGGTGAGAGCTCCCCCAAAAAGGCGGTCACAAGTGACCTCTTCCCCTTCTCCCAAAGATTCCGGTGACTTCGCTTCCGCCTCATCGAAACACATGGGATTGTGCACAATGTCAAGCCTGTCCCTTGAGCGGGCCGTCATGGGAAAAGGGGCAGCAGAAAGCCAAGGGGGATGAACAGGTCAGGAAACGGAAACACAGACCGTCTCTTTCACATCCATGGGATGCATGACAAGACCGCTGAAAACTTTTGGATAAAAATAGGTGGCCTTGTGCGGCATGATCAAGCCGGCACGAGCCACATCACGTACCTGATCCACACGGGTCGGGTTGACGAAAAAGCCCATGGCCGCTTGTCCGGCGGCTACGGCATGGAGCGCCGCGTCACGGTCATGACTGAATCGAATATTTTCGGCGTCTGAAAGGTACGTTTCATCCAAGCCCAAAAGACCTCGTAGAAAGAGGTGATCCACAACCACCACATCCAGCTCCTGCAAAACTTCAGGAAAGCCTTTCGGGGCGAGATAAGACCGGGCAGCCTTTCTGTCCACGTGAAGCACCCAATAAGCGTCACCTCCCTGACACACGAATCCAATGGCGGTTTCTTTTTGGACACGAAAAGAGTCCAAACAGTTCTGCCACCCTTCACGCCCGGCATCATTCATGGGAAAAGACAACACCTTAAAATAGGGTCGTCCCTTTTCGAGAAAAGCCGATGCCTTTTCGGCATTGAGCCGAGGCAGCAGTCTGTGGGTAGGAAGCACGAGCAGGCCGTCATCTTCCATGGGACAAAAATAGGTGAGCACGAAATGAAAAGGGGCATTGGAAGAAGCTTCCGGATGTTTTTCCATCATGAGCCGCCGGTAATTGAGGGCCGTCTCATAACGATGATGCCCGTCGGCGATAAAGATGTCCTTGTCGGCCAGCATGGCTTGAAGCTGCTGCACCTGGGTGGGATCACTCATGCGGTAAAGACGGTGGTCGCAGTTTCGATAGTCTTGGCATTCCAAAAGAGCTTTCTGTTTACAGTAACTTTCCAGCATGTGACGTACACGACCGTCCGAATCACTGAAAAGAACAAAGATGGGACTGAAATGCACGCCGCACTGCATTAAAAGGGAAAGTCTTTCCTCTTTCACCTTGTGAAAGGTTCGTTCATGAGGACGAACGCAGCCCTTTCCGAATTCTTCAAGGCGAAGCAAGCCAAAAAAACCTCTGCGAATCTTACGACCTTCTTGAAACGGATACTCCAGTTCATAAGGAAAAAAGGCCGGTTCGGCTTCACGCACGAGAATCCCCTCTCGGCTCCATTGATGAAGATATTGAGAGGCTCTTGTGTGAGCATTATCCTGAGCCGTGTCTTGGGGCGTTGTTTTTCCCAGTTCCAGGCGAATCATGTTGTAGGGATGCATGGCATAAAAGGCATCTTGTTCAACGGGACTGATGATGTCGTACGGAGGCGTGATCACGCGACCGAGGTCTCCGACCCGTTCCGGGTTATAATGGAGGGCACGAAAAGGAGCGACAACAGCCATGAATGCTTCGCCTTTCTTTGAAAAGTTTCTTGGTGCCTGTCCTGCCATGAGGACGCCTTTGAGCTTTGGAGCTGTAACAGCGCCTCCGTATCACACGCGCGTCATTGAAGCAAGAAGGGCATGCACCAGGATGCGACAGGTTTCTCCAAGAGGCGAAAACGGTGCGGATACATCTTTCCGCCCCTAAGGGTTCAATGGCGAAACGCTGAGAAAACCCTCCCTCGAATTCCAAGGCCTTTTGAAAGCCTTGAATTGGCTCATTCCCAGGCAGTCTGATGCATGCCATTGAGGACTCGAAAATCATAGCCGGAAAAGGGAAGTTTCATAAAATCCATCAGCCATCGAGCAAGATCGATCCACAACATGCAGGTTTCCAACACCACATGATCGCTGGAGGCAATAACTGCCTTGGAAAGGGGAAAATCTTTTTCCGGGACCGGCACAGCCCACGCATCACCCTGAAGGCCATGCCTTTGAAGGCTTTCCCTGTAACGAGCCGCCAATTCGCCGCTTCGGCTCAAGGGAGCATCAAACCGAAAGTGAACCTCCAAGGGCGCAAACGCCTGCAAGAACCTGCATACTAAATCCACAGCCGTGTCCGTGATCTGGGACAGGCGATAGTTTCGAGACAGGGCCGCCACGTCGCGCAAAGCTCCATCATTGGCCAGAACCATTGGTCTTTGAAGAAGAAGGCTTTCCACGGTGATGTGCACATTGTGGCCGTCCACCCATAAGGGGAAGCGGCGCCATCGAGCCCCACATACCCGTTTCGCCAGCCTTCGGGCCGCGCTCTTACGCGAAAACACACCACGCCAAAGGATGTCTCGATGGACGCGCACCAACGCGAAATGATTTCCCACCCATTGCAAAGCGGCTTCCCGAGGGTACCCTAGGTCCTGGAAAAGAAGAAAATCGCCTGCGGCTCGGTAAATTTTTTCGTCCGCATGCATCTGCCCTGGCCTCGGCATGTGAGAAGTCCCATACGGAAAAAGTTAACTTTCAGGGACTAGGTGAACGATGACGTAAAGGTCACCGGGTGGCCCCCCATACGGGGAATCTCCCCCGCGGCCGGCCATGCGAAGGCGCGCCCCGTCACTGACATTGGGCGGGATTCTCACGAAAACCTGTTCCAGGCGCTTTCCAACACGATAAGTGACCCAACGATTTTCACCCTGAGCCAAGCGCGATCTGGAAACCTCGATGTGCACTTCCAGCGAAGGGCCTTTTATTCCCGCAGATTTCTTCGAGGAAAAAGGCACCCGCTCCCCGACGTCCAATTCAGACCGTAACCATGGATCCTCAAAAGAAAAATCGTCCGCCAATAAGTGCTCGCGGATCCATGTAAGAAAGCCGTCTAAAGGGCTCAGTGGAAATGAAGGCCTCTGGGTTTCATAAGGGCAAAAAACTTGAGAAGACCTCACGGCGCTCGGCGAGAATCTCCTGGGTTCGGCATCATAGGCTTTCTTTTTTTCGGGATCTCCCAAAACTGAATAGGCTTCGTTGATTTCCTTCAATCTTTCTTCGCAGGCTGCATCCCCTTCGTTTCGGTCAGGATGATGTCTTCGAACCAGTTCTCGGTAAGCTTTTCGAATGTCCTCCCTGGAAGCGTCTCTGGAAACTCCAAGAATGCGATAGTAATCCTTGCGTCCCATGGGCTGAAACCTCCGCCCACACGTCGACTTGATAGGATTTCAAGTTCTCAAGCCATGACGGCTTCGGGTATCGATTATTGTAGCAAAAAAAGAAGGGTGAAGCACGGTTTCGGTTGACCAAGGGTGTGAGTTAAGTCATTGAGTCATTGAGTCGTTGAGTCGTTGAGTCATTGAGTCATTGAGTCATTGAGTCATTGAGTCATTGACTCGTTGAGTCGTTGAGTCGTTGAGTCATTGAGTCATTGAGTCATCGAGTCATTGAGTCATTGAGTCATTGAGTCGTTGAGTCATTGAGTCGTTGAGTCGTTGAGTCGTTGAGTCGTTGAGTCGTTGAGTCTTTGAGTCTTTGAGTCTTTGAGTCTTTGAGTCGTTGAGTCATTGAGTCATTGAGTCATTGAGTCATTGAGGGGTGAAGCATTGTCTCGGTTGATCCAAGAATGTGAGCGGTAAAGGGATCCGTTTCACAGGTGATTATGGGGCGGACACATGGGTCCGCCCCTACAAGAATCGACATTATGGGTTGGTTGAAGAGGCCTTCTGTTGGGCTTTGCGCAATTCTTCCGCTCTCAATTCCTTTCGTAAGATCTTGCCTACCATGGTCTTGGGTAACGATTCTCGAATCTCCACGGCTTTGGGCACCTTGTAAGCTGCCAGCTTGGATTTGCAAAACTGAATAATTTCCTCTTCCGTCACCGTTTCGCCGGGTTTGGGCACCACAAAAGCCTTGACCGCTTCCCCTCGGTAGGGATCCGGTACACCTACGGCGACGGCATCCAAAACCTTCGGATGGGTGTACAAAACCTCGTCGATTTCACGAGGATAAATATTGTAGCCTCCAGAAATGATCATGTCTTTCTTGCGATCCACGATGAAAAAGTAACCGTCATCATCCATCGTGGCGATGTCCCCGGTGTAGAGCCAGTCATCGCGTAGGGTTGAAGCGGTCTCTTCCGGCATGTTCCAGTAACCCATCATCACCTGAGGACCCTTCACCACCAGCTCCCCGGGCTGCCCTACGGGGGCTTCGCTCACTCCGTCTTCCAAGCTGACAATCCGTGCATCGGTGCTCGATACAGGAATCCCGATGGAACCAGGTTTTCTCATGCCGCTGATGGGATTCACATGAGTGACCGGGCTTGCTTCTGAAAGCCCGTAACCCTCCACAATGATGCACCCCGTCATTTCCTCGAATTTCTTCAACACCTCCACAGGCATGGGCGCGGAACCTGTGATGCAAAACCGAATGGAAGACAGGTCGTAGTCCTTGACCTTGGGGTGATTGATCAAGGCCACGTAAATGGTCGGAACTCCCGGGAACAAAGTGGGCTTGCTCTTGTGAAGAAGTTTCAGAAATTCATCGGCATCGAACTTGGGAACCACAATGGTCGTGCAGCCCCCATAAAGGGAAAAATTCATACAAACCGTCATGCCGAAAACGTGAAAGAAAGGAAGAATCGCTATGAGCCTTTCCCGACCCCACCGAAAATCAGGAAACCAGGCAGCGACTTGAAGCACATTGGCCAGAATGTTGCGATGGCTCAGCATAACCCCTTTGGATACACCCGTGGTTCCACCCGTGTACTGCAGCAGGGCGAGATCATCCAATTCGGCTTGACAGGCGTCCGTCACAGGGGCGTTCTTTGAGATCAGATGAGAAAAATTCACGATGCGACGGCCATCGTAGGGAACCGCCATGAAAAGATTCTGCTTCTTGGCTTTGATGGGATATAGGTACTTGAAAAGGAAAGGCAAATACTCTCGAAGGCTGGTCACCACCACCGTGTGGATTTTGGTGGCTCCCAAAACTTTTTCCACCTTGGGGAAAAGGTGGTCCAAAACAAAAAGCACCTCGGCCCCTGAATCGTTCCATTGGTGCTCCATTTCCCGTTCCACGTACATGGGATTGGTCATGACCCCCACGCCGCCTAACCACAAGGTGGCATAGTAGGCGATCATGGTCTGAGGACAATTAGGAAGCATGATGGCCACCCGTGTCCCTTTGCCCACCCCCATGTTCTTGAGAGCCTCGGCCAAACGCAGCACCTGATCCCAAAACTGCTTGTAAGTCAATTTGGCGCCGAAAAATTCCGTCGCCGTATTTGCGGCATACTTTTCCGCCGTCCGAGACACCAGGACCGGCAGCGACCAATTGGGAAACTCGATTTCCTGAGGCACCCTGCTGTTGTAATGTTTAAGCCACGGGCGATCCATGCACGTCCTCCTCCATGTCCCCTACCCTCACTACGCCGACCTTCCCCTTGACCCGACGATTTCCCCCTCCGAAACGTTTCAAGGCAGCAGCACGTGGGCCGGGGCGTTTGCACACACTCGACCATACAACACTCAAGCGTTTGCTCTCGGTGTCGAAACGTGGCCGCGCCCTGTCTCGACACCAAGGCTTCTCTTAACAGGTGCTCTTCAACTTGCGTACTTCTTCCGTAAAGGCCGGAATAAACTTGAACAGGTCTTCCACGATACCGTAGTCGGCTTTGGTGAAAATGGGGGCTTCCGGATCCTTGTTGATCGCCACGATGTACTTGGAAGATCCCATGCCGGCCAGGTGTTGAATGGCCCCGGAAATACCCACCGCGATGTACAGATTCGGGTTGACCACTTTGCCCGTCTGGCCCACCTGATCGGAATGAGGCCGCCAGCCGGCATCCACCGCGGCTCGTGAAGCTCCCACCGCGGCCCCGAGTTCCTTGGCCAGTGCTTCCAAAATGGCAAAGTTTTCCGCAGCCTTCATCCCACGGCCGCCTGAGACGATGATTTCCGCTTCCGTCAGTTCCACCTTACCCGTAGTATCCAGTTCTACACCCAAGGCTCGTGAGCGGGATTCCGGAAGAGTCGCTGTCACTTTTTCCACTTGAGCCTGCCGTGTGGCATCCGCCGCCTTGCAATCCATGACATTGGGACGGCATGAAATCATGGGCAAGGCCCCTTCAGCCCACTCACACCAGGCCAAACATTTACCGGCAAAGATAGGTCGCTTGGCCTTGATGACGCCGTCTTCACACACCACTTGAATACAGTCTTGAGCCAATCCCGTCTGTAACCTGGCCGCCAGCCGAGCGCTCAGATCTTTGCCGTCCACTGAAGCCGGCAACAACACCGCTGCCGGATTCCATTGTTCGATCAAAGAAGCCACCACCGGCACGTAGATTTCCGGCACATAATGTTCCAACGCGGGATCATCTGCCACAAACACCTTATCCACGCCATAATAGCCCAACTCCACAGCTTTATCGCTCACACCGGATCCCACGGCAATGCCGTAAAGAGGCAGATTCAAAGCATCGGCCACCTTTCGCGCCTCGCTGGCCACTTCAAAAGAAACACGCCGGAAATTCCCTGAACGAAATTCGGCAATCGATACAACACAATCGGCCATTTTCTATCTCCTTACGCTCCCATGGCGTTGAACTTCTGTTGGATTTTCAAGCCCTTACCTAAATCACCTTCGCTTCTTCATGCAGTGCCTTGACCAAAGCCGCGGCTTTGCCTTCCGTATCCAACCCGTCGTCGATGATGCGACCCGGCTTGCGCTCCGGAGGCATCTCCAAAGACACTATGCGAATCTTGGCGGCCTGGGATCCACATTCCTCGGCACTCAAACCCAAATCGGCAAGTTTTTTCATCTCCAAAGGCTTCTTCTTGGCCTTCATGATGCCGGGAAGAGACGCGTAACGAGGATTCCAGACGGCATGGGAGCCACCCATGGTCACCAAAGCCGGAAGCGTCGCCTGCAAGGTCACCTTGCCACCTTCGATGGGACGTTCAATGGTCACCGAAGAACCGTCCGATTCCAAAGAAACCGCCAACCCCAGATGCGGCCAGCCTAAAAGCTCCGCCACCATGGGGCCTCTTTGGGCCAAATCGTAGTCCACGGCCCGAGAGCCGCACAAAACGATGTCCGGCTGCAAGCCTTGCACGATCGCCGCCAAGGCTCGAGCCACCCCCAGACTGTCACCGCCGTCTAAAGCGTCGTCCTCCAAAAGGATCCCTTTGTCCGCTCCCATGGCCAGAGCCGTTCGAATGGATTCCACCACGCGCTGCGGGCCCCAACTGACGATGGTCACCGTACCGCCATGCTTTTCCTTGAGCCGAAGCGCGGCTTCTACGGCAAATTCATCATAAGGGTTGATGATCCATTTGAGATCCTGCGTGACGATGGATTGTCCGTCCGGAGCGATGCGAATAACCGATTCCGTGTCCGGCGTTTGCTTGAGAAGCACCACAATGTTCACGACCTGTCCTCCTTTTACTTTGTCACTTGCCGCTTCATCCTGCACAACGTCGCCCGCCTGCCTTCGGACGACAAAACCCTGCCTGAAAACAGTCGACGGCTAAAACACCGTCCTTTTACAAAGAATTGTCAACTCAAAAAATCACAGGCTCGCACCTTACACGAACCGACCCCCAAAAGCCAAGAAAAAAATGAATGACAATTCATTCATGAACGGCCAGAGCCGGTGCCTTTTCAGATGGATGTCGTTTGAGGTAGACCATCAGCACAGACAGAGCCGCCGGCGTCATGCCGGGAATGCGGGAAGCCTGGCCCAAATTCTCCGGGCGCACGGCCGTGAGTTTTTGTCTTATTTCATGGGAAAGCCCCGGGATCCGTTCGTAAGAAAAATCATCAGGAATACGCATTTTTTCCAGGTTCCGAAATTTGTGCATCTCTTTTTGTTGCCGCTGCAAGTATCCTTCATACTTGCATTCCACTTCCACCTGTTCTCGAACACGCTCCGGAAGGGGTTCTGAAGGCGGCGCCAAATGGGCCACATCGTCGTAAGTAAGTTCCGGTCTTTTCAAGAGCCGATCCAGGCTCAAGGGCTCCTCCAGGGGCGTGCTACCTTTAGACGCCAAGTAGGCGTTCACTTCCGCAGATGGAAACACTCTATGGTCTCGCAACCGTTTCAGTTCCTCTTCGATGGCATGCCTTCGGTCAACAAGCTCCTCATAGGTGTCCCGGGAATGAAGACCCAACTGGTAGCCCAACTCCAGAAGTCGAAGATCAGCGTTGTCTTCTCGAAGCCAGAGCCTGTATTCGGCTCTGGACGTAAAAATGCGATAAGGTTCATTGGTGCCGCGGGTGACCAGGTCATCCACCATGACCCCCATGTAGGCTTGGGAACGGTCCAGAATGAAGGGTGGACGCCCTTGGGCCTTGAGGGCTGCGTTAATACCTGCCCACAAGCCTTGAGCCGCCGCTTCTTCGTAGCCGGAAGTGCCGTTGATTTGTCCGGCCATAAAGAGTCCCGCCACCAATTTGGTTTCCAGAGTCCGCTTGAGTTGGGTCGGCTGGACGAAATCGTATTCGATGGCGTAAGCCGGTCTCATGACTTCCGCCTGTTCCAAGCCGGGAATACTTCGAATCAGGGTCAACTGCACTTCGTAGGGCAAGGAGTTGCCGGTCCCGCTGGCATAGATTTCTTCGGTGTCCAAGCCTTCCGGTTCCAGAATGATCTGGTGTTCTTCCTTGTGAGGAAATTTCATGACCTTGTCTTCCAGGGACGGGCAATAACGAGCGGAAACTCCCTTGATGGTGCCGTTATAGAGTGGGGAAAGATGAATGTGGCGGCGCACGATTTCGTGTGTGCGAGGGTGTGTGTGTCCCAGATGGCAAGACACTTGAGGCAGCTCAATGCGCTCGGTGAAGAGAGAAAAAGGTCGAGGATCGGTGTCTCCGGGTTGTTCTCGAAAACAACTGAAATCGATGGAACGTCGATGAAGACGTGCAGGAGTCCCGGTTTTCATGCGACCCAGTTGAAACCCCAAGTTTTTGAGCTGGTCGGCCAGGGCGATGGAGGGGAGTTCCCAGGCACGGCCGGCGGGAATGTGTGCCGTACCGATATGGATAAGGCCGTGAAGAAAGGTCCCGGTAGCCAATACCACGCAACCTCCGGCGTGAAAAACTCCCAGCTGATCCATAACACCGACGACGCGGCCTCCTTCCACAACCAGAGATTCCACAAGGCTTTGCTTGAGTTCCAGGTTTGGTGTCTTTTCGATTTCGTGTTTCATGACGGTGCGATAGCGCACCTTATCGTTTTGCGTGCGAGTGCCTCGAACAGCCGGACCTTTCTTGGTGTTAAGCCGCCGAAACTGAATGGCGGTTTGGTCGGTCACTCTGGCCATGACCCCGCCCAGAGCGTCCACTTCTTTCACCAGATGCCCTTTGCCGATACCTCCAACGGAAGGTGAACAGGGCATATGGGCCACGGTGTCCAAATAAAGGCTAAGGAGAAGGGTACGGCATCCCATGCGGGCGGAAGCGATGGCGGCTTCGCATCCCGCGTGGCCGGCCCCGACGACGATCACATCATAGGTGGAACTCATGGTGGTCTATCCTTCTGAACTCTTGTATACTTCTCACGTGATCTTTCCCGATCATGGAGGACCTTGGCATTCCATGTTTGACAGCGCCTTGCCCTACCGCGACTACAACAGTTATCTGCGAAGTCTCTTTCAGTGCCGCGTGCACAAGATCAGCCTGGATGCAGGACTCACCTGCCCCAACCGTGACGGCACTCGAGGAACCGGCGGCTGCATCTATTGCAACCCTCGCGGTTCGGGTACCGGCGCTTTTCATCAAGGTCTATCCATTCAGGACCAGATTCGAGCCGCCAAATCTTATCTTGCGTCACGATACAAGGCCAAGAAATTTTTAGCCTATTTTCAATCGTTCACCAATACTTACGCTCCCTTGGAAAAGCTTCGCCAACTCTATGAAGAGGCTCTAAGCGACCCCGATGTGGTCGGGCTCAGCATCGGCACTCGGCCCGACTGTGTTCCGGATTCGATCCTGGACTACCTCCAATCGCTTTCACAAATCTATCTCGTATGGCTGGAATACGGCCTGCAATCGGCCCATGACAAGACACTGGAACGTATTCGGCGCGGCCATAATGTGGCCTGTTTCGTGGACGCAGTGAAAAGGACCCGCGCTCGAGGATTACCCGTCTGTGTGCATGTGATCCTTGGACTTCCTGACGAAACCTTGGAACACATGATCGAGACGGCGACTTTTCTCAGCCGTTTGGATATCCAAGGGGTGAAGATTCATGTGCTCTATGTGGTTCGTGGAACGCTTCTCGAAAGCTTGTATCGGCAGGGACGTTATCGATGTCTGACAAGAGAGGATTACGTGAAAGCCTGTGCGGCATTTTTGGCACATCTTCCTCCCCATGTGATTGTTCAGAGGGTAACAGGAGATCCCCATCCGGATGAGCTGGTCGCCCCCCAGTGGGCTTTGGAAAAACAAAAAAACATTCAAGCTCTCTTGGCTTACATGGGGCGGGAACAACTCTTTCAGGGAAAATTTTGCAGACCGTAAGGATACGTCACCATTGAAAGTCAACGCACAACATGCGGGTCCGAAGCCCGTGTCCTCAACGAAAGACATGGTTTCAGGTCTGCAGGGGCGAACCGCCGCCTCGCCCCTACCTTGAAATGCCTTGAAACACCTTGGTATGGCCGCTTTACGGCCTGAATTCCAGGAGGGGCGAGCCGCCGCTCGCCCCTACTTTTTCGCCAACCCAAGGAAGCGCCGGCACCTCTGCATGGATCATCTCAGCAAACTGGAAAAGTCACCGTCAGAAGCAATTCTCTTTCTCCCTTGCGTTGCAGCCGCACAAGACAGCGATGCCGGTGAAGAATCATTTTGGCCAGTGGAAGATCCAGCAAGCGGGACTCATCCACGCGACTGGTAAAAGGGTAGAAGAAATGTTCGATATCATCGTCGGAAACATGCAAACCACAGGCTTTCACTTCAAAGAGGACACTGTTGAGCCCCGAGCTGGAAGAAATCTTCAGGGTGCCTCCGTCTTCAGGACAATAACTCAAAAGGGCTTCCACCAGGACATGTAAAGATTTCTTGATCAGGTCCCGGTCTAACATCAGTAAGGGCAAATCCGGCTGGAGGTGCGTTTCCCACCGTACAGCCTGGGCTTGAAGGCGCGGTGTAAGATCCTTGATGACTTCAGTGACCAAGGTGTTGAAATCGCTTTTGACGGGAACCACGACCACAGGCTTCAGATACTCTTGAATCCTTTCCAAAATGCTTTCCAGCCGTGCCATTTCTTTGAGGATAATCTGAACCTTTTGTCGATGAGGATCGTCTTCGGGCAGGCGAGTCAGAAGACGACGGGCAAATCCTCCCGCCACCGCAATAGGATTACGGATTTCATGAGCCAAGCGAGCGGAGATCTCGCTCAAGGTTCTCAGCTCTTCCGTTTGAATGATTTGTTGCTGAAGGGCGTGCCGTTCCGTCACATCCACCAAAAAGCCGTCCACCATTTGAACCTTGCCTTCCGCATCAAGAGCCGGCAAAGCATGATCCAGGACATAGATGGGTTGACCGTTTCGATGACGCAAGCGATATTCTTCGCGAAATTCTCGGCCTTCCCTTAAGCACTGATCCATGAGAGGCCAGATGCGGTCACGGTCTTCGAACCAGACTTTCTCTTTCCAAAAACGAGGCCTTTCCAAAATTTCCGCCTGAGACATGCCGAGCAGTTCTTCCACGAAACGATTGACGAAAACCATGTTTCCGTCTTTGTCCAAACGATACACCACCAGAGGCACCCGTTCCACCAGGGTGCGATACTTTTCTTCGGATTCCCGAAGCTCCCGCGTCCGAGCCTGAACCTTTTCTTCCAAGGTGGCGGCATACAGTTTGATCTGTTCCCGGGACATTTCCATGGACCCCAGCATTTCATCCAAAGCGTCAGCCAGGGTGCCCAGTTCTCCGGAAGGTCGCACTTCCAAGGGCCTGACAGCGCGACCCATGGCGATTTCTCGAGCAAAGGCGATCATACGGTCAATGGGGCGAGTAAAGATGTGCACAATGACATAGATGGCCCCTACCGAAAGGATCATGCCGAGGATGCCTAGGCCGAGCATCCAACGACGGTAGCGAACCGTCAAGGTCAAAGCGTCAGAGCGGTCCACTCCCACTTCCACCAGCGCTGCCGGATCTCCTCGATAGTTGGTCACAGTGTGCACGAGGAAAGCGTACGGTCGATTTCCTACCTTCGTGTTGATGTACCGAGGAGCGCCCGATTCATACACAGCGCTATAAGTTCCATGAGGTCTTTCAATAGGTTCGGGCAAAGTGGAGGCCACCACTTGAAATTCTTCGGGCCTCCCTTCGTGCGGCGATAGGATGGTCACATCCACATCACCGTGAAGCCGCATGGGCTCCAGAATCTTTTCGCTGAGGGAAAAGCCAACTTCCAAGAGGCCAACCAGCTGTTCCTGCCAATAGACAGGCACCACCCCGCGAATGCCATACCCAGTGGCTCCCAACTCCAGCCCATAGACCTCTCGGCCATCTCTGAGAACATTCTGAATCTGCTTTCGATAGGTCCAAAGCTCATCACCGAATTGATATAGCCTATGCAAACGCAGGAAAGAGCGCCCAGGAGGAATTTCAAAATGGAACTGGTGAATACCGTAATGGCGCCTCATGAATTCGTAGGCTGGATAGCACAATTGAAGGAGTCGTAGCCGGTCCCTGTCTGCGAGAGCTTTGGCGATTTCCGGGTTTCGAGCAAAACCGGAAGCCAAAGAGACCGCCCATTGCCCTCGCAATTCCAGTGTATGAAGAAAGGTTTTGTAGAAACTCTCGAGCCGTTGCTGTTCTTGACGCTGAATAAGGGTGTTTTGGCTGAGAATGGCAAGCCAGACAAGAGAACAGGTGCCGAAAAAGGCGAGGACAATAAAAGGCACAATGAGACGATAACGCAGGGGCAAACTTCTCAGTTGCTTCAAGGCCCAGGATTCCTTATTCGTATTCCCCACGTCGGTCGCCCGAAGCCGCGATATGTGCGGGCGCCATCCTCATCCATAGACATAGGAAACAAAAACGTGCGAGCCCTCCATGCCTTCTCACACCTCACGCGCAACTCGACCCGGATTCAGGAAGATTGCGCCTTGTCGTTCAAGGCTTCGATGTAAGCGCAGGCTCTTTGCAAGCGGTCCAACACGGCATCTTTTCCTAAAATATCCATGATCTCGAAAAGCCCAGGGCTCGCCGTTACGCCCGTTAGGGCGACACGCACCGGCTGAGCGATTTTTCCCAGTTTCACACCCATTTCCTCGGCCAATTCCCTGAAAATCTTTTCCACGGAATCTTCAGAAAATCGGTCCAATGCCCGCAACCGTTCCATGAGAAGTCTCAGGGGACGTGCCATGTCCGGGGTAAGAAACTTTCGAGCAGCCTGTTCATCGTAAGCGACTTCATCCACAAGGTAAAAACGTAGTCCCTCGGCCAATTCCTTTAGGGTGCGCGAACGAGGTTGAAGTGTCGCCACGGCCTTTTCAAGAAAAGCATCGTCTTTGTCGGGCAGATGAAGTTCTTGAAGAAAGGGGCGAAGAAGAGTTCGAATTTCCGAAGCCGGTTTTTCTCGAAGATAATGGGCGTTCAGCCACAGAAGCTTTTCCATATCGAAAACGCTGGCCGAAGATCCCACGCGATCCAGATCGAATTTTTCGATAAGCTCCTGTCGGCTGAAAATTTCCTGGTCTCCGTAAGACCATCCGAGGCGAACCAGGTAGTTCACCAGGGCTTCGGGAAGAAACCCCATCTCTTTGTAAGCCATGACCGATGTGGCCCCATGGCGTTTGGAAAGCCTTGTGCGATCCTGACCCAAAATCATGGGCACATGAGCGAATCGGGGTAGGGGAGCTCCCAGCGCCTGGTAGAGCAAAATTTGCCTCGGTGTATTGTTCACATGGTCGTCTCCTCGAATGACATGGGTGATTCCCATGGACACATCGTCGACGACCACGGCAAAATTATATGTGGGCATGCCGTCACTTCGAAAAAGGACCAAATCGTCCAGTTCCGCGTTGTCAAACTCAATGGGTCCCTTAATCAAGTCAGGAAGCACCGTGGTGCCCACTTGAGGGCATCGAAAGCGAACAACCCGACCGGGTCCAGGCCCCAAATTTTTGTCTCGGCATCGACCGTCATACTTGGGTTTTTTTCCAGCCCTGAGGGCTTCTTGGCGGCGTTTTTCCACATCTTCGGCGGAACATTCGCAATAGTAAGCATGCCCTGTGTCCAAGAGCTTTTGCAAATACTGTCGGTAGTATGCCATGCGCTGAGTTTGGTAAAAAGGGCCTTGATCCCAATCCATTCCGAGCCATTCCATGGCATTTAAGATGGCTTGAATGGATTCTTCCGTGGATCTTTCCAAATCCGTATCTTCGATGCGCAAAATGAAGATCCCACCATGGTGGCGGGCAAAAAGCCAGTTGAAGAGAGCCGTGCGAGCGCCTCCAATGTGGAGGTAACCTGTGGGGCTTGGAGCAAATCGCGTGATCACGGTGTCCATGGACGGGAGATCTCCTGAGTTGTTTTTGATCGACTGCAGCATGTCGTTTTTTTCATTATGCGCTATCATTTGGTCATTGAAACCAGGTTATCGCTTAACACAAAGCCAGGAGGATCTCAAGACGCCCGGGATCGCCTCACCAAGAACGAAAACAAGGAAGGAGCGGAACATGGAATGGAGTGCCCTGAATGAAAAGAGACGCTCGGTCAATTTTTTTGATCCCTCTGTAACCATCACGGCCTCGGATCTTCAAAAGATCTACGATGCAGCAAAGCTAGCGCCCTCTTCCTTTAACCTACAACCTTGGAAGGTGGTGGCCGTCCTTTCTAAGGAAGAAAAAGAGAAACTGAGGGCTGTCGCCATGAACCAGCCCAAGGTGACGGAGGCTTCCGCCGTGCTGGTTCTTTTTGGCAACACCCAGCAGTTTCTAGAATGCCAGGATGTGTTAGACGACCGAGTCACCAAAGGATACCTAAAAGCGGAAGCGGTCCCTCAGGTCACGGCGATAATGCAACAGCTCTACGGAGGTGAACGCGCTTTGGGCTACGCCTCTCGAAATGTGGGGTTATTCGCCATGAACTTTATGTTGGCGGCCTTGGACCAGGGTTGGGACACACATCCCATGGACGGTTTTGACGTGGAAGGCGTGCAAAAACTTTTCGGCCTGGACCCCAAGTATGTCCCGGTCATGCTCATTGCCATCGGCCGAAAGCGCCCCGACGCACCTTTGTTGCCTCGAGGAATGCGACGATCCTTTGAAGAGGTTTTCATTTTACGGTAAGGGTTCGCTTAAGCAGCGGTTTTCGAACCGAACGCTTCACATGGAAGAATCTTGCGTGGGTGCGCTGGTGTGCGTGCCCCCCGTTGCTGTTCCCTGAGCCTTTCAACGGTGTCGGAGGCCAGATAAACGCTCTTTTTTTGCAGCGGGTACGCCCGGGGACGCCCAAGCCGCACGGTCTTTAGCCTTGTGTCCGTTGCAGCCGGGTGTCTTGGGGCGAACACATCGGTGTCCCTCGACAGGCCCATGCCTTTTGTGCGGCCACGCGCCAGGGTGTGCTCCTTGCAGGCTCCACACCGCACCTCCCATGACGGACACTTAGGGGCGTCCCTACGGATGCCTCGCGGAGGGGCGCCCCGGCGTGTGCGCCCCGTTGCGGCGCCACGGGCCCATGAGGCGACCCTGTCTACCCTCTGGAGGCACCGTGTTCGCTTATGGGATTTCCCACGTGCCTATGTGCCGACTTCCAGCACGCATGGGTTTCAAAACGTGCAAAGTGTGCTTGACAGAAGGACGTTCCTGCCTATACTCAACGCTTTACTCGTGACCGTGAGAGGTATGCATGAAGATACGTGTGGATGAAATTCCAGATTCAGGGCGCCTGCTTCATGTCCATTGGACCCAGGATCGTTTGGAACGGATGCTGCCCCCCAACGATCCCAAAGGTTTTGCTTTGGCCCGGCCTCTCAACGTGGATCTGGAAATTCACAAGAAATCCGACCACATCGAAGTCACGGGAACCATTGCGGGGGATTTGGCTCTGAGGTGCGATCGCTGCCTCGATGAATACACTTCGACCATGCAGCGCGCCGTGCGAGTGCTCCTTTTCCATGAAATCCACGGTCCCGGCATGGAAGAGGTGGAACTGGAGCCTGATGAAATGGAATACGAGTTTTTTGATGGGGAGATCATCGAGGTGGACCGAATGATCGCCGAAGAAGTGTTTTTGGAGCTCCCCATTCGGTGCTTATGTTCCGAAGCATGTCGAGGTCTGTGTCCAGGCTGCGGCGCCAACCTCAACAGAGAAACGTGTTCGTGTTCCAAAACCAAGGCCTTTTCGGCTTTTGAAGTCCTCAGAAGTCTCAAACCGTGAATGCCTCGACGCTCATAGACAAGGAGATCCAAACCATGGCCGTACCTAAAAGAAGAACTTCCAAATCGCGAAGAGACAAACGTCGAAGCCATCTGCACTTGACGGCTCCATCCCTTTCCACCTGCCCCCAATGCCATGAGCCCTGCATGCCGCATCGCATCTGCCCGTCGTGCGGGTATTACAAAGGCAAGCCGGTTTTGGTCACGGAAGAAGTCTAAGACGGGGGCGTTGACCTTTGAAGGGCTGGGCCGATGGTCATCGCCGTAGATGCCATGGGGGGGGACACGGCCCCCGATGTGGTTGTGCAGGGTGCGCTCTTGGCGTCGTCTCGCACCCATGCGCGAATCCTTCTCGTCGGGGACGAGAAGCGCCTTCATCGATGCTTGGCCTCCGAACGGCATTCGCCGCCCGTCGATATTCTCCATGCTCCGGAAACTGTGGACATGGGGGACATCGGTCCTCTGGCCCTTCGAAAAAAAAAGCTCTCTTCTCTCTATGTGGCCATGGATCAATTGCAACGCGCTACCGTCGACGCGGTGGTCAGCGCCGGCAACAGTTCGGCCATTGTGGCCACGGCAACGCATCATCTGGGCCTGATTCCTGGACTCAAACGGCCGGCTCTAGGTGTGCTTCTACCATCCTTTGGCCCTGACGTGCTTTTGGCCGATGCCGGCGCTCACAGCGAATCCGGCAGCATTCATTTGGCGCAAACAGTCTTTTTGGCGGTTTCTTTTCTGAAACATTCCTGCGGTCGTCCCGATCCCAGCATCGGCATCCTCAATATTGGACATGAACCGACCAAGGGCCCACGCGCCATTCAAGGCGCCGTGAAACTTCTTGCAGAAACCTCCGCCCATCCCGTGCGTTATGTTGAACCGCACACGCTTTTTCACGGCACCGTAGACGCGGTGGTGTGCAACGGGTTTGTGGGCAACGCCCTGCTCAAGCTTCTGGAGGGAGTCTCCGATGCCGCCCGTCAATGCCTCAAAGCATTCTCAGACCCCGAGCTCAAGCAAAGAGGCGATGCCAAAGCGCCTCCACCTGCACAATGGCTTCATCGACTGGCTTTCAGAGAAATGGGGGCAGCTCCCCTTCTCGGGGTGCGTAAACCTGTACTGATCGCCCATGGCCGTTCTCAAGCTCACGAAATCGCCAATGCAATTCTGGAAGCCGAAAAGTTGGTGGAGCAAGGGCTCTACCCCAGCATGGAAAAGGATGGGGAACTTCTGGAGCATCTCACGGCCGTTCGGGGCCATTACACGAGATGGATGCTTTCGGGTCTCAAGGGACCATGGCGCTTCGGCACGAAGAAGCCGGAAACCGATAAAGGAGGACAGCCTTGAATTACTTTTTGACCGACGAACAAAAGATGATTCAAGAATTGGCCGCACAAATCGCTCGAGAAAAGATTCGGCCTGTGCGAGCGCAGTTGGACGAGGCCGAAGAATTCCCCACGGAGATTTTAAAAGTCTTGGCCCAGTCGGATCTTTTCGGGGTGTGTATTCCCGAGGAATACGGTGGTTTAGGAGGAGGTATTTTGGAAAACTGTCTGGCCGTGGAGCAACTGGCTCGAGCCTGTATCGGGGTAGCCACTTCCTTTGCCGCAAGCGGTTTGGGTGCTTATCCCATTTTGCTCTATGGATCGGAAGCCCAAAAAGCCGCTTATCTTCCGGACATCGCGTCCGGGAAACGGCTTGCGGCCTTTGCGGTGACGGAATCAGGAGCCGGAAGCGATGTCACGGCCGTTCGCACAACGGCCGTCAAAGACGGTGATTTTTATGTCCTCAACGGCACCAAGCAGTGGATTACGAACGGGGGTGAAGCGGACATTTACAGTGTCTTGGCCGTGACCGACAAAACCAAAGGTCCTCGAGGCGCCAGCTTTTTCATTGTGGAAAAGGGAGACCCGGGTTTTACTTTCGGAAAAAAGGAAAAAAAGCTGGGAATTCGTGCCTCGGCCACGAGGGAATTGGTGTTTCAGGATTGCCGTATTCCCAAGGACCGCTTGATCAGCCGGGAAGGCATGGGTTTCATCATCGCCATGAAAACCTTTGACAAATCCAGACCGGGTATCGGAGCCTTAGGGGTGGGACTGGCTCAAGGCGCTTTAGACATCGCCGTCGAATACGCGCGAAAACGCATCCAGTTCGGCAAGCCCATCATTACGTTTCAGGCCATCCAACACAAGCTGGCGGACATGGCCATCAAAACCGAAGCGGCTCGTGCTCTGGTCTATTGCGCCGCTCGGCACCTGGACACAGACCCGCCCGATGCCGGTAAAGTGGCTGCCATGTGCAAAGTGTTCGCCAGTGACGCGGCCATGGAAGTGACCACCGAAGCCGTGCAAATCCTGGGCGGTTATGGATACATGCGCGACTATCCCGTGGAAAAGATGTTCCGAGACGCCAAGATTCTTCAAATTTACGAAGGCACCAACGAAATTCAAAGAAACATCATCGGTCAGGAACTTAACAAGGAATATGGCCGTATGAAGGAAACGTTTTTTTAGCGCCCGTTTGAAATGCGCCGATGTTATCGGACAGGGCCGTCCATGAGCCCGTTCGCACTGCCAGGGCGGACCAATGTGTCGGCTCAAGCGAACGGGAGTTTTAAAACTTAGATTCAGCCATAGAAGGTCGCCGAAAACCATGAAAATCGTCGTCTGTATCAAACAGGTGCCAGACGCCAAAAACGTCCGCATCGATCCTCACACCCATACCTTGGTGCGTCAGGGCGTGGAATCCATCATCAATCCTTTTGATCTTTTCGCCGTGGAAGCCGCTCTTCGCCTTAAGGACTCCCACGATGCCCATGTGACGGCACTCACCATGGGACCACCGCAAGCGGAAGAGGCTTTACGGGAAGTCCTCTCCCGAGGTGTCGACGATGCGGTCTTGTTGAGTGACCGGGCCTTTGCCGGTGCGGACACCTGGGCGACAGCCACGGCGTTGGCCGCGGCCATTCAAAAACTTCAGAATGTGTCGCTCATCTTTTGCGGTAAACAAGCCATCGACGGAGACACGGCTCAGGTAGGCCCCGAACTGGCCACTTTGCTGAATATTCCCTATGCCACTTTTGTCAAGCACTTGGAACTTCAAGACAAGCACCACCTTCGTGTGGTACGCAAAACGGATGAAGGCACCGAGGAATGGCTTTTGCCTTTGCCCGCTTTGGTAACCGTTCTTCGTGATGTGGGTGATCCTCGGCTTCCATCCCTGAAGCACAAAATGCGCGCCAAAAAAGCCGACATTCCCGTGTGGGGCCTTAAGGATGTGGGACTTTCGGAAGACCAAGTCGGTCTTAGAGGCTCCTTCACCCAGGTGGTGCGCGTCTTTAGCCCGCCTAAACGTTCGGACCGATGGATGCTGGAAGGCTCCGTTGCCGAACAGGTGGAAAAACTTTACCAATACCTCAAAGAAGCCAAGGTTCCCGGTTTATGAAAGCACTCATCGATCTGGAAAAATGTACAGCCTGCGGCGTATGCCAAGATGTCTGTCCCGTAGGTGCGATTACGGTTTTGGAAACTCACGCTCAGGTTTCCGACGACTGCACCCTGTGCGGGATGTGCGTGGATACTTGCGAGTTTCAGGCCATAAAACTTCCCGATGTAGGCTCCGGCGTCGCGATCGATGCGGCGGCTTACAAAGGGGTGTGGGCTTTCGCGGAATGGCGCCATGGAGCGGTGCATTCGGTCAGTTATGAGCTTTTGAGTGCCGCTCGCCGCCTTGCGGACAAGAAAGGGGTTGAATGCGCCGCCGTGCTTTTGGGAGAAAACCTCGACGATGAGGCGGAGCACCTGCTTCGTTACGGGGCCGATGTGGTTTACGTGGTGGACCATTCGGCTTTAAAGCATTTTACGGATGAAGCCTACAGCCGGTGCCTTGTGGAACTGGTGCGAAGCAAGAAACCGGAAATCCTCCTTGCCGGAGCCACATCCATGGGCCGGTCCTTTATCCCTCGAGTCGCAGCCATGCTACGAACGGGCCTCACGGCCGATTGCACCGATTTGGACATCAGTGAAGAAGGTCTCCTTTTGCAAACCCGCCCAGCCTTTGGCGGCAACGTCATGGCCACCATCATCTGTCCCCACGGGCGCCCTCAAATGGCCACGGTACGCCCTCGAGTCATGCGTCCGGTTGTGGATCCACGCAACGGTCGAGTCGAACGGGTCACGATGTCCGAGGATGTTTTTCGTACGCGCGTGCAGGTCCTTAAGGTGACTCCTGAAGAAGACACCACGGCAAAACTTTCCGAAGCCGAAGTGATCATTTCCGGTGGACGGGGACTGCAAAAAGCGGAAAATTTCAAAATGGTGGAAGAACTGGCGCGGCTTCTAAAAGGAGCCGTGGGGGCTTCCCGCAGTGCCGTGGAAGAAGGCTGGGCTCCGGTATCCCATCAAGTAGGACAAACGGGACAGACGGTGTCCCCGACCCTTTATATGGCCATCGGTATCTCGGGGGCTATTCAACACATCGTTGGGATGCAAGGATCCAAAATCATCGTTGCCGTCAACAAGGACCCTGAAGCTCCCATCTTTGATGTGGCCTCCTGCGGCGTGGTGGCGGATCTTTTTGAATTCGTGCCGGCTTTCATCGACCGCATCAAGCGGGGTGGGACTTCAGACACTCCATGATCCTGAACCGCTGAAGGATTTTTACAGACAAGGTTTAAACGATATTTTGATCATTTGGGCGTGCGGCATAACACAGGGAGGAATCCATGGCGGAAACCAGAGTGGTTATGGTGACAGGAGCCAGCCGTGGTATCGGCCGAGCTGTCGCGGTGGCCTTTGCGGAACCGGGCACCACCGTGGTGGTCAATTATCAATCAGGGCGTGAAGCCGCGGAAGAAACGGCGCGCATCGTCAAAGAACGCGGCGCCCAGGCGGTTCTCAGCCCTTTTGACGTGGCCCACGCCGAAGCGGTGAAAGCGGCCTTCAAGGAGATCTCGGACTCTTGGGGACGCCTGGACGTCTTGGTGAACAATGCCGGTATCACTCGGGACAACATCTTGCCACGCCTCAAAGAATCAGACTGGGACGAGGTTCTGGCCGTGAACCTCAGGGGTGTGTTTTTGTGCTGCCAAGCCGCCATGCGCCCCATGCTCAAACAACGCTACGGTCGCATCATCAACATCACCTCCGTTGTGGGCTTTACAGGAAACGCCGGCCAGTGCAATTATGCTGCCGCCAAGGCCGGTATTCTGGGTCTGACGCGTTCGCTTGCTCGAGAAGTCATTTCCCGAAACATCACCGTCAACGCCGTGGCTCCGGGTTATATCGAAACGGAAATGACCCAGGCTCTCGGCGACGAGGCTCGACAAGCCCTTTTGGCCCAGATTCCCGCAGGACGCACGGGAACCCCAGAGGAGGTGGCTGCGGCCGTACGGTTCTTGGCTTCTGATGAAGCGGGCTATATCACGGGACAGGTGCTGCACGTGAACGGCGGCATGTTCATGGGATAGTCGCACGAAGCGACTCAATAGAGATTCTTGGGAAAGAACAACGAGGGAATCATGGCACAAGGCGGAAAGCGACGAGTGGTGGTGACAGGATTGGGCATGGTCACGCCCTTGGGGGTCGGCGTCGAACAGAACTGGACCAATGTGATCCGTGGTGTTTCGGGCATCGGACTCATCACACGATTTGACACAGAAGGATACGCCACACGTATCGCCGGTGAGGTCAAAGGGTTTCAGCCGGAAGACTTCATTCCCAAAAAAGACTTGCGCAAGATGGATATTTTTCTCACCTACGCCATCGCTGCCGCGCAATTGGCGGTTCAAGACGCGTCTTTGACCATTGAAGCCTCGGAAAGCCCTCGAGCGGGCGTGGTCATGGGGTGCGGTTTAGGAGGACTCACCACCATCGAAGAATGCCACAAAACCCTTTTGCAATCAGGACCGCGCAAAATCAGCCCGTTCTTTATTCCCATGCTCATCGGCAATATGGCTCCGGGACTCATCTCCATCCAACACCGTGCCAAAGGGCCCAACCTTTCCATTCAGACAGCCTGTGCCGCAGGCACGCATGCCATCGGACACGCCTTTCACCTCATTCGAGATGGAGCCGCCGACATTATGATCACCGGCGGGGTGGAATCCACTATCACACCCCTTTGTGTGGGCGGCTTTAATGCCATGCGCGCTCTATCCACACGAAATGACGAACCTGAAAAAGCGTCCCGCCCCTTTGACAAGGATCGGGACGGCTTTGTTCTGGGAGAAGGCAGCGCGGTGTTGATTTTGGAAGAGGCGGAACGGGCCAAGAGTCGTGGAGCGCGAATATACGCGGAAGTCATCGGTTTCGGCGCTTCCGGAGACGCTTACCACATGACGGCGCCGGCTCCCGACGGCGAAGGCGCCGTTCTGTGTATGCGGGCGGCTCTGGCCGACGCCGGCATTTCCCCTTGTGACGTCGATTACATCAACGCCCATGGAACCTCCACGGATCTGAACGACCGGTTGGAAACCCTGGCCATCAAGACCGTTTTCGGGGACCATGCCAAAAAGCTGGCCGTGAGTTCCACCAAGTCCATGACGGGGCACTTGTTGGGAGCCGCCGGAGGTGTGGAAGGGGCCTACACGGTGCTCGCCATTTATCATGACATCATGCCCCCGACCATCAACTACGAAACCCCGGATCCAGACTGCGATCTGGACTATGTGCCTAACGTAGCCCGTAAAGCCCCAGTTCGTGTGGCCTTGTCCAACTCCTTCGGGTTTGGTGGAACCAATGGCACGGTCGTCTTCAGAAAATGGACGGAATAAGAACAAGAAACCCTTAAAAGACTCCGTGAGTTTTTCCCATGAAAATCATGATCGGTGCCGATCACGCCGGCTTTGAACTCAAAGAAAAGATTGCTGAACATCTGCGCCGTGAAGGTCATGATGTGCACGATATCGGAACCTTTAGTCTGGATTCCGTGGACTATCCGGATTACGCTTTTACGGTGGCCCGAGCCGTTTCACGGGGAACAGTAGATCGAGGTATTCTTCTGTGCGGGAGCGGTATCGGTATGTCCATGGCCGCCAACCGAGTGCCCGGAGTGCGAGCGGTCCTGGCCTCGGAACCTTATGCGGCCAAGATGAGTCGGCGTCATAATGACAGCAATGTTCTGTGCCTCGGCGGACGTTTCCTCGGCTTGGATCTGGCTTTGGAAATCGTTGATGTGTGGCTGGCCGAACCTTTTGAAGGAGGTCGCCACTGCCGACGTTTGGATCTTTTGGACAATCCTTCCTCGTGGAGTCACCGTCAATGAACATGAAAGCCTTGGAAAAAACGGACCCGGCCATAGCAAAGGTCCTTCGTGATGAAGAGACCCGTCAGAAAAGCAAGCTGGAACTGATCGCGTCCGAAAACTTTGTCAGTGACGCTGTGCGAATCGCACAAGGATCGGTCCTGACCAACAAGTATGCCGAAGGATATCCAGGACGGCGTTACTACGGTGGTTGCGAGCATGTGGATGTGGCCGAATCTTTGGCTCAGGAACGTGCGAAAGCCCTTTTTCAATGTCTTTACGCCAACGTGCAGCCTCATTCGGGATCCCAGGCCAACATGGCGGTCTATTTCGCGCTGCTGGAACCGGGGGATACCATCATGGGCATGGATTTGCGCCAAGGAGGACACCTGACCCACGGCAGTCCTGTTAGCTTTTCCGGACGATTGTTTCGAGTGGTCTCCTACGGTGTCCATCCGGAAACAGAAACCATCGACTTTGACCAGATGATTCGGCTGGCTCGAGAACACCGTCCCAAACTGATCGTGGCCGGCGCCAGTGCCTATCCACGCCTCATCGATTTTGCCCGGTTTCGAGAAGTCTGTGACGAGGTTGGAGCCTTTTTGATGGTGGATATGGCGCACATCGCCGGCTTGGTCGCCGCCGGCTTGCACCCCACCCCTGTTCCCTATGCCCATGCGGTTACTTCCACCACTCACAAAACCCTGAGAGGGCCCCGAGGCGGTCTTATTCTTTCCAACGATATGGACCTGGGAAAAAAACTGGACAGTCAAATCTTTCCCGGCATTCAAGGCGGGCCGCTGATGCATGTCATCGCCGCCAAGGCCGTAGCCTTTCAAGAAGCTTTACAACCGTCCTTTAAAGAATACCAGCGACGTATTGTGCTCAATTGCAAAACTTTGGCCGATGAATTGCTCAAGCTGGGCTACCGTTTGGTTTCCGGCGGCACCGATAACCATCTCATGCTCGTGGATTTAAGAAATAAGGGCATCACGGGAAAAGTCGCCGAAGAGACTTTGGATCATGCGGGAATCACCGTCAACAAGAATTCCATCCCGTTTGATCCACAAAAGCCGAACATCGCCAGCGGCATTCGAATCGGCACTGCGGCTGTGACGACGCGGGGCATGGAACCTTCCCACATGCTTGATATCGCTCGGTTCATTGACCAGGCTCTGAATGCCGTCGGTGATGAGAAGCGCCTGGCTGAACTCAAACGGGATGTGGCTGCTTTTTGTTCCCAGTTTCCGCTGCATGCATGGTCGGAAAATTTCTCTGAACCCTGGGTCTCGGTGTCGGCATCGGGTGTGGCTCAAAAGGCGGGAGCCCTGCTTTAGCTGACAGCCTTTAGGTGTGAAACCTGACGGTCAAGACGCCGTCCCGTAAATGCATTCTGGCGCGGACATATCGGCCCATTCCTGCTCGAGGGGTGACACATCGGTCCGGCCCTACAGGGGGCTGCGATGACCCTTGGCCTATGGGGCCGTCACGTGCGAGGGGAGAAATGATGGGCCGATACATGGGTCCATGCCGACGGTTTGTGGCATATCGGCGCATGTATGGGTATAAGGGTTTGCCCCGGCGGTGTGGATGCAGGCTGCGCGGTAAAGCACTGTAAGGACGCACGGGTGTGTGCCCCGAAAACCTGCCCCGGTGAAGTGTTTAGGGGCGGACACATCGGTTCGTGCCTGCTCGACGGCGGACACATCGGTCCGCCTCTGCGTGGGCCAACATGGCAGTTCGACCCTGGGGTACGTTGCTCATGGAAGGCAGCATGGTTCAAGACGAGCATTTTATGCGGCGAGCCCTTCGTTTAGCCTGGAAGGGTCACGGACGCACAAGCCCCAACCCTCTTGTAGGGGCTGTGGTGGTGCGAGACGGAAACATTGTGGGGGAAGGCTATCATCAAAAACTAGGCGGCCCGCACGCTGAAGTGCGTGCCCTGCGTCGCGCCGGCGCTTCAGCCCAAGGAGCTACCCTCTACGTCACTTTGGAACCCTGCAACCACCATGGTCGAACGCCTCCTTGTACGGAAGCGGTTCTGAAGGCAGGGATCGCTCGAGTGGTCATCGGTATGGCCGATCCCAATCCAAAGGTAACGGGAGGTGGTGCGGAGCGTTTACGGCAAGCTGGACTTGACGTCACCATGGGGGTGTTGGAAAAAGAATGCCGTGCCTTGAACCAGCCTTTCATCAAGTGGGTGACTCGAGGCCGCCCGCACGTAACACTCAAATGCGCCGCCACCTTGGATGGGCGTATGGCTACACGCACGGGCGATTCTCGATGGGTCACGGGAGAAAAATCTCGGCGACTGGTCCATCAGCTTCGAGCCACCTTAGACGCGGTCTTGGTCGGTATCGGCACGGCTCTGGCCGACGATCCCATGCTCACGGCCCGTTTGGGTTCAAAATCTTGTCGTCAGCCCATTCGCATCGTTCTCGATACCCAGTGCCGATTGCCCTTGGCTTCCCGGCTTGTTCAAACCGCTTCACAAGTCCCCGTTCTTTTGGCCTGCGGCGAGACTGCTCCCAAGGTCGCACGGGAACGACTAATGGACCACGGAGTTCAGGTGGTCACGCTCCCAACAACCGCTACCGGCGTTGATCTGGAAGCCTTTTTGGATGAATTGGGGCGGCGTTCCATCACCAGTGTTCTGGTGGAAGGGGGAGCACGCCTTCATGGAACGTTCCTTGATCAGGGTCTGGCCGACGATTTTTGTTTCTTTTTTGCGCCAAAAATCCTCGGCAACGGCTCCAGCGTGCCCATGTTTCAGGGAAAATCCCGGTTGTTCATGCGCGAGGCTGTACCCCTACACGATTGTCATATGCAGCGCGTGGACATGGACTTTATGATCCGCGGACGTTTTCTGCCTGAACTTTATTGAAAGGTACTAACCGACCGTTTCCCATCGTTCGCCGTGTCGCTAGAGGTTTTTTCAGATGTTTACAGGACTTGTGGAATGTCGAGGGACCCTGCTGCGCGTGGAACGTCACGGAGTGGATGCGCGCATGGTGCTTCGATCGGAACGCGTTTTTACCGACATGACCCTTGGGGAAAGCGTAGCCGTCGATGGGGCCTGCCTCACGGTCGTCTCTTTTGACGGCGCTGTTTTTTCTGTGGATGTTTCGGCGGAAACCCTGGCGAAAACCACCCTGGGACGAAAGAGTCCTGGAATGTTGGTGAATCTTGAGCGGTCCCTGCGGGTTGGGGATCGCCTGGGAGGACACCTGATGCAAGGCCATGTGGACGGTGTGGGCACTCTGGTCCATAGACAAATGGAAGGCCGTTCGTGGCGTTATTATTTCACCGTCCCGGAACATCTTTCGCCGTTTATCGTGTCCAAGGGATCCATTGCCGTCAATGGCGTGAGCCTCACCGTAAACGGATGCAGCCCTGGCCGGTTTGATGTCAACCTTATTCCTCATACCGCCGAAGTCACCACGCTTGGCCTGCTCTCCCCAGGAGATCCGGTGAACATCGAAACGGACATCATCGCCAAGTATGTACAAAACTTTTTGCAGGCTTGGACCACAACATCCCCAAAGGACTCCACCGACCAATCCAAGGGAATCGACACGGCTTTTCTCAAACGACACGGTTTTCTCTGAAATCTCGGGATAGCCAGTGTCCGATCCCCAGGTTTTTCCGTCGAAAAAGAAAGCGACAAACGCCGTGCCTGTTGGGGCAGACCTATCGGTCCAACCCCACTCGATTCCTGGTAAGAGAAATCGAGGCTCGCTCTCCGAAGGTGTGCAAACAGCTCAAGGACCACAGAGACTTTCACGAAAAGAAACCCGTCTTGAGTCTCTTCGGTCGGCGTGTTATAGGTCACGCGTCTTGGCGCTCCCATGAGGTACGGCGCTCTCGGCAAAGGGGGAGAATCAAAATCCCCTGCATTTTTTGCGTGAAGGGAGTTTTCTCATGCCGCTTGCTACAATTCCTGAGGCTCTGGAGGACATTCGCCAGGGCAAGATGGTCATTTTGGTGGACGACGAAGACCGTGAAAACGAAGGCGATCTGTGCATCGCCGCTGAAAAGGTGACGCCGGAAGCTATCAATTTCATGGCCAAGTACGGCCGAGGCCTCATCTGCCTCGCCCTCACACCGGAATGGGTGGACCGGCTGCAGCTGCCCATGATGGTGCAACAGAACAAATCCTCATTTGGAACGGCTTTCACCGTTTCCATTGAAGCCCGCACCGGGGTCACCACAGGAATCAGTGCAGCGGACCGAGCTCACACGATCCTGACAGCTGTGGCCGACGACGCCCGCCCGGAAGACTTGGTCAGTCCCGGCCATGTGTTCCCTCTTCGAGCGCGAAAAGGTGGTGTTCTGGTCCGCACGGGCCAAACGGAAGGGTCTGTCGATTTAGCCCGACTTGCAGGCTTGAAGCCGGCTGCCGTCATCTGCGAAATCATGAAAGATGACGGCACCATGGCCCGTATGCCGGATTTGGAAAAATTCTCCGCGGAACACGGTCTCAAGATCGTTACCATCGCCGATCTCATTGAATACCGCATGCGCACTGAAAGCTTTGTGCAACGGGTTGCCGAAGCTCACCTTCCCAGCAAATACTGCCACGATTTTCGGGTCATCGCCTATAAGAACTCCATCGACGAATTCACGCACCTGGCCTTGGTCAAAGGGACCTTTGGGCCCGAGGATGAGGTCTTGGTGCGGGTTCACTCGGAATGCCTCACCGGCGATGTGTTTGGGTCGCTGCGGTGCGACTGCGGTGATCAACTACGGGCAGCCATGAGGCAAATCGATCGGGAAGGCCGAGGGGTTCTTCTTTACATGCGAAACCATGAAGGGCGAGGCATCGGGCTTGTGAACAAGATCAAAGCCTACGCCCTTCAGGAACAGGGCTACGACACTGTAGAAGCCAATGAAGCTTTGGGGTTCAAGGCAGATCTTCGAGACTACGGGATCGGCGCCCAGATTCTGGTGGACTTGGGCGTACGCAAAATGCGCCTCATGACCAACAACCCGAAAAAAATCGTCGGGCTTCAGGGGTACGGCATCACGGTCACCGACAGGGTTCCCATCGAGGTGGAACCCAATGAATGCAACCTGCATTACCTCAAAACCAAATGCCAAAAAATGGGACATGTGCTCCAGTGCTTCACGTCACAAGGGGTCGACAATGAAAGTGCATGAAGGACAACTGCGTTCTGAAGGATTGTCTTTTGGCATCGTGGTCAGTCGTTTCAACGACTTTATCTGTGAACGGCTCCTGGGAGGTGCGCTGGACGCTTTAAAGAGAACGGGCGCCAGCGAGGAAAACATTGAGGTGTTTCGAGTTCCCGGAGCTTATGAGATTCCGCTGGCGGCCAAAAAGCTTGCCGGAAGCGGCCGTTTTGACGCCGTAATTTGCCTCGGCGCGGTCATTCGGGGTGCCACGCCGCATTTTGATTACGTGGCCAATGAAGTGGCCAAGGGGATCGCCACAGTGAGCTTGGAGACTTCGGTGCCGGTCACCTTTGGTGTGCTCACCACCGACACTCTGGAACAGGCTATCGAAAGAGCAGGATCCAAAGCCGGCAACAAGGGTTTTGAAGCCGCCATGGCGGCTGTGGAAATGGCCAATTTGCTGAAAAGCATGTAAGCGCTGGGTATGGGAACACGTCGACAAGCCAGAGAAATGGCTCTTCAGGTCCTTTACCAGATGGACCTCAACCGCATGGCGCCGGATCGAGCCTTTGATCTGGCCTGTGCTTCTTTTGAGCTGCCTCAGGGGCCGAGGGCTTTTGCCAGGATCCTCGTGGACGGCGTGAGCGCCCATCAAAAGGACATCGACCGCCATTTGGCAGCCGCTTCCGAACACTGGCGACTCGACCGTATGTCTCCGGTGGATCGAAACATTCTACGCATCGCTCTTTACGAGATGCTGTATCGGGATGATATTCCACCGCGTGTGTCTATCAATGAAGCCATTGAACTGGCCAAGCGCTTTGGGTCGCAGGATTCCAGCGCCTTCATTAACGGCGTGCTGGACAAGATCTATCGCGAAAACCCCGCTTTTGCGACCCAAGCTAAGGAGGGGTGAAAAATCTGTCATCTCTTGCCAAGAGTCATCATTCTGTAAAGACGCTCCGCCAGTTCGTCGCCCTGAAAGGGTTTTCATGCCTTACCGCTAAAAAACGTCAAAACAGTGTTTTCCCATTATGTGGGAACGAGGCTTTTCCATCCATCGCTCCACAGCTCGATGCAGCCGCAGCACACGGAAGTTCGATTCGTCAAAGACGCCCAGTTCCTCCACGTGATCAAGGGTTTCAAGCAGCCGATCCGTTATCAGGTGCCCCTAGAGCTGTTCTTTCGGAAGCAATGCACGCCGACCCCTTCAAAGCACCGTCAAGGAAAGATCAAGCACCCTTGCCTGAAGCCGTAGACGTCTCCTCGGGTCCCTGGGTTCAAGGTTGTTTTACGAACAAAGAGCTCGAAGTGTACCCCGTTGCTGGACGGAACCCCTTGGCACGAACGCGCCTTTGCGGGCATGGCCTAAGAACGCCATTAAAGGTTGTCAGTCTTTCTGGGACGTATTAAAACGGGTGTGCAAGGTTCAAGCGCTACAGCTTTTCCAGGCAGGGAGGAAAACTTGTGAAGATTGCAGTCAGCGGCAAAGGCGGTGTAGGAAAAACAACCCTATCGGCTTTTCTGGCACGTTGGTTTGCCGAACATGGAAGATCGGTCCTGGCCATTGATGCCGACCCCGACGCCAATCTGGGTCATGCTTTGGGCATCACCGAGGCGTCCAAGATCACACCTCTGTCACAAATGAAGGCCTTGATCGCCGAGCGCACCGAGTCGGTGCCTGGAAGCTTCGGTGGTTTTTTTAAGATGAATCCCAAGGTGGACGATCTCCCCGAAAAGGTTGCTGTGCCCTGTGGTCCAGGTCTTCGGCTGATGGTCATGGGTGGGGTCAAAAAAGGGGGAACAGGGTGCGTGTGTCCGGAAAGTGTTCTTTTGAAGAACCTGGTGCACCATTTGATCCTTCGGCGGGATGAAGTGGTCATCATGGACATGGAAGCCGGCATCGAACACCTGGGTCGCGGCACTTCCAAGGCCGTCAACGCCTTGATCATTGTTGTAGAACCGGGACGACGCAGTATCGAAACAGCCTTGAAAGTGCAACAGCTTGCCGCAGATATCGGCATCGTCAATCTTTACGTGGTAGGAAACAAGATTCGTCACGAAAAAGACCAGACCTTTTTGCGGGAAAGCCTGAACGGATTCTCCTTTCTGGGTTTTATTCCCTTTGATGAAACCATTATCGAAGCGGATTGCGCCGGGGTTTTTGCCGACCGTATCAGCGAAACCACTCGAAAAGCCATGGAAGCCATCGCCGAGAACCTTAACCACCTTCAACCCATGTCCTGACAAGACGACGTGACCATGATCGACGTCCAAAGTCTTTTCGACCACAGAAATATTCACGTGGATAAGGTGGGGGTGAAAAACATCCGCTATCCCCTCACCGTCATGGACAAGAAAAACGGGGTGCAACATACCGTGGCCAGCATCAATATGTACGTCAGCTTACCACGGGAATTCAAAGGCACCCATATGAGCCGTTTTGTGGAAATCCTCAATGAGTTTTACGGACACTTGGACATTCGAGAATTTTCCAAAATCCTTCAAGCCATGCAATCTCGCCTCAACGCCGAATCCGCCCATTTGGAAATCAGTTTTCCTTACTTCATCGAAAAATTTTCTCCAGTGACCGCCACATCGGGGCTTATGGAATATTTGTGCCGTGTCAGCGGTTCCCTCAACGGCCAGAACGGTTTTGACCTCGTGGTCGAAGTCAATGTTCCCATTACAACGGTCTGCCCTTGTTCCCGCGAAATATCCGAACATGGGGCCCACAATCAGAGGGGCATGGCACGGCTTGCCGTTCGGTTTAAGAAATTTATTTGGATTGAAGATCTCATTCGCATCGTGGAAGAAGCGGCTTCCTGCGAAGTCTATTCCCTTCTCAAACGCCCGGACGAGAAATTCGTTACCGAAAAAGGTTATGAAAACCCTAAATTCGTGGAAGACGTGGTGAGAGATGTGGCTTACCGGTTGAAAAAGAATCCCAATATTCTGTGGTTTCAGGTGGATGTGGAAAACTTTGAATCCATCCATAACCACAGCGCTTATGCGTTCATTGAACGCACATTGTGAGGCACCGTTCAGCCCATGAGGATGCCACGCCCATGGAAGACACCATGGCCACCTTTGAAACGGTGTGCCGCGCTTTTGCCGACCCCGGCTTTTATCCTCATGATGTGACGTCGGTTCAGAGAATCGACACCCACATTTCGGCCGTGTTCCTCACCGGCACCTGGGTCTACAAGCTCAAAAAACCCGTCTATTTCGGCTTTCTTGACTTCAGAACCTTGGCATCGCGCTGCCATTATTGTCAGCGTGAAGTCAATCTGAACCAGCGTTTCAGCCGCGGCGTCTACGACAGAGTGGCAACGGTTCGAAAGGACATTTCAGGAAACTTGTCCCTGGATGGACCGGGATCCTTGGTGGAATGCGCCGTCGTGATGCGTCAACTACCTTCACACCAAAGTCTGGAAGTTCTTGTGTCCCAAAGCGCTTTGTCACCCAGGCACTGGCGTCAGTTGGGATATCATCTCGCCGATATTTACGAAAAAGCGAATAGAGACGATTCCATTCGCGGTTTCGGCACCCTTGTCGTCATTTCTCAAAATGTGATGGAAAACTTTGATCAGACTGCCCCTTTTGTGGGCGAATTGTTGGATGCGGAAAAATGGCGTCTTATTCGGAACGTGAACCACGCTTTCCTGGAAAACCACGGGGATCTTTTTGCATCTCGCCTGAAAGAAGACCGCATCTGTGACGGGCACGGCGACCTGAGAACGGATCATATTTATTTTTTGGATGACCGTATTCAGATTATTGACGCCATCGAATTCAATGATCGGTTTCGGTGTGGGGATGTGGCGGCCGATCTGGCCTTCCTCCACATGGACCTGGATCATCGAGGCGCCTTTTCGCAAAGTGTTCAGGTGCTTCACGCCTATGCGTTTCGATCCGATGACCCATCGCTTTACCGGGTTCTGGATTTTTACGCATGCTATCGTGCCATGGTGCGCGTCAAGGTCTTCTGCCTCAGGTACCGTGAACTGATAGAAAACGAAGGTCATCATCCTGAAGCTTTCGAACCTTCCCGCTGTCGAAATGATGCCGCCAAATACCTGGATTCGGCTTACATCTACGCTGCTACCATGACCCGACCCACCCTCTATGTGTTTTGCGGGCTGCCGGCATCGGGAAAATCGTTCCATGCACGCCGTCTGGCCGAAGCTTTTCGGCTTCCCATTTATCAGTCGGATGCTGTGAGGCGGAATCTGTTTCCGGATGTGGCCGACACAAAACCTGAGCATACCGAGTACGGCGCCGGTCTTTACCACAAGGATCGACGTGGCATGGTGTACGGTCACCTGCTCAATCTGGCCCATGAACAGCTTAAACAAAGACGTTCCGTGATCCTTGACGCTACCTTTAGCGAGAGAAAATGGCGGGAAGAAGCTGTTCGATTGGCTGAAGACCAGGACGCCAACGTGATTTTTGCAGAGTGCCGATGTTCGCTGAAAACCTTGGAACGACGATTAGTTGAGCGCATGGACAAACCGGGGATCTCAGACGCTCGAGCCCATCACCTTTCGCATTTCCTTGAAAAAAGTGACTTTATGATGGATGGTTTGCCTTTCCACAGCCATGTCCTGTGCGAGACCGAAGGCGATCCGCTGGAAGTGTTCCATCAACTCCTGGCAGACCTTTACACTCGGCAGTGCCTCCAAACCAGAAACCGGTTGGCCGCAAACGCTTAGCCCGTAACGGCGAAGGAACGACCTCAAGCTTCCACAACCTCTAACCACAGCATCAAGTGTGCCTTATTGTCAGACAACCGTTAAGGGCGGACACATCGGTCCGCCCTTAACGGCCGCGTTGGTCCCAAGCGCCCCGCTTACAAACCGTGAGGATCGCCCACCACGGCTGTTTTGAACGATCTTAGCGATCACAGGTGGGGCAACCGCCTCCACTCCCTTCATCCGAAGACTTTGTGCCGCCGTTTTCATCTTTGCCGAACTTTTTGACGATCTCGGCAATTTCCTTTAACCGGTCGTCGGCCTTTCGAAAGATCGTCCCTTCCGGATAGGTGCCGTCAGGCTGCAATTCTCCGGCAGGCACGCCCGTCAAAATCTCGATCCCTTCTTCAATACGGCTCACAGGCCAAATATGAAATTTCCCTTCTTTGACGGCATCCAGCACTTCTTGTTTGAGCATGAGGTTGCGGACATTCTTTTCCGGGATGATGACTCCTTGGTCTCCGGTCAAGCCCTTGTGGGCACAAATATCAAAGAAAGCCTCGATTTTTTGCGTGACGCCTCCCACAGGCTGAATCTCACCTTTCTGGCTCACCGACCCGGTCACGGCAATGCCCTGCTTAATAGGCACGCCCGACAAAGCACTAAGAATAGCATAGAGCTCCGTGCTCGAAGCGCTATCGCCGTCCACCATGCCGTAGCTTTGCTCAAAACACAATGTAGCGGTCAGAGATATAGGCTTGTTGTGGGCGAATCGCTCCTTGAGAAAACTGGTGAGGATCATCACACCCTTGGTATGAATATTGCCGCTCAGCTTGGATTCCCGCTCGATGGCCACCACACCTTCACGCCCCACGGACACCGTGGCGGTGATGCGGTTCGGTTTGCCGAATTCGTGATCCCCGGTCATCAAAACGGAAAGCCCATTGACCTGGCCCACTTTGGCACCCGAGGTTTCCACCCAGAAAATGTCTTTCTTGACCAGTTCCTTGACACGTTCCTCAATGAGGTTTGCTCGATAAATGCGCTTTTGCACAGCCTGATGCACATGTTCTCGCTTGATGAACTCGGAATTGTCCAAGGCTGCAAAGTAGTTGGCCTCCCGAAGCAGATCGCTGATATCCCCGAGTTCCAGGCTCAGTTTATCCCGATCCCCCGTCACTTCCATGCTGTATTCAAGCACGCGTGCAACTCCCGTACGATCCAGATGCCGAATCTTGTTCTCCTCACAGAACCGACTGATCATGCGAGCGCACTGAAGGACGGCATCTTCCTTGTGATCCATGCGGTCGTCGAGATGGGCTTTCACTTTGAAAAGTTTCTGAAACCGGTCGTCGTAGATATACATGAGGTAATAGAGGTACGGATCGCCGGTGAGTACGATCTTCACGTCCATGGGAATAGGTTCCGGACGAATGGTACGTGTGCTAAAAATACCGTAAAGTTCCCCGAGATCTTCAATCTTGATCACCCCGTCGCGCAGGGCCCTCTTGATGGCTTCCCAGGAAAGGTACCATTTAAGAAGGTCCAGGGCCTTCATGACCAGGTAACCGCCGTTGGCTCGGTGCAAAGCTCCTGGTTTGATCATGGTGAAATCCGTGAACAAAGCCCCGAACCAAGCCTGTCTTTCAATGCTTCCGAAAAGGTTGGGGTAAGCCGGGTTGGATTCGATGACTACTGGAGCCCCCTGGGTTTCTGAATTGTCGATAAGCACATTGACATCGTAACGGCGCATGGCCGCTTCACGAGGCGGCATGGGAAAGGGGCCCATCTGTTGCTGGCCTTCAGGTTTTTTCTTGAATTCTTCGATATTTTCAAGAATATCTTCCTGAACGGCCTTCAAGTATTCCAGAACGCCGGGTTCATCTTGATATTTTTCCAGATAATGTTCCAGCAGTTGACCGACGACGAACATGGCGATTTCATTATCGAGCTTGGCGTGCTTTTCTTTGAATTCGGCTTCTGCCTGACGAATGCGTTTGATGGCCGCCTTCATCTTTTCCTGAAGCTCATCACTTTTCTCGCGCAGAGCTTTCTTTTCCTCATCGCTCAGCTCGGTGAGCTCCTCCTGGCTCATGGGCTGACCTTCCTTATTGGCCGGAATAATGACCATGCCCACCTGAGAAAACTGCAAAATGAAGCCTTCCTCACGAGCCATCTCGGACAATTCGTCGATGATCTGACGCCGCCTTCGCTCAAAGCCCTGATGCACTTCGGCCTCTTTGGCACGGTAATCGTCACTGTCAAACACTTCGGGAATCTTGGCCTGAAGTGTCTGAATGAAGGCTTCCATGTCCTTTTTGAGTTCCTTGCCACGGCCGGGTGACAGGCGAAGACTCTTGGGCTCATCGGGTTGCTTGAAATTATAGACGTAACACCAATCCGGCGGTGTGGGTTCCTTTTTGGCCTGTTCTTCCAAAAAAGTGCGGGCGATGTAGGTGAGTCCGGCTTTGGCGGGGCCGGCAATGAAGATGTTGTAGCCTTTCTCCTTCATGCCCATACCGAACTTAATGGCGTCGATGGCCCGTTCCTGGCCCACGACACCTTCTTCCAAAGGGGTGAGAACCCCTGTGTGTTCAAAGGGAAAAGCATTCGGGTCCACGATCGCTCGAAGCTCTTCCACCGCCAGTTCCCTGAAATGTGTGGTCATGCCCTATCCTCCGCCTCTTCACAAAGGGTTCGTTGCCGCATCACCCCAAACGACTTCAGCCAAGAACTTCTAAACGGCACTTTTTCCCTACGCTGCTTGCCGCAAGCTGGACCACCGTTCTTAAAGCCTCAATGGTCTTGCCGCTTCTACCGATCACTTTGCCCATGTCCTCAGGGGCCACGGACAATTCCAAGAGTACCGTGTCGCCGCTGCTTTTTTCTTCCAAGACCACCCTATCCGGATGATCCACCAAAGCTTTTGCAAGATAAGACACAAGTTCACGCATGTCTTCCCCACCTCAATGCCTTATGAAGACGTCTCGTTCAATTTTTCCAAAACAGATCGTACTTTATCCGCCGGTGTGCCGGCGCGATCCCGTCGATCGTCAATCTTGATCTGGGTCAGGACCCTTTGCACACCCCTGTGAAAACAGCTTTCATGCATCGCTCGAACGATTTCCAAGATCTTGTCCAAATCTCCATAGATGATGGTTCCCATGGCTGTCAATTCGTAAGAAAGGCCGCTGGCTCTTAAAATTTTGACCGCACCGGCCACTTCATCGCTGAGGCTCGTCTTGCCCGTCCCTAAAGGAACCACACTTACTTCCACAATCGCCATGTTTGCCCCCTTTTCAGCGCTCAAGCATCCACGTTTCCGGAAGCATCTTATCTAAATTAACCAAGGTCTTTAACAAATGCTCCCTGGTATGCGGTTCCACCGTCAAAAGAGGTTTTCGCCCCTTTTGGACAAGTGTTTCAAAAAGAAAGGTAAAATTGATGGTGCCCATGCCTACGGGCAGATGGGCGTCTCGAGTGCCGTCGTTGTCGTGCAAATGGATTTCCAGAAGCCGTCCGCTCAAAACGTCAAGCCATTCCCTCAGGCTCGTTCGCGAAAAGGCGTGTTGATGTCCCACATCCAAACAAAACCCCAAATACGGCGAATCCAGCCGAGAAAAAATTTCTTCGTGAACCGATGGATCCTCTTCCCACACATTCTCCAGACACAAACACACATGCTGCCGATGAGCTCTCTCCACCAGAGGCTCCCATAACGCCAGAGCTCTCTGAATCCAGCCGCTCTTCTGTTCGCGATGATGTCGAGGATCATACCCTGTATGGCAGACAATGTGGGCCGGGCCAATGAGAGCCGCCACATCGAAAATTTGATGCCATCGCAGAAGGCTCACCTGACGGATGAGGAAGTCACAACTTCCCGCACACAAATCCCAAAATGGTCCGTGCACCGTCAGTCGGCATCCCCAAGACTTCAGCAGGGCCACCGTCCCTTCTAAAGCTTTCCAGTCCAAACGGTCCAGATCTTCCCCCGTAAAACCCAGTTCCAGATGAAACCTCTCCTGTCGAATCACTTCCATAAACTTGGGCAACATGGCCCAAGGCATATTGACATGCACGTGTCGAACACTTCGCGGCGTCCTTAGGCCGAAAAACCCTCCCATGTTTTCCCTTTCCCTCGACGATCCCTAAACAAGTTCTTGTCACAGCCACGCAAAACATCTAAATGCGAAAGGGTAAGATTCAAGTTTCCCAAAGACTTTAATTCAACGCCAGGAGTTTTGACCATGAAGATTCAATCCTACAAGGACATTCCCGGAACCTTTTTCGACAACGAAGCGGCTCGAGGCGTCACCGGCCGCGTGCTCATCGGATCACGGGACGGCGCCCAACGTTTCTATATGCGCCTCTTTGAAATCAACCCCGGTGGACACACCCCTTTGCACAGCCATGACTGGGAACACGAAATTTTTGTCCATGAAGGGCACGGCTCGGCTTACAAAGAAGGACAGTGGGTCCCTATCACTCAGGGAGACGCCGTCTTTATCCCTCCCAATGAAACCCACCAAATTAAGAACACTTCCGATAAACCCTTGCGCATCCTTTGCCTCATTCCCGCAGGTCCCCCGGAACTCTAAGGCACCTGGGTGGTGTTTGCCCATTTTTAACTTTTGTTCACGTGCAAAACCTGGTAGCATGACGGTGCGCTTCTATTCGTGGCCGTCAAACCTCGTGATCTCGCGATCAAGCCTCAGAATCTCATGTCGCTCCGCCTTCTCAGCTGATGGCATGCGGATGGAAGGAACTGGTGGGCAACTGGGAATGGACCACATTGATTGGAAACGGAGGCTTTCATGAGTCGACTGCTTTGGCAACCCAGCGAAGAGCGCATCCGCAGCACGAACATGTATCACTTTATGCAATATGTGAACGAAAAACATAGCAAAACGTTTCGCTCCTACGACGATCTGTATCGCTGGTCCATTGAGGACATTCCCACCTTTTGGGCGACGCTGTGGGACTATGCAGGCTTTGTGGTCAGTCGCGGCTATGACGAGGTGGTGGACGATGTGAAGAAGCTTCCGGGAGCCCGATGGTTTGAAGGAGCCCAACTGAATTTTGCGGAAAACCTTTTGCGTTACCGCGATGACCGGATCGCTCTCAGTTTTAAAGGGGAAGGACGCCCCACAGTGCACACCACCTATGCGGAACTTTACGACCAGGTGGCCCGGTTGGCGGCTTCCCTGAAAGCCATGGGTATTCAGCCCGGGGATCGCGTTGCGGGGTTTGTGCCCAACATGACGGAGACGGTCGTCGCCATGTTGGCGGCAACGAGTCTGGGGGCCGTCTGGTCTTCATGTTCTCCTGATTTCGGAATCAAGGGGGTTTTGGATCGATTCGGTCAAATTCAACCTCGCGTCCTCTTCACCGCCGATGGGTACCAATACAACGGCAAGACCTTCGATTCCTTGGAACGTATCAATGAGATTTTGAAGGATCTTCCCACCATCGAAAAGGTGGTGATCATGCCCTATATGCATTCGGAACCCGATGCGGGCCGAGTCCGAAACGGTGTTCTTCTTCAGGATTTCATGGCCAAGGAATCGGGACTTACTCTGGATTTTCGCCAGGTTCCCGCCAATCATCCACTCTACATTATGTACTCCTCGGGCACCACAGGCGTTCCCAAATGCATCGTTCACGGCGCAGTCGGAACCCTCATTCAGCACTTCAAGGAACTCAAACTCCACACGGATCTCACTCGCGATGACACCATTTTTTACTTCACCACCTGCGGCTGGATGATGTGGAACTGGCTAGTGAGCTCCCTTATGCTGGGAGCCCGCGTGCTCCTTTATGACGGCTCTCCTTTCTATCCCGACCCTGGAGCCATGTGGCAGATGGCTCAAGACGAAAAAATCACCATCTTTGGAACCAGTGCCAAATATTTGGCGGCCGTCGAAAAAGCCGGTGTCAAACCGAAGGAATCCTACGACTTGACGCCGCTCAAGGCCGTTTTGTCCACAGGCTCCCCTTTGGCCATCGAGAGTTTTGAGTATGTGTATCGGGACATCAAATCGGATCTTTGTCTGTCGTCCATATCCGGCGGTACGGACATTATTTCGTGCTTTGCTTTAGGAAACCCCATGGGTCCGGTCTATGCCGGTGAATTGCAATGTCGGGGTCTGGGCATGAAGGTGGAAGCCTGGAACGAAGACGGAAAACCGGTCATCGGTGAAAAGGGTGAATTGGTATGCACGGCGGCAGCACCGTCCATGCCCATCTATTTCTGGAACGATCCCGACGGCCAAAAGTATCATGACGCCTACTTTTCCACTTTTCCGGGCGTTTGGCATCATGGAGACTTCATTGAAATTACGGAGCACGGCGGCGTCATCATTTACGGTCGTTCGGACGCCACCCTGAATCCCGGCGGGGTCCGCATTGGAACGGCCGAAATCTATCGTCAGGTGGAAACCATTCCGGAAGTTCTGGACAGCCTTGTGGTAGGCCAAGATTGGGACAATGATGTCCGTGTCATTTTGTTTGTAAAACTTCGAGACGGATGCACGCTGGACGAAGACCTCATCAACCGCATCAAAACGGCCATTCGCATCAATACGACACCGCGCCATGTGCCCGCAAAGATCATTGCCGTTCCGGACATTCCTTACACCATCAGCGGGAAAAAAGTGGAACTGGCGGTCCGCAAGGTCATTCACAACCAGGAAGTGAAAAACAAAGACGCTTTGGCCAACCCCGAAGCCCTTGAATACTACAAAAACCTTCCGGAACTGGCTTCCTGATCAGGACTCAGAGGGCCGGCTGAAAACCGGCCCTCCTCCTGGAGGTTTTTTATCTTTAAGGACTAACTGAGAATTCAACATGGGCTGCTCTAAGGAATCCCGTTTCAAGGTGATCGGGGCGAGGCGGCGCCTTCCCCTCCATTCAATCTATCATGAACTGGTCTGAAGAATTCTCAGGCGGGCTTTTAGGCGACGTTGTCTTTCCCGGCATCCTTGAGCATAGCCAGGGCTATGGCTTTTTCTTCTTGAAAACGGCCCAGAAGAGCTTCCCGTAAAGAACCCCAAAACGCTCGACCCATTCGGCCTCGATCCCCATACACCGACTGAATGAGGGCCGCTTCATTCACGGAACCTTCACGCCCTCCCTGACGGCCCAAAGCCCGAATAAACATGTCAGCAGCTCGTCCCGGCCCATGCTGCACGGCCGTGCTCCACAAAACTTCTTGAACCGCTCGCGAGGCCCTGTTCACATCAATTCCGGTGGCTTCCACAATGGCCAGCCGTGCAGGCTCGTAATGGGTCTCGCGAATAAAAGCCTGCTGAAGCGCTGCAAAACGCTGCGGGTTTTCTTTAGCGATGGCTTTCCAAACTTGAGGCATCCTCCCTTGCGTGCTTCCCGTATCGGCGGGTCCGGCCGCTCGAAGCCGCTTGGCCCATTGAGGCTCATGATCTTCCAGGAAATCGAGAAATCGCGCCATGGTTCCGGGCTTGGAAGCAATCTGGTAAATGCCGTAAGATGTTCCGCCTCCAGGATCATACCCGATGGCTTCCACCCCTGCTTTTCCGGATTCGAACCGAGCGGATAAAAAACCTAGATCGTCGTGACCTGAAGATGGCGGTGATTTTTGCGTTGCTGGGCCTTCTTGTAAGGTGGAAATATCTTGCGTTCCTAAAGACGAGACGCCTGCACGGGAAAACCGAATCCCCGCGGAACCAAGATCTTTCCAGGTAGGCGATCCCGATCCCAAAGCGGAAGCCTTGATGTATGCCGCCGTGATCATGGCCTGCAGACTGGATGGATCCGCATTCTGGAATTCCGTTCGCACACGTTCCAAGCCTCGTCCCTGAGTCGGCGCCTGCATGAGGCTCATTTCTTCGCTTGCAGGCTGACCGGTTCCTTGCTCACCTTGTTCCGCTTCTCGCAGAACATTTTCAAAAAGCCTCTGCCCCATGGATCGAGCCAATGTGGCAGCCTGCTCTGCCGAAACCGTCGACCCCGACGTCGGGCCGGGCATCGTCTTGCGAATGAAGGACACTCCCACGTGGTTTTCCTCCTGTGCGGCACCTTTTTCCACGGCTGCCGGGATCGGCCCTTGACCCGGCTTGACGGCACATCCTTGTGCTGACTCCGGAGATAGAGGCTTGCAAAATCTAAGCCGAAAAAGATGAGTTAAAAGGCGCAAAGAAGCTGGGACGTATCGTCAGAGTTTTGACGTTACCGTTGTCATAAAATGTCATGAAATGGTGCGCCCCAGGGCTTTAGCCAAAACCTGATCGATCACATCGGGATCTGCGATGTTCAAGGCCAGAGCCGCCTCTCGCACCGTGATTCCGTCTTCGTGGGCTTTTTGGGCCACTTGGGCCGCCCGATCGTAACCCACAAGCGGCACGAGATAGGTGGCCAGAGCCAGGCTCTGCTCCACCATGGCAGCACAACGTTCCCGGTCGGCTTGAAGCCCCACAAGACATTTTTCCACCAACACAAGGGCGCTTTGGGTGATCAGATGAATGGACTCTAGAAGGGTGTCGGCCAGGAGCGGCAGCATCATATGGAGTTCAAAAATTCCTGCTTGTCCGGCCAGAGTCAGCGTCGTGTCGTTTCCCATAACTCGAGCAGCGGCCTGAAGCACAGCCTCAAGAATCACGGGGTTGACTTTACCCGGCATCATGGAAGATCCCGGTTGGACGGCGGGTAGCTGGATTTCTCCTAGACCGCAGCGTGGCCCCGAAGCAAGCCAGCGCAGATCATTGGCAATTTTCCAAAGGCTCACGGCAACCGTCTTAAGAGTCCCTCCCGTTTCCACCACGGCATCCTGACTGCTTTGGGCCTCAAAATGGTTCTGAGCCTCTCGAAATACACAGCCTGTTTCGGCTTCAATGCGCTCCAGGACTTCCTGCACAAAACCCGACGGCACACCCACGCCGGTTCCTACTGCGGTGCCCCCGAGGGCCACCTCACATAGCCGAGCCTGCACGGAACGCAGCCTTTCCACCGCCAAAGACACTTGGCGAGCGTAACCGGAAAATTCCTGACCTAGGGTGACCGGCAAAGCATCCTGGAGGTGCGTGCGGCCGATCTTGAGAACGTCGGCAAAGGCTTTGGCTTTTTCCTGAAGCGCTCCTTCGAGACGAACCAAAGCCGGAATGGTCTTGTCCTGGAGAAGGCGCCAGGCTGCAATATGCAGAGCCGTCGGAATGACATCATTGCTGGACTGGGCCATATTGACGTGGTCGTTGGGATGAACAGGATGTTTCCCCCCTCGGCGCCCCGTAAGGATTTCATTGGCACGCCCGGCCAGCACTTCATTCATGTTCATGTTCGTAGACGTCCCGGAACCTGTCTGAAACACGTCTACGGGAAACTGATCCCAGTGTTTGCCTGCTCGAACTTCGCGAGCCGCTTGACAAATGGCGTCCGCCAAAACGGAATCGAGCCTGCCGTGAAGCGCATGGACCTCCGCGGCTTTTTCTTTGATCAGCGCTAAAGCCTCCAGAAAGGGCCTGGGCATCGAACGCCCGCTCATGGCAAAATTTTCAATCGCTCTTTGCGTCTGCGCCCCGTAGTAAGCCGTCTCCGGCACCCATACTTCACCCAAGGTGTCCCGTTCCAGTCTCAAATTCTCGTGTTTCATTCTTTCCCCCCTCCTTAAGCTTGCTCGAGGCTCGCTGTTCGTCGGGACAGTTTGTGAGAAAATTGGCCTGTAACCGAACCTAGCCCAACTTTGTCATTTTTTGGCGTACGTTATTGTTTTTGCTTAATTTGTGTTTTTTCTTTTCCGCCACGGATTTTTCAGTCAACGCTCATAACACTCCTGGGCGGGCGATTTGGCAGCCCAAGAGCGTTGTCAATCTCTCCATGGATGCGTTCTGGCTTCGACCTATGCCAAATGTGAATCCTCTGCCCTATTAAGGTCACAAGATCTCGATCGCTTCTTTCTTCCTTAGATGCCCCCCGCCGGGCTCCCTCAGCGCTGAGGTTATCATCAAAATAGGTAGTGGTTAGATCGTCAAGCATAAGCCATACTCCAAGGCGAAAAGCTTTCGTTCTTGCACTAGGAGAGCCCCTGCAACTTTTTTGCGAATTCGTAACAAAACCGGGTTAAAACTTTGATAATGGTTCGAGGTTGCAGAACCTGTTGGGCGTTGTAACAGCAAAGTCCCTTCCCACGAGCTCCATTCCTGGTCTGCGTGGAAAAATTGATGGTATGGGCGAGAGGTTTGTGGATCTGGGGACGGCGTTCCATCCTGGCAGGTTGAGAATGCCGCTGGACGCCCCCAAATAGAAGGTGTTGCGAGAGACACCCGCGTGGCTTGTCAACGACGATCCGTTGCTAGGAGACACCATGGAGGTTCCTGTGGCGTAGGGGCCGGATCCTCCCAACCCGTAGGGGGCATTGCGGCTTCGCCTTCATGCGCCCTACGTTTTGGGTGGCATGGCTGGCAACTGGTTGGGTGGCATGGGTGGCGCATTACGCTTCGCTTCATGCGCCCTACGGGGTATGGGGTTGAGTTTGATGATGGGGGATACTGTAGGGCGGATGAAGCGAAGCGAAATCCGCCACCACCCATGAACCCATCTGTAGGGCGGATGGAGCGAAGCGAAATCCGCCATCACTCGATCACCCACGCGCACCGGATGGAGCGAAATGAAATCCGCGGTCATACATACCGAAGCAGAATCGCACGTCATACGCCCGCCAAACACAACGAACCGGAATCCGCTGCCGCTTACCCTAAAAATCGCAGCGTCCCCATGATGGCTGCCATAAGCCCGAAACCCAAGCCAATGGTCCATTGAAGCTGGGTGAACCGCTTGTCCATAGCCTCAAAACGAGCATTGGTTTCACGTTGCATGGCTTCAAAACGGGCGTTGGTTTCACGCTGCATCGCTTCAAAACGCTTTTCCATGGCTTCAAAACGCTTATCGACAGCCTCAAACCGTACGATCATTTCACGCTGCAGCGACTCAAAGCGTTTATCCATGGCTTCAAAACGCTTTTCGATAGCTTCAAAGCGCTTCTCGGAAGCCTTAAAATGAACAATCTGGATCTCTTTCAGGGCCCGCAGCTCTTCCTCGACCCGAACCACCCTTTCCATCAGGGAAAGTTCCCGCGCGCGCTGTTCGTTTTCCTTGACAAACGCGGTAAGCCTTTCCGAGAGAAGCTCATCGAGCTTTTCTCGAAAAAGGTGTTCCACGCTTTGCGCGATCCAATCCTTCACTTCCCTTTCGCTCAGAGATGATCCGGCAAAGCTCATGCGCCCAGCTCCCTCTTTCGGCGTGTTTTTTTAGAACTTTAGCAGCCGTGCCTGCTCCTGACAAGATCGGCCGAAAGGCTGCGTCGCCACAGCGCCCAAAGCCCAACCCATAACCCGTAGGGCGGATGAAGGCGAAGCCGTAATCCGCCATCCTTAGAGGTTAAGTGTAATCTGCTATCATTAGGCGCAACGCCGTAATCCGCCATCCTTAGAGGCTAAGTGTAATCCGCCACCATCAAATACGAAGCATAATCCTCCAAAACCACTCCCCCACCACCCCCCAATCGGTACCCATTCACCTTGTGCCTTGACACCTAATACAATGAGCGTACGCTGAATCGACGGATTCGGATGGGGCGGTTGGGGTGGTGCTTCCTTGCGGTGGAAGTTGTATGGCGTATCTCGTATGGCGTGGTTGGTATGGTGTTTTTTGTATGGCGTGGTTGGTATGGCGTAATTTGTGGGGCGTAGTCTGTACGGCGTAGTTGGTATGGCGTAGTTTGTGTGGAGTGGTTTGTGCGGTGTATTTTGTATGGTGTATTTTGTACGGCGCATTTCGCTTCGCTCCATGCGCCCTACGCTCCATGCGCCCTACGGTTTAATAAGAGCCAGGTTGATGAACGATGCCGTTGTCGAAAGAAGGCCATTCCCTGTACCATTCACTGACGGTTTGGTTTTCAAAGAAGCTTTTGAGAAAAAGAATCGGTCAAGGCCTGGGCGCAGGACAAGCACGTTATTGCCTAAGCTTTGTCATGTTTTTTTTGGGTCACACGACGGGGGCTGCCATGGCTGGTCCACTCCTGGTCGATCCCTCCCTGAACATGGTCGAGGTGGAAAAGGCTTTGCGAGACCATCTTCATGTCCTTACCGTGGAAATTGGGGAGCGCAGTGTTTTGACCCCCAAGAATCACGCTCAAGCTGCGAGTTATATCGCCGACACATTGCGGGCACAGGGGCTTCATGTCCGCGAAGAACCTTACCCTTACGAAAACACCACCGTGGCCAACATTCTGGCCGAAACCGGCCCTGAAAAGCCTCGACGTCGCTACCTTGTGGGAGCCCATTACGACTCTCTAGCAAGAACCGTCGGCGCCGATGACAACGCCAGCGCCGTCGCTGTTCTTTTGGAAACCGCCCGGCTGGTGCAGGCTCTTCGTTGTTTCGATACAGCTCAGGCGAGTGTCCAGTTCGTAGCCTTTGCCTTGGAAGAACCCCCGGCGTATGGAACACGGTTTATGGGAAGCCGTATGCGGGCTAAAAATGCCAAAAAGGCCAGGGAACGTATCGACGGCATGATCTGCCTGGAAATGGTGGGCTACACCTGCCGAAAACCGGGTTGCCAGAGTTATCCTTTTCCGCTGGGTTTCAGGAATTATCCATCTACGGGGGATTTTATCGGCATTGTGGGCAATTTCGGCTCACGCAGTCTGATCCGTGCCATGGAACAATCGTTTAAGAAAAACCCAGACCTTCCTGTCATCACTCTGACGGTGCCTTTCAACGGCTGGCTCATTCCGTCCGTGCGCTTAAGCGATCACGCGCCTTTTTGGGACGCCGGCTACCCAGCCGTCATGGTCACCGATTCCGCTTTCTATCGTAATCCCTACTACCACACCATCCATGACACCATGGAAACTCTGGACTTTGGCTTTATGGCCCAATTGGTTCGCAGCTTGGTGGGTTTTTTGTGCGATTCCACTTTCTGAGAAATGGGCTGGTAGACATGGGAAAAAGGGCAGGGCCAAAACCTGCCCTTTCTCACAAGCTTTTTACATTTTAAAATAGAGATCGTAAGTGGTATTAGGGTTGCCTCCATAATTACCCGAACCGCAAATACTCCCCGTATTCCAAACACCATCGTCGTACTGCTCATCCAAACTCTGGCAGACCTCACTGGGAACATTGTCAAAACCGACCCAATGAGTTGCCACACCAGGAACGGCCGAATAGCCGATTTCTTTTGATGGCGGCCACATCGGTCCGTCCTCCCAGAAAACCACGCTTGAACTCCCTCATGCTCAAAAGCCTTGCCTATTCGAGCCGCACCCTTGGGGCCGGCCAACAAGGGGCCGAACGGCATAGTCATATCCATTGCCCTTGCCAGTGGGCGGCAGGCTGTGCTACCGTTCATAGCGTGCCTGGGTGGTGGAATAGGCAGACACAAGGGACTTAAAATCCCTTGGGACTTTGTGCCCGTGCGGGTTCGATTCCCGCCCCAGGCACCACATGGAAGGGGCTTTTTCAATATGTTCGACACGAAATGAGCAAGGGTCATAAAAAGGTCGCCTCTTTCACTGACTTAAGCTTTTCTCCATCCGTTGGAACAAGAGCAGATTCTGGGAGCGCCCACGTGACAGGAATGTGGTGGATCTTGATGGCCAGCGGTATTTTGGTGGGAATCGGCGCCGCCTTCACGGGACTCGGAGGCGGCTTTCTCATGGTTCCCCTGCTCCTCTATTTGGGCTATTCCGCCCAACGAGCCGTGGGAACATCCTTCATGGCCATTTTGGTGATTTCCATTTCGGCCCTCGTGGCCCACAATAAATTGGCCAATGTGGATTACCGAGCCGGTCTTTTGCTGGGAATCGGGGGTATTCTGGGCGCCCAGATCGGCGCCCGACTGGTGGAACATGTATCCACGGCCCATTTCAAGAAGATCTTTGCCGTCGTTCTCGTCGGCCTTGCCGCCTACCTGTTCTTCAAGAAATAGGGACCGAAGCCGACATGGAGGCAGAAGGTTCACCCCTGGAGTCGTTTGCGTAACACGTAAGGCAAAATGCCTCCGTGACGGAAGTATTCCACTTCAATCTCTGTTTCCAACCGTGCGGTCACAGCGAAGTTCACGATGGTGCCATCAGGTTTTACTGCCGTCACTTCAAGGCGTTTTCGAGGTGCCAGGCCGCTCACCCCTTTCACATGAAAAACCTCCGTGCCATCGAGTCCTAAGGATTCCCAGCTTTCTCCCTTCTCAAAAACCAGCGGCAAAACTCCCATACCGACAAGATTACTGCGATGAATCCTTTCAAAGGATTGGGCGATGACAGCACGAACGCCTAGAAGCGCCGTCCCCTTGGCGGCCCAGTCCCGAGAAGAACCGGTGCCGTATTCTTCTCCGGCCAGCACAAGGAGAGGTGTGCCTTCTTTGGCATAGGCCATAGCCGCATCGTAAACGAACATGAGGCGATCTTCGGGGAACTTGCGTGTCCAAGATCCTTCTCGGTCATCAACCAACCGGTTACGCAGTCGAATATTGCCGAAGGTGCCACGAATCATGACTTCATGATTGCCGCGGCGTGCTCCGTAGGAGTTGAAATCCGATGGATTCACTCCATGCTCCATGAGGTAGCGGCCTGCAGGGTAATCTTTTGGAATGGATCCTGCCGGAGAAATGTGATCCGTGGTGACCGATCGGCCCAAAAGCAGCAAAACCCGAGCCCCTTCAATGTCACGAAGCGGCTCGGGTTCCGGAGGCATGGCTTCAAAATAGGGCGGCTTTCGTATGTAGGTGGATTCGGGCTTCCAGACGAAGGTGGTCCCTTCCGCAACCTCGAGGTCTTTCCAGAGGGAATCCCCCTCATAAACGTTCGCATAGGCCTTTTGAAAAAACTTCTTCTTGACCGACCTTTCTATCCACCGGGCCACCTCTTCGCTCGTGGGCCATAATTCTTCCAGATAAACCGGATCTCCGTTGGGGTCCAGAGCGAGCGGTTCACGCGCCATATCCACATCGATGCGCCCTGCCAAGGCGTAGGCCACCACAAGGATGGGGGATGCCAGGTAATTGGAACGAACACGCGGGTGAACGCGGGCCTCAAAGTTTCTGTTCCCTGAAAGCACTGCAGCCACGTTAAGCCCATGTTCCTCGATGACCTTTTCCACGGCTGGAGGCAGTGGCCCGCTGTTTCCGATACAGGTAGTGCAGCCGAAACCCACACAGTGAAACCCAAGGGCTTCCAAAAAGGGCAAAAGACCGGCATCGGCCAGGTAATCCATAACAACGGTGCTTCCCGGTGCAAGGGATGTTTTCACATGAGGTGGAACGGTCAGACCTCGACGCACGGCGTTTCGAGCCAGCAGTCCCGCTCCCATCATGACCGTTGGATTCGATGTATTGGTGCAGGACGTGATCGCCGCGATGACCACACTGCCATCTCCGATGTGAGAAAGCCGACCGTGAATGTCCACAGGGAAAAAACGTTGCCCTAGTGGCACACAGGCTTTCAATTTTTCCGTTCGACATCCGGATTCTTGCATGAAAACGGACTTCTGCGTCTTAGGTACGGTGGCATCGTAGCGACAGCCCAGGACATCCGCAAATTTTTCTTTCATGCGGCAGAGAGGAATGCGGTCTTGAGGCCTAGCCGGGCCGGCAAGGGATGGCTCCACTGTCGCCATGTCCAACTCGAGAACGTCTGTATAGCGGGGATCACGATCAGAGTCCGCAAAAAGGTGGAGCGCTCGAGCCCCGATTTCCACCAGGGTCGCTTGGGTTTCTCTGCCGGTGGACCGAAGGTATGCCACAGTAACAGCATCGACCGGGAAAAATCCCACCGTGGCACCATATTCAGGAGCCATGTTGGCCACTGTGGCTCGATCCGGTAACGAAAGATGCCCAAGCCCCGGACCAAAAAATTCCACAAATTTTTCCACAACGTTGTAGCCACGAAGCCGTTCTGTGACGTGAAGCACCAGGTCGGTCGCTGTCACTCCAGGACGAAGACGCCCCACGAGTCGCACGCCGATGACTTCCGGAAGGGTCATCCAGTAAGGTTGTCCCAGCATGACCGCTTCCGCCTCGATGCCTCCAACGCCCCAGCCCAGGACACCGATCCCGTTGATCATGGTGGTGTGAGAATCCGTTCCCACCACAGTGTCCGGATAAGCCCATGGTATGTGGCGGGAAGTAGAGGAGTCGGCGATGATCACTTGAGAGAGGTATTCCAGGTTCACCTGGTGACAGATTCCGGATCGAGGCGGGACCACCTTTAGAGTGTCAAAGGTTTTTTGAGCCCACTTCAAGAGTTCGTAACGTTCTCGGTTTCGTTCATACTCCTTGGCCGTGTTGATCTGGAGGGCTCTTTCAGTGCCGTAAGCATCCACCTGTATTGAATGATCGATCACCAAGTCCACAGGGACCAAGGGATTGATAACGCGAGGATCACCACCCAAAGCCTTCATGGCATCCCGCATGGCCGCCAGATCCACGACGGCCGGGACACCGGTAAAATCCTGCATGAGCACCCTTGCCGGATAAAAAGCCACTTCCGCGGAACCATTTGGTGAAGAACCCCATCGGGCCACATTTTCCAGGTCAGAATCCTTGACGGTCATCTGGTCCAGTTTCCTCGCCACGTTTTCCAGTAGGATTCGAATAGAGAAAGGAAGTCCCTGCAGATCCACGCCGAAATGTCGCGCCAGGACGTCGAGATCCACAACTTGAAAAGTTCGGCCTAAGACATTGATCGTTTTCGTCCAGTTTGCCGCGTTCATGAACACAAACCATCCTTTCTGCAATTGTGGGTTCCTGGAAGCCTGTCTAAGAAAGTCCAACGATCATTGCGTCGATTGCCCTTTCAAGGCAGGGGCGAGGCGCCGCCTTCTCCTGACAAACCTGAAACCGGCTTTGTTCCCAAGAGCGACGGGGCCACCCTCCGAAGAAGCGGACCTGAAGCTCACACACCGAAAAAAGTCATGGATCGTCCTCTGTGTCCGACAGATTTTCAGCTTCCAAGGGACCGTGTCCTCACGATCCGCCTGTGCGTTGGAGCGTGATCCGTATTCTGAAGACAGTTTCTTTTCACGCTGATAGATCGTTCTTCTGCCGCACCGGGCCGGCAAATCGCAAATGGATTCCGTCCGGACCCTCAATAACAAAATCCCTCAGCTGATAATACCGATCGCCCGGCGGCATCACCACGGTATACCCTAGGGCCTGAGCCTTATGGTAATACGCATCCACATCGGGCACCATCACCCGGAGGTTTCCCACAGGAGTCGGCGGCTCGGTCACATCAGGCCGCTCAACCAGAAACAACAGAGAATCCTCCCAACGTAGTTCCACAAAAGGGCCGTCCCGGCGGCTCAACTGAAAACCAAAATCCAAGAAAAACTTCAACGAGGTTTCCAAATTCCTCACATAAATGGCAAGCACCAGTTGTTCTCCCGGGGATACCATGTGTCCCATGCCTCGATCCCTCCCTATTTCGATTCGCCGAGATTCCTATCTCAAAAGGGTTGACGAAAAACCAACTTCACCTCTTCTTTTCGGTCTCGTTTCGGTTTAATTTAAACCTTAAACAACCCAAAACAACGGCATGCCTTGGAGACGAACCCATGGGCCGAAAACCTGATCCCCTGCTGCAGGATTTCTTGGATGGATCTGTCACCATGCCCGACATCGCCTGGGACACGGTCCCTCTCTCCGTTAACCCCCACATGGTCTGGAACGCTTTTGATGAAAACATCGAAGGCTGGGTTCCGGTATGGTACCCGGTTCGGGATCCATTGACCGGACGCTGCTTCAGCGAGTATGAAAGAGCCCATTATTTTCACGAGCACCTTGTGCAAACCTTGATTTCCATGCACCGGTGGCCTCTGTGGGGTTCTCGCCGAGCCAAGAAACACGCCGTAGGTATTGCCCTTTTACAGATGTATTGTGAAGTAGGTCATCAGGAATGCGCTCTTTGACGTGCCACAGTCTTTATACGGAATGACACCTAAGAACAATACGAAAATGACCGTCATTTCGACCGCTGCAGACTTGCCGCACGGGAGCGACAATTTTACTATACGAAAGGTTCGCAATACACCAATGTGAGACATGGCCCTGAAGCAAAAAATTGGAGGAGGTCGTGATGGAGAGCAAGGAAAAACGTCGAGAGAAAGTGATTGAAGTCCTCAACAAGGCCCGTTCTATGGAACTTTTGGCTATTCATCAGTACATGAACCAGCATTACAACCTGGACAACATGGACTACGGTGAGCTCGCTGCAAAAATGAAACTCATTGCCATCGATGAAATGCGCCATGCTGAAATGTTCGCCGAACGTGTCAAGGAACTGGGAGGAGAACCCGTAACAGGCCATGACGGCCAGGTGATCAAAGGCCAAGATGTGCGAGAGATTTTTCCGTTTGACGCCAATCTGGAAGACGACACCATTGACGCCTACAATCAATTCCGGCTGATATGCCAGGAAAACGGCGATGCCATCAGTATGAAACTTTTTGAAGACATCATCAAAGAGGAACAGATTCACTACAACTATTTTGACAATGTGGACGGCCACATCAAAAAATTGGGCGACACCTTCCTTGCGAAGATTGCAGGAACTCCGTCGGAAACGGGTCTGCCACCTCGAGGGTTTGCCGTGGGAACCGGCACTGAAGCTTAACTCCCGCGCATGTCCTTAGCCCATAGGACAGGGATGATGGAACCCGAGGGTTCAAGGGGCGGACACGTCGGTCCGCCCCCATCCATGCCCTCAGTCTTGCTCTTTTCGATTTTTTTCCTCCTGGGCAGCCGTCTCCTTGTAGCGGCACCAATCCTGATAAAGAATATGTCCCATTCCCCACTGCACATCTTCCGGGCGGGCAAAATTGGAGCACGCACAATGGATATCTTCAGGTTCGCACAGCCTATACCAAGCGCAATCCAGGCAGGTGTTCATCACGCGTCACGTCCCGTCTCGATGAAGTGGCACATCGTTCGGACCTCTTTTATGGGTCCTTCAAGGAAATCGACAGGACACAAAAAAACCTAAAGGTTTTTTTTCTCATCTCACACCCGGCCGGAACCAGATGCGCTCGGCCTGGCGCTTGACTATGTTCATGAACTTTGCAGATCCTGTAGATAGCCTCGAATCATCGCGTGAGCTCCGTCCGGTGCCGCCAGAAGAGGACCATCCACACGCCTGGCTTCGAAATATTCATTGAGATGGAGCGGTCTTCCGTCCAGAAACTGAAGGTTGCCCCCTGCAGCCTGCAGAATGATTTGAGCCGCCGCAAGATCTTGGTATGAGACGCTGCGCAGCAGAGCCCCTTCGGCACGTCCCATGGCCACATAGCTGATGTGAGCCGCCGTGCATCCCAGGTTTCGAATCTTTCCCGGAAAATTCGACCGGAAATGTTCATGCATGCGCGAATAGGTAAAAAGGAGACTCTCGTTGTTGACTTCACCCGTTGGAGCGATGCTGATGGGCATGTCGTTGAGATACGCACCCCGGTCAGGTTCTGCGTAAAAGCATTCACCTGTGACAGGCAAGTGAAATATCCCGAGAATGGGCCAGAAATTTTCAAACAGGGCCAGGGAAGTGCCCCAAAGGGGAATACCGGCTTGGAAATTGGCTACACCGTCCAGAGCGTCATAGACCCAGAGGTACCCTTTATGACCATGCACGTAGTCCTTGCGGGGCGGGGCATCACCAAAAAGCTCATGTTCAGGAAAACGCGTGCGTAGTTTGTCATGAAAAAAACCAACAAGATGCAGTTCCGCTTCCGTAACCAAGTCTTCGTCGAATTTTATATCCCTTCGGCCCTTACCGTAAAAGCGAAGCGCCTCCAGGCCTGCCTGCCGAATAACTTCCAGAGCGAATTCGCGAAGTTCCTCCATGCCGGCGCCCTCATGACTCATATCGCTCCTCCCTTCTGACAGTCTTCCCATTTCTATCCTTTTTTCTAATCCTTGTCCCATGGACCATAAAAGGTTAACGATTCCTTGTCAAAGATTCACAAATCCTCGGTTGCTATTTTGTCTCTGTCTGGAAGAGCTCGGGGGCATGGCGTGTCGTAGCCTTACGTCTGCAATCGGGAGTTTTATCTGGGAGCGCGGGCGTCTTCCCCATAATGGAGAAGCTGCGGCGTGATTCGCCGGAGTCGTTTGCAACCCATCGGCGGATGTGCTATGAACACATTCACTTGAAAAAAGGAATAATTAGAGGTTTTTTTGAAGGCATGAGTCATCCTTATCAGGATCATTACTTTCATCGAGCCAAGAAAGAGCAGTACCTTGCGCGTGCCGTCTACAAGTTGCAGGAGATTCAAGCGAAGCATCGTCTGGTACGTGCCGGGGATCGCGTCTTGGACCTGGGCGCGGCGCCGGGTTCTTGGATGCAGCTCACCAGTCGCCTTGTGGGACCAAAAGGCTTGGTGGTGGGCATCGATCTTCAACCCATCTCCCACCCTTTTCCCGACCATGTCGTGACCTTGCAGCAGGACATTTTTGATGAAGCCGCCATCAACGACGTGCTTCATCGATACAGCCCTTTCGATGTGGTGTTGAGTGATATGGCACCCAAGACTTCCGGCATCAAATCCGCGGATGCGGCTCGATCGGAGCTGCTCTTTGAAAGGGCCTTGCATCTTGCCTGCAAGTCCTTGCGCCCTGGGGGACATTTCCTTGCCAAGATTTTTCAAGGGGAAGAATTTCATCTTTTGCTTTTGAAAGCCAAGAGGCTTTTTCGGCGGGTCAAAGTGGTCAAGCCGGATGCCTCACGGAAACAGAGTCGTGAAATCTATATTCTTGCCATGGAGTTCAAGGGGACAAACGGTTGAACGGAGGACTTAGTCATGTCCGGACATTCCAAATGGAGCACCATCAAGCACAAGAAGGCCGCTCAGGACGCCAAACGCGGCAAAATCTTCACCAAACTCATTAAGGAATTAACGGTGGCCGCTCGATTAGGAGGCGGCGACCCGGAAGCCAACCCTCGGTTGCGGGCGGCCATTGCGGCGGCCAAGGCCGAGAACATGCCGAAGGAAAACATTGAAAGAGCCATCAAAAAGGGAACCGGCGAACTGGAAGGGACCGCCTATGAAGAAGCCATCTACGAAGGGTATGGTCCCGGAGGCGTCGCCATTCTGGTGGAAGTGACAACGGACAATCGGAATCGAGCCGCCAGTGAAATCCGTCACATTTTCAGCAAAAACGGCGGAAGCCTTGGTGAAGCCGGTTGTGTGGCCTGGATGTTCGAAAAACATGGACTGATCGTTTTCAATAAGGACAAGGTGGAGGAAGACACCCTTATGGAAGTGGCCCTGGAAGCGGGGGCCGAAGATGTGCGGGATCAGGGGGACCAATTCGAAGTGATCACCACACCGGCGGATCTGGAAAAAGTGAAGGCCGCTTTCGATCAAAGATCCATGGTCTACGAGATGGCCCAGGTGACCATGGTGCCCCAGAGCACCATTCGTGTGGAAGATGAAAAAACCGCACAGCAACTTCTGAAGCTCATGGATGCTCTGGAAGACAACGACGATGTGCAAAACGCCTACGCCAACTTCGATATCCCCGACGAAATTCTCAATGCGGTCGCTTGAAACCGAAAAGGATGGAGCATGCGCGTTTTGGGCATTGACCCAGGATCCCGACACACGGGCTACGGCGTGGTGGAAGAAGACGGAAATCGCCTGATTCCCGTTCATTACGGGTCTCTGCCTCTGCCGGCCTCTATGCCTCTGCCTGTGCGTTTGGGATCCATTTTTAAGGAAATTCGCCGTATTATTGAAGAAACAGGCCCCAAAGAGATGGCTGTCGAAGAAGTGTTTGTGGCTCGCAACGCACGAAGCGCTCTCATTTTGGGCCACGCTCGAGGGGCCGCCATAGCGGCGGGCATTCATGGCGGCCTTCAGGTCTTTGAGTACAGCGCATTAGAAATCAAGCAGGCCGTGGTGGGTTACGGCAAAGCCGAAAAAATTCAGGTGGCTCACATGACCCGGATCCTTTTGGGCTTACGCGATCTCAGCGATCCTCATGCCGCCGATGCTTTGGCCGCCGCCATCTGCCATATCCATGCACGGTCTTTAGTCACCCGTCACCCTACGGCTCATCGGTCATGATCGCCCATCTGGAAGGCCGACTTCGACATAAAGCTCCGGACCATGTCATTGTGGATGTCCACGGGGTGGGTTACTACGTTCATGTGCCGTTGAGCACCTTCTATGACCTTCCTGAAGTAGGGTGCCTAGCAAGCTTTTATGTGCACACGCATATGCGTGAAGATACCCTGCAACTTTACGGCTTCGGCACATCCGCTGAAAAGGACATGTTCCTGCATCTGATCGCCGTCAACGGGGTCGGACCCAAGATGGCTTTGAGCATTCTCTCGGGCATTCAGCCCGATGAATTGCGCCAGGCGGTGCTGTTTCAAGACCGGCAGCGATTGCAAAAGATTCCGGGCATCGGCAAAAAGACCGCGGAACGGATTCTTCTCGAACTCAAAGACCGTCTGCGTCTCCCTCAACCGGAACCTTCCCCCGCGGCATTGCCGCAGCCGTTGGAAGAGGATGACGGCTATGCCGATGCCTACTCGGCTTTGCTCAATTTGGGCTACCGTCCGGCGGAAGCCGGCAGAGCCCTGCAAAAGGCTCGGCGCTCCCTGGCCGCTTTCGACAAACCAACACTGGAACAGCTTCTGCGGGAAGCTCTGCGACTTCTGGCCTAACTAAGGAACAACACTCATGACGGACCGATTGTTGGAACCCAGGCCGCGAGAAGATGAACTACGCTTGGAGGCCAGCCTGAGGCCCCGAACCTTGGATGAATATCTCGGTCAGAGGGAGCTCAAGGAAAAGTTAAGCATTTTCATTCAGGCAGCCCGGCAGCGCGATGAACCCCTGGATCATGTCCTGCTTCACGGCCATCCGGGACTGGGAAAAACGTCTTTGGCATGCATCATCAGTCGTGAACTGGGCGTGCCCTTTCGATCCACATCAGGGCCCGTCATTGAACGGCCCGGTGATTTGGCGGCCATCCTGACAAATCTGGAACCGAGATCGGTCCTTTTCATTGACGAGATTCATCGTCTGAACCATGTCGTGGAAGAGATCCTGTACCCTGCCATGGAAGATTTTCAGTTGGATATCATCATCGGTCAGGGACCTTCGGCGCGTACCATCAAACTGGATCTTCCTCCGTTTACGCTGGTAGGAGCCACCACACGGGCGGGATTGCTTTCACCCCCTTTGCGCGACCGGTTCGGGGTGGTCTTACGCCTTGAATTTTACCGTGTGGAGGATTTGAAAGAGATTGTGTTGCGGGCCGCTCGCCTCTTGGGGCTGGCTATTGATGACGAGGGGGCCCATGAAATCGCTCGCCGTTCTCGAGGCACACCGCGCATCGCCAACAGACTGCTACGTCGTGTTCGAGATTTTGCGCAGGTGCGTGCTCAAGGATTCATCACTCGAGACGTGGCGGACACGGCGCTTCAAATGCTTGACGTGGATGAACGGGGCTTTGACCGCATGGACCGCCGGATTCTATCAACCATCATCGAAAAGTATGACGGAGGACCGGTCGGTATCGAGACTTTGGCAGCGGCTGTGTCCGAAGAGAAAGAAACCTTGGAGGAGGTCTACGAGCCGTACCTCATTCAAGAAGGCTTTCTCAAAAAAACACCGCGCGGCCGCGTGGCAACCCGTTTAGCCTTTGAACATCTGGGGTTACCCTATCGCCCGTCCCGGCAACTTTCGTTCCTGTAACAAAGACCTGTTGTCAGCCCTGAAAAGCGTGTATAAGACTTGTCAGAATCTAAGAAGCAGCAAGGCAGAGGTTTTATGGGGCGGCGGTTCCCGTCTGTTCTTTTTAGGTCGGCCTGTAAAGGCCGGGTCGCGAAGGAGGTTCCCATGGCTGAAAGTGTCTACAAGATCATTGAATTGGTGGGAACGAGTACGGTTTCCTGGGAAGACGCCGCCAAGAACGCTGTGGAAACGGCGTCGAAAACGTTGCGCGATCTGCGTATCGCGGAAATCACCAAATTGGATATGAAGCTTGAGGAAGGCAAGGTGGTGGCTTATCGAGCCCGTGTGGCCATCTCCTTCAAGTACCAAGGCAGCTGATTCGAAAACCATGTTCTCGATGCAAGGTGAAAGGGACTGAACCGCCGCCGTTCTTTCACCGCGTGACTCTTTTCGATGAAGCACGTTTGGAGGAAAATCCATGGGCCAACGGAAGGTGAGAATCCTCATGGCCAAATTCGGCCGAGGTTACGAAGAGGCGCTCATGCGCCTTGCCGCCGCCTTCAGTGAGGCGGGCTTTGAAGTCATCTACACCGAATCCGAAGATCCCCAAGCCATTGTGAACGCAGCCCTCCAGGAATCCGTCGACCACATCGGCATTACGACGCTTCCGGGAGCCCGGCTGGAACAGTTCTCTTCCGTGCTGGAACAACTCAAGGCTCACGGCGTGCACAACATCGGCGTGACGGCGGGAGGCTTTTTCGACGACGCTCTCGTACCCGAGCTGAAAAACCTGGGTGTGGCAGAATTTTTTCCAAAGGGAACCACCCATCAGCAGCTTATTGAGTGGGCACGAAGCCACATTCGGCCTATTGAATGAACCGACCTCTTCCCGGCAACGCGGGCGTTTCATCCGTATGACAGGCCGCACAGAAGCCCGCATTTTCAGGAAAACATCATGTCACCTTATCGTCAGAAAAGCCTTTTGTCGAATGATGGATGGCTTCTTTGGGCGGAACCCGAAGGACTCGCCGATACGGGAGGGAATGCCAATTCCTCAAAATGCGGGCAGTGGTCGTGCCTATAGGCGTGGCATGTTCACAAGGGAAGACTCACTCCCACACTTCTGATCCCTAAAAGACAATCATGGCGTCTGCCGGCACAAAATAAGGATGCAAACGATTAGAACTTACTCCACCCCCTTATGCGCCTCCTTCCGCAACAAAAGTCGGCGCAGAGTGCTCACCATAACGGACCAAAAAAAGCGCCACGTTTTTGCATGTGCTCCGGCCAGTTTCTTCCTCATAACTTGCACAAGACACCTTTTTTGGATACTTTCTTAAGGGATGTGAAGGAATCCACCCGATCGCCGGTTCCCTTTGGGAACGGGAGGAAAGTCCGGGCTCCGCAGGGCAGGGTGCTGGGTAACACCCAGTCTCGGTGACGAGCAGGAAAGTGCCACAGAAAGCAAACCGCCTCGCCGGCATGGCGGGGTAAGGGTGAAACGGTGAGGTAAGAGCTCACCAGTCCCGGTGGTGACACCGGGAGCTCGGTAAACCCCACCCGGAGCAAGGCCAAATAGAGGAGCGTTTGAGGGTTGCCCGCCCGAGGCTCCCGGGTAGGCCGCTTGAGCCTCATGGCAACATGGGGCCTAGAGGAATGATCGGGACCTTTCTCTTTGGGAAAGGCACAGAACCCGGCTTATGGGTTCCTTCACATCCCTTTGAACCATTCGCACCATTGGCAAGAAACCCTTTTCACCGGCTGAACGATGTCAGAACCGTGACTCGACTTTTTCCTATGGAAGAAACGTTTGCCGTGGTGCCGGCTGCAGGTTCCGGTGTCCGCATGGGGCTTGCCCATCCCAAGCAATTTCATCCCCTGCACGGTAAGCCGATTCTCGCCTGGACCCTGGAGCGGCTGTGCACCTTGCCTTTCATAGACGGCATTATGGTCGTCGTCCCTGCCAAGTCTGTGGGGGTTGTCCGTGGCATGTTTTCCCAAAATGCCTCCAAGCCTCTCGTGCAGGTGATCGCCGGCGGCGCCCGTCGCCAGGACAGTGTGCTGGCGGGTCTTCACGCCTTGCCGCCCACATGCCGATGGGTGATCATTCATGATGGTGTGCGGCCTATGGCAACTTCAGAGCTTTTTCGTCGGACCTACGAAGCCGCGCGCCGATACGGTGCCGCAGTATGCGCCTGCCGTGCCGTGGAAACCGTCAAAATGGCCGAAGATGGATGGGTGCAATCCACCGTGCCTCGAGACCGAGTCTGGCTGGTCCAAACACCTCAGGTGTTTCGCCGAGATCTTTTGGAAGAGGCCTTTCGGCAGGCAACCCTCCATGGATGGGACGCCACCGACGATGCCTCCCTTGTGGAACGCTTGGGGGTTCGTGTGGCCATTGTGGACGGAGAAAAATCCAACATCAAGATCACGACTCCGGACGATCTGCTCTGGGCCTCATGGTTTCTGGAGCAATCGGAAAAAGCTGCGACCTTCGGAAACGACGTTAAGGAAAACCCATGGGTATGAACCTACGAGTGGGCATGGGCTGGGATGTCCATGCTTTTGCCACTGGAAGATCCCTTGTCTTGGGTGGCGTGCCTATTCCCTATGACCGGGGTCTTCTCGGCCATTCGGACGCGGACGTTTTATGCCACGCCTTGTGTGACGCTTTGTTAGGGGCGGCCGCTTTGGGGGACATCGGCACCCATTTCCCCGATTCCAATCCTCAGTACAAGGACGTCTCCAGCCTCTTTCTGTTGGAAAGGGTGTGCCGCCTGGTGCATGAAGCTGGATACGACATTGTCAATGTGGATATCACCGTCTTGGCGCAGCAGCCTCGATTGGCACCCTATGTCGCCCAAATGCGTCGGACCGTGGCCCAAGCGCTGGATGTGGATGTTCAGTCAGTAAGTATCAAAGCCACCACAACGGAAGGATTGGGTTTTGTCGGCCGCGTTGAAGGTATTGCCGCCTGTGCGGTCGCCCTTCTTCATCAAAGACAAGGAGCCGCCTCATGAGCCTGGTTGTTTACAACACCCTGACGAAGAAAAAAGAACCCTTTATTCCTCTGGAATCCGGCACCGTTAAGCTCTATGTCTGCGGCGTTACGGTCTATGACCTGTGCCACGTGGGCCATGCCCGTTCGGCGATCGTCTTTGATGTGATTTACCGTTACTTGAAGCACCTAGGGTACCGCGTTATCTATGTACGTAACTTTACCGACATCGACGATAAAATCATTAAGAGGGCTCAGGAAGAAGGCACCGACTACCGCACCATTGCGGACCGTTACATTCAGGCTTTCTACGAGGATATGGATGCTCTGGATGTTCTGCGCCCGGACCTGGAACCTTTGGCCACAGACAATATTCCTCAAATGATCGACATCATTCGCCGCCTCGAAGAAAAAGGCATCGCCTATAAGGCGGGCACCGATGTCTATTTTGCCGTAGAAAAATTCCCCGAATATGGAAAACTCTCAGGACGCAGTCTGGATGACATGATGGCCGGAGCGCGCGTGGAGGTAGATGCCAACAAGCGTAATCCGTTGGATTTCGTGCTCTGGAAAGGAAGCAAGCCAGGGGAACCGGCCTGGGACAGTCCTTGGGGACCCGGGCGACCCGGCTGGCACATTGAATGTTCCGCCATGGGCAGTCGATACTTAGGGCCAACCTTTGACATGCATGGGGGAGGAAAGGACCTTATTTTCCCCCATCATGAAAATGAAATCGCTCAAAGCGAAGCGGCGTTCGGCGTGCCTTTTGTCCGCTACTGGCTTCATAACGGCTTTGTGAATATCAACAACGAGAAGATGTCCAAGTCCCTGGGTAACTTTTTTACCATTCGAGATATTCTCAAGGTGGTTCATCCGGAAGCCTTGAGGCTTTTCGTTCTCTCCAAGCATTACCGAAACCCGGTGGATTTTTCCGACGAAGCTCTTGGGGAAGCTGAACGGGCTCTGGAACGCGTTTATGCCACCCTGGAAGAAATCCACACACGAACACCCAAAGACCTGGATGCCAAAGGGTTCAGCGAAAAGGCTCTCATGGATCAAGACAAAGAACTCTTTCACAAAATCACCGATTTTCCCGAGGCTTTTCGCGAAGCCATGGACAACGATTTCAATACCGCTCAAGCCCTCGCTTTGCTCTTTGAATTGCAAAGATCCACACAGCGCTTCATGGACACTTTCGGCCGAAAAACCCTCAAAGGCCCGGCCGCCGCTCTTGCCCTCGCAGCCGGCTCATGTCTTCAAAATCACGGATCCATTCTGGGACTTTTGGAACGAGCCCCGGAAGTTTTTTTCGACGAAATCAAAAAGCGCAAGATCGCTCAGAAAGGTGTTTCTGAAGCCGACGTGGAAGCCCTTATCGCCCAACGCAACGCGGCAAGAAAGCAGAAAAACTTCCAGGAAGCCGATCGTCTACGTGATCGTTTAGCGGAAATGGGGGTGCAATTGGAAGACACCCCCGAAGGAACCCGTTGGCGTATTCGATAGCGCTCAGGGAAACGCTGCCGATCTTTTGGCCTGGCTAAGGAGCTTTTCCACAACAAGAGCCTGGAACACATCCTTGAGTCCCAGGACTGCTTCCGCAGCATCCCGTATCGCGGGAACCGGGAAGCCGATGGCCTTCTTTTACGCCGGAAGCCGTGGAAGAAACAGAAAGAAGTCTTTTAAGTTCGCCGCTGCCACATTCAGGGCATGCCACTGTTTCTTCCTTTGCAAAAACCAGGTGCTCCGAAACCCGACCGCATTCGCTGCATACGTATTCATAAATGGGCATAAGGCACCTTTACGTTCCCTTTCAGTGAGCGCATCCACCCCCGTGATGATGCCCAGCACACGTCCAATCGGCGGAAAAGAGCGGAAGCTTTCCCTGCCGCCACATATCTAGGTTATCCTTAACCGATCCTTCCATGGCCCTGTAAACTTGAATGCCTTGGGCCTGCAACTTCATCAGAGCCCCCATGCCGATGCCTCCGACCACAATGCCGTCCACGGAACGCCCCCCCAAGGCTTTGAGAGGCTGGCACATGCCATGGGCATGATGCAAATCCCCGTTGGAAACCTCTTCCACCTCACCAGACTCCGTATCCACGATGACAAAACCCGGAGCCGATCCGAAATGCCCAAACACTTCGCTGTCTAGACCGCTTAAATTCGCCGCCGGGAAACAAATCTTCATGCTCTTTTTCCTCCATGAATCACCGATGGAAAATTCACCCACCTCTCTGCGGATCGGGAATTTTGAAACGTTGTTTTTATAGGACCGTTCAACCTGGTTGTCAACTTGAGGACCGAAGGTTTTCATAATGCCGTTTGGAATCTTTTTTAGGATAAGAACGCGGGGTTCAAGGCCGGCTAAAGGGGTTCAGAAGCCTTCATGAGGGGATCGTGCGTTTCCTCTTTCCAATTGGGTTCGCATCTTCCTATAATGACATGAATCAATGGTATCGCCGCCATCGGCATCGCACACGTTCGGAGGTGAATCCATGGAAAATCAGGACTTCATCGTGGCCAACGAGGTGTTTATCAAAACGGACCGCCAGCAAGGCAACATGGTTATTTTGAAGGAATCCGAGGACGCTTCCCAGTATTTTCTCATGTTCGTCGGTGATAGTGAAATCACGGCCATCGCCAAGGAAAAGGGGTTCGTGGAACCCAAACGCCCCTTGACCCATGACACCTATCTCACCATTTTGCAACGGGCCGGCGTGCGCTTTGAACGTGTGGAAATTTATACCATGAAGGAAAATACCTATTACGCCCGAATCATTGCACGCATCGGTGACGAACAGGTGGTCTTTGACAGTCGCCCGAGTGATGCCGTCGCCCTTGCTTTACACGAAAAATGCCCGATCCTCGTCAATAAAAGGCTTTTGCGTCGGGAACTGACTCCGGAAGAAGTGAAAGAATACGAATCCATCATCAAGACGGTAAAGTTCTGATTCAAGAGACTTTTCCGAGCATGCACACTGACCGTGACATTCAATGCCATTTCATAAGGCGGGCGAGGCATCTCGCCCTTAGAAAACTGAAACGGGGTTTTCGTAAGCACGGGGTCGTAAGCTCGCAGAACTTGGGGGCCAGAGAAACGTCCTCTCAGGAAAGAGGCTGCCTTTCCTCTCTGTCAGCTCTGTTTCCACGGATTTAGCGCCCACGACGTGCCGGGCCTTGAGCCGATTCGGCTTCCGTAGGGTTATCAATCAAGCTTTTTGGGCACAAAAGGTCGGCAGTGCGCGTCGAAGCGACGTGGGCAGCCTCCTAAATCAAATTGTAATAGTAGAGCATCAAGTCCGAGCGTGTCACAATCCCAATCAATTTTCCATTTTCCACCACCGGTAAGCGCCCGATGTCATGCTTGACCATGAGCCTCAAGGCTGTAGGAATGGTCGCATGCGGGTCAATGGTGATCACATCTCTTTTCATGAAGGCCTTGACGGGAGCCGATCGCTGGGTCGGGCGTTCCAGCTTGATGAGGTCGCGCACAGAAATCACCCCCACCAATTGTTCACCATCTGTAACCGGAGCTCCTGTGTGTCCTCGTTCCTTAAGTTGCGCGTGAACCGATTCCACCGTTTCGTCAGGGCCGACGGTAAAGACCGGAAAGGACATCAGGTCAAAGATAGGAATGGAGGCATGCCCATTTTGAGCCATGAGTTCCCGTAGCCAATTTTCGATGCCTTCTGGACGTGTGCCTTTGACCAAAGCGGAGGCCGCTTCCGGCCGACCTCCTCCGCCCAGGGGTTTCATCAACACGGACACGTCCAGACTGTCGGGTCCGCTTCTGGCAATGACAATGCTTTGTTTACGTCGTCCATCCCAGAAGATGCCAAAAGCGGCATCAGCGCTCAAAACATCCCGAAGCATGGTCACCACGGACCCCAGGCCGGAAACATGGCCGTTCAGCTCAGCCTTGGCGAAACACACCACATGCCCGTTCATGCTGATGCGCTGGGCGGTTTCCAAAAGATGGCTCAGAATTTCCTTATGCTGAGGGCCATACCCAGGTCTTAGAGCTGTTTGAATCACGTTGAGGTCCGCCTGCACTTCCAGAAGAAAAGCGGCCGCTCGTGCGTCGTCGGCCTTGGTGCACGGAAAGCTGAGATGACCGGTATCTTCGTAAATGCCTGCCAAAAAGAGGGTCGCCTGAATGGGGTCAAGGGCTGCACGACGCCGCTCCAGTTCTTGCACCAACAAGGTGGCAGCGGATCCCACTAGGTTCTGCTTGCCGTAAGCAGGCAGAATATCCCCGATATCGGGATGGTGGTCCCAAAGGTGCACTTCGAGATCCGAGCGATCCATGAGCGGCTCCATACTATCCAAACGTTCCCAGCGGTTGGCGTCCACCACAATGAGGCGGGACACCCGCTCATGAGGCACCCCCAAAGGACTCATGAAAGGAAAGAGATCCTTATGAATGGAAAGAAAAGCCTTTACATTGGCGTTGATGCTTCGAGGAAGAACGATATGGGCTTCGGGATACAGAATTTTGGCGGCCACCACGGAGGCCAGCGCATCGAAATCCACGTTCTTGTGCGTCGTGATGATCTCCATCTTTAGGGCATCCAGCAAGTGTTTCGAGGTCTCAGGGTTTCATCGAAGAATATCGGCACGCCTCAACCAAAACTTGAAAGTTTTCACAACCCCTTCCAGGAGCCTGGGCGAGAACTCACAATATTAGAGTCTTGAACGGCATCGGAAGGGAGCGGCGAGGTGGCGCTTCGCCCCTACAAGCCTGAAACGGGAGGCTTTTCCCTGGAAACGAGAACCTTTGCTCTGCCATGTGTGCGGACGAAACGCCGGCGCTTCCAAGGAAAAACCCGTTCTCGAACAGTCTCCTTTCAGGAGCCTGGCCGAGAACTCACAATACAAAAGCCTTTAATAGCATGGGAAGGGAGCGGCGAGGTGGCGCCTCACCCCTACAAGCCTGCAATTGGACCTTTTCTTCAGGGCGGCGGAACTCCAGGCCGCCATGTGTCCTGGTGAGACGCCGGCGCTTCCAGGACAACAGCGATTTTCGGGTGTAGGGGCACGCCGCGCCTTGCCCCTGTGTCTTGGGCTCGAATGGCTCATTTCAAGTTGTCGGACAAGCTCCTAAAAGGGCTGAATTCGCCCGTTTTCATCAAAAGTGACAGCGCGCAAATCGATGGTCAATTCACAATCGGTGCTTTCAGGAACACGACAGATCGCAAACCCCAGTTTTCGGCCCAAAGCCAGCATCTGCGTATTTTCTCTGAGCACGGTGCCCCATACGGTTTCGATCCCCCGTTCCTTGGCGATATGCAGGCAATTTTCCAAAAGTAAGGCCCCGATGCCTTTCCCTTGCCAAGGATCCCCCACCAACACGGCAAATTCGGCTTTTTTGCCGTCGGGATCACTGATGACTCGAGCCACACCAAGCAGTTTTTCCTGATCCGTTCCAGGAGATTCCACGGCTACCAACGCAATTTCACGATCGTAATCGATTTGGGTAAATCGAGCCAGCATGTCTTCGGTGAGTTCTTTGAGGGGGCTGAAGAAGCGAAAGTAAATACTTGTGGGAGAAAGAACATGAAAGAGATCCACCAGAAGCGGCGCATCTTCTGGCTTGATGGGCCGAATAAAAACGGGCAGACCTGCCGAAGTGACGGCATGTTTTTCATAACGCGCCGGGTACGGGCTGATGATAAGATGCATGGGAGACGCCACCGAGCTGGGCTGCACGATAACTCGAGCATCCACCGCCCAAGGCCTTCCTTGCTGCAAAATGACGGGGTTCATATCCAGCTCGACAATTTCGGGAAAATCCGTCACCAACTGACTGAGCCGAATGAGGAGCTCCTCCAAAGCCGCCATGTTGGCCGGGGGCAGATTCCGGTACCCTCGAAGCACCTTGTAAACTTTGGTGTCTTCCATGAGCCGATGAGCCAAAGCTCGATTCAGCGGAGGAAGCCCCAAGGAACGGTCTTTGAGCAATTCAGCCAAGATACCGCCCATGCCGAAAAGGATCACGGGACCGAAGTGATTATCTTTTTTGGCCCCTAAGATAAGTTCGACGCCCGTCGATCCCTGGACGCTGCGCACCATGGGTTGCACCGATACCCCATGAATGTCTGCGTCCGGCTTATAGGCCCTGGCTTTTTCCAAAATGCTTCGGTAGGCGGTACGCACTTGCTCCTCGTTTTGCAGATCCAGATGAATGCCTCCTGCTTCCGTTTTGTGCAGAATGTCCGGCGAACAGATCTTGAGCACCACAGGAAATCCCATGTCACGGGCTAGAAGCGCCGCTTGATCTTCGTTTTCAGCAAGGCGGGTGACCGTTGTGGGAATGCCGTAGGCTTCCAGGAGATCCTTGGATTCCACTTCGGTGAGGACGCCGTGAGATCTGGTAAGACCTTTTTGGAGAATTCTTTTGGCTCTTTCCTCATCAAAGGTGAGATCTTCCCGAAACCTCTTGGGAATTTCTTTGAGCATCTTTTGATTCACGGCATACTGGTACAACTCCATGAAAGCGCCGATGGCCTGTTCCGGAGTCGCGTACGTAGGAATGCCGGCTTGATTGAGAATCCGGCGTCCTTCCTCCACATGAACACCTCCCATCCATGAAGCAAGGATGGGACATGACCGTTTGGAAGCCATAGCGGCCACCTGACGGGCTACTCCTGTGGGATCCGTCATAGCCTGGGGTGTAAGAATCACAAGAACCCCATCGATATCCCTGGATTCCACGCAGATCTGAAGGGTTTTGGCATATCTTTCCGGAGAGGCGTCCCCGAGAATGTCCACGGGGTTATTGCGACTCCAAAACGGCGGCAGCACGGCATTCAAAGCCGCCAAGGTCTCATCGCTCAAAGGTGCCGGCTCCAGGCCGTATTCCGACAGAGCATCCGCCGCCATAACGCCGGGACCGCCGGCATTGGTGATGACGGCCAACCGAGGCCCTTCAGGTCGAGGTTGTTTCGCCAGGAGTTCGGCACAATCGAAGAGTTCGCCGATGGAGTTCACTCGAAGCACACCCGCTCGACGAAAAGCCGCATCATACAAGGCATCTTCTCCGGCCATGGCTCCGGTATGGGAGGAGGCGGCCCGAGCTCCGGCTGGGCTTTTTCCCGATTTCAGCACGACAATGGGCTTGACGCGGGAAACCGCCCGTGCGGCGCTCATGAACTTCCGCAGATTGGCAATGCTTTCCACATAAAGAAGAATGCTGGTCACACGAAATTCGTTGCCCAAGTAATCGATGAGGTCGGCAAAATCCACATCCACCATGGAGCCGATACTGACAAAATGGCTGAAGCCGATACCTTCTTGCAGGGAAAGATCCAAAATGGCCGTGCACAGAGCGCCGCTTTGAGAGATAAAGGCCAACCGGCCGGGTTTGGGCATATGGGCGGCAAAGCTGGCGTTGAGTTTCGCTCCGGGGCAAATAAACCCAAGACAGTTGGGACCGATGAGGCGAACCTTGTTCGCGGCGGCCTCGCGTGCAATCTCCTCCTCCAACCGTCGCCCCTTTTCCCCCACCTCCCGGCCACCCGCCGAAAGAATCACCGCACCGGCAACACCTTTGGCGCCGCAGCTCCTAATAATTCCTGGAACGGTCTCAATGGGCGTGGCCACCACGACCAGGTCCACAGGAGCTGGGGATTCTTCCACACGCGCATAGGCTTTCAGTCCCCAAACGGCGGAATGTCGAGGGTTGATGGGATAAATGGGGCCTGGAAAACCGCCTTCCACGAGGTTTCTCATGACGGCAGCCCCTACGCTTTCCGGCCTTTCACTGGCACCGATGACAGCGATGGACTTCGGATTGAACATTCGGTCGAGATTGAACAGTCCCATGGAGACACTCCCGTTTGTGGTCGATGTTGCGATACCGGATGAATGATTCGTTATCCGTTCACTGCCGTTTGCTTGCTTTAGAGTCTTGAAATGAAAATCGGCGCCTTGGACCCCTTTGCCGTGGCTTCGAGCATGGCCGCTGTAAGACTACATTGAGGCGAGGATCGGGAATTTCCATGGCAGCGGCTCACTCTGGACGAATATCCCAACCTGCCCTCAACAGGCATGATTGTGACCAAATTCTGGGGCCCATGCAGGGGTACACCGATGGGCGAGACCCTCGATCCGTCCCCAAACTGGGGGCTTTGGAACGGACATATCGGGCCGCCCCTATAACGTGCTCCTTGTACCCCACACAAAGAGCTCATCACAACCCCCATAGGGGTTTAACATGAACAATGGCCCACCGCATCGTAGGGCGCACATATCGGGCCGCCCCCACAGGGTTCATGAGATGTCTTTCGTGTCGTGTCGCGGAGCTTCCGCCGCATGATTGTGCGGTGGCACGCATCCGCAAGCCATCTCAGCTACCTTGGCAAGACTAAAGAAAAAAACGGCCCCTTTTCCAGGCTCGGATCGCACCCAGGCTTCTCCGCCATGCCGGTGCGCCACTTCCCGCACAATGGCCAGGCCAAGCCCTGAACCCTCCACACCCTTTGAAGGCTTGAGCCTGGCAAAGGGTTCAAACAGCTTCCTTTGGTGTTCAAAAGGAATGCCCTCCCCGTCGTCCGCCACCCAAAAGACATAGAACCCTTCTCTCTCCTCACAGCCCACCTGAAGACTTCGCAATCCGGGCCCTGCATGGCTGAGGGCGTTCTGGACAAGGTTTCTTAAAGCGCGAAGCACCAGGACCTCATCCGCCGTCACTTCAGTAACCCGAGAATGTTCCGACCAGTGCACAGATTTCTTGGCAAGCTCCGAGGCAAATTCCTGCCGCAGGCTGTCCCAAAGGGAAGCCACGGGCAAGGGCTGCAGACGAACGGCCATTTCTCGAGTGCGCAAGAAATTATTGAGTTCATCCACCATGCATGCAATCTGTCTGGTGGCTTTAAGTATCTGCTCACAATAGAGCATTCCACGCTCATCCAGCAGCTTCGCGTAGCGTTCATGGAGTCTTTTGGCAAATCCGTAGGCAGCCACAGCGGGCCCTTTCAGATCATGGCCGACGGTGGAAACAAAAAGCTGAATCGTCTCGTTTCGCTGCTGAAGTTCTTCAACGATTTCCCGTAAAATCTCTTCCGTTTCCGCATGAATGGCCGCAACCCCGATGAGATGCCCGATCATCATCAAAAGATCCACCTCGTCTTGATGCAACTGCATGGGGCTCTTGGCCGCTAGGTTCATGACCCCTTCCACGCGATCCAAAACAACAAAGGGAACACAGACCACCGTGTGAATCCCTTTAGAAAGCAAAAGCTCGGCCCTTTTGGCATCTCCTAAGGCATCTACAGACTGGGCGATAAAAGCACAAGATTTGGCCGCTCGACCCGTAAACCCTTCCTCCAAGTTCACCCGCTCCAGCCCCTGGACATCCATGCCTCGAAAGGCAGCCAGTCGAAGGCTTTGTCGATCCGGTTCCATGAGGTAGACACGGCCGGCATCAAAAGCTGTGTGTTCCAGAACGTAGTCCAACGCTTGGGTCAGGAGTTCGTTGAGGCCTTTGGATTGGGATAGCACTTCGCTTAAGCCCAAAAGCACGGATAGGGCTCGGTTTCGGTGCATGAGTTTTCGACGACTGAAAGACACCGTCGTCAAATCAGTTTGAAATGATATGGGACCCATGGATAAACTCCTACGCACAGGTCAAGCCTTGTGCCTTTCGAACACTTTCAATCTCTTGAAGCATCTTGGTCCGGTACCGATGCACGGAATCCGCATTATGCATGACCATGTCTAATTGGCGCGTGTGAATAATGAGATAACCCAAAGTCCGTAGTCGATCCAACATAACGTCTTGCGGACGCCCTTCCAACCGTGCGAAGGCGGCATCCTCCCTGACTTCGCACCTAAAATCAAAGGACTCCAGCAAATCCGCAACAAACCGAGCCCTGAGCACCCGTCGCGTGCGGTCGGCGGCTCCACCCTTGAATTGAAAGCTCACGTAGTTTTGCGATGTGCGTTCGTCCACCAGAGCTTCCAACGTGGAAAAGTGAAACCCGAAACGTGATTGAAGACTACAGAAGTTTCTGGAAATCATGAAATAATTTCGCACCGAGTAAGGGGAAGCCACAGAAGGATCCAGACCCGGGTTGGTGGTGGCTTCCATGAGAATAGACATGAACCCCTTGGTGTCCACAGGGGGCGGCCCTTCCCATGGAACGGCCGTCATCCCATGCCATAGGGCAAGCATCGGTAGGGACACGATCTGATCCAATGTCACATAAGGCCCTTCAACATCCTCTGTGAACCCATCATCCAAATTGATGATCCAGAACTGCATGGGAACACGGCACATGAGCTGCTTGGCCGATTTCTGAGGAAAACGATGCTCCGAACCGAACCGAAACATCTCCTCTACGGCCTTTTCATGGCAGAACCGGGTGATGTCATGAAAGGTGGTGCACTGCTTTGGGGAAAAAGAGGGAGAATCCGGATCCAGCAGGTTAAGGGGGATGATCCAGCGGATCACGCCTTCCAAGACCTCGTAGACGGGTGTGCCTTTCATGAGAGCCGGCTGAGAGGCGGTTTCCGATACCTCGATAGGCACATCCCCTTCATACACACGTCTTTGATCCGCATCCACCGTGACCACTTGACCCGAAGCCAGTGATTCCATAATACCGGAAAGGCCGAAGACGGCAGGCACACGAAATTCTCTGGCCACATTGGCCAAGTGCCCGGCGACACTTCCCTGTTCACTCAGCACCGCCGCCACACGCCCCAAAAGCGGCGCCCATCGGGGCAGCGCCTGCGCCACCACCAGGACGGCTCCCTGTGGACATTGAAGCGCGTCTGCATCACGACGCACCACGTGCACCGGGCCCGAGGCGATTCCAGAAGAAGCCGTCACACCGCCTTGTGCCAAGACATTAAGTCCATCTCGGCCAGCGTCGATGGCCTGCAACCCGCTGGTCTCCGTCGCCTGATGCGCTGAAAACGGTCTCGTCTGCAGGATCACCACATGCCCGGAAGCATCCACAGCCCATTCCACATCCTGTGGAGCTCCGTAGTGGGCCTCGATACGCAAGGCAACCCGAGCCAAAGCCGCCACCTGCGCATCGGTTAAGCACGGCTGCCGGCTCTCGTCCCCTGCCGTTTCCAGCCGACAAACGCCTTCATCCGGGTAGCAGACGTATTTGACCGTTTTCTCCCCCACATGTCTTTCAAGCACTCCATGAGGTTCCTTGCGGGACACGACCCAGACGTCAGGGCTCACACTGCCGTCCACCACGGACTTTGGGAGTCCCCACACGCCGTTGATGACCAGGACATCTTCTCGAATATTCAATGGATTTCGAGTGTACAGGACCCCGCTGGCCGCGGCGTCCACCATCACAAGGCAACCCACGGCCATGGACACATCTTCGTCCCTCAAACCTCGACGGAGCCGATAGGTCATGGCGGCAACCCCGTATTTGCTCGCCACCACTTCCTTGAAAGCCTGCAGAATGTTTTCTTCGCCCACGTTTAATTCGGAACGAAATTGTCCGGCAAAGGACATTCCCGGAAGGTCTTCCGCCAGGGAGCTGCTTCTAACCGCAAAACGAAGCCTTCCTCCCAGCTTTGCCTTCAGATGGGACACCTGCGCAGCAACGGCCTCCCGTAATTCCTCGGGCACAGGTGCTGCAATGACCAGATTTTGAATCTGAGCGCTTAAAGCAAAGAGCTCATCCAAGCGATCCGCCTGCACCGCCTGAAGACGCCGGTCGATTTCTTCCTGAAGCTGGTTTTCTTGAAAAAAACGCGCCGTCCCGAATGTGGTGATGGCAAATCCTTCGGGCGTAGTCAGCCCGAGTTGACGTTTGATCTCTCCAAGGTTTGCCATCTTGGATCCCACCCAGTCCCCGGTTTCCTTGCTCACCTCCTCCATGGACAACACTAAAGGTCCAGAACCGGATGAACCGGGGGTGTAAATGTAGGTGTTGATCTGTTTCTGAATGGTTCGAAAGGCGTCGTAGAGCTGCTTGTATTTTTCTGGAGCCAAAGCGTCCAAATGCTGAATGATTTGAAAAACATTGGTGGAAACTTGGGTGCATCGAGACCGAACGAAGGTCATGCCGAAAGGGCGAGTGCCTTGAAGCATCTCTTCCATTTCGGTCATGATTTCCAAAGCGCGATTGTTGGCGTTCAGAAGTAGCTTAAAGTGATGATATCTGCGCTGAAAAGCCAATCGGAGATCTTCCAGACTTTCCTCGGGCAAGGGATCTTTCGATAAGGAGAGTCCTAAACCGGCAAGAGCCTTCTGAGTCCATCTTTGGAGATTTCTTGTGAAACGGCTCGCCACATGACCCTCCTTGACGATCCCGGCTCGCAGAGTTCCTTTCCATGTTCCCCAAGCGGCAAAGTAACTCCATGGCTTACGCTCTGAAAATAGACGGAGCCTTTCCGACGGCGAACCCGTCGGAAAGGCTCAAGAATCTTAGACTTCTTTCTTCACACCTTTTTTCATTTCAAGCCCTAGACCTTCACACAGATACAAGATGGCAAACCCCCACCACATGGTGTAAATGACGTAAAAAACCAGGGAAAAGGTCAAGATGCCGGCTCGAGCAGTCGCCTTTTCGGGAGCAATGCCGTAATAATTGTAGCCCACTTCGACACCGCGAGCGATGACTTCATGAACTTCCTTGGACTCTTTAAATTTCTTTTGCTCCTTTAAAGCCTTATCCATGGCTTTGAGGGCGTTCCACCACGCAAAAAGGGCTTCTTTTTCGGGAATGCCATAACGACCGCTCAGATCTTCGCCCCGGTTGTGGTACATGCTGTCACTGTCCTTGATGGCCGCCGAGAGAATGGCTCCGAGTGAACCCTGGACCCTTAATTGTTCTCCTTCCTTGGCCACCATGATGCCGTTGGTCATCAAGAGTTTGGCTACATTGTCTCGAACTTTTTCAGGGCTGACCGAAAGCTTCACGTCCACGGTCGTTGCTTCCAAAGCCTTGGCTTTTTCCTGTAAGCCCGGAATGTAATAGGACGATCCCTTGGAAATGGTGTTGAACAAACGGTCCGCGGCGTGGAAAGCGTTCTCTCCACCGAAGTACGGCTGGAACATGATCCACAGCACAACAAAGAAGCCAACCGTCAAAACAATCCCAAGAGTGAACATTTTCTTGTTCGTAATCATGATCTTATGCCTCCGTTCCACGAAGGGCTCCAATGCGGGTCACAAAGGTGCCGATGATCCACAGCGCGAAGATGCTCACAACGATGAAAAAGGCCCAGTTGCCCACGACGGTCAAAATTTTTCCGGTTTCAGGAGCCAGGGTAATGTATTTCATCTCCGCCAGCTTTTTGGGCAGAGCAAACAGACGGTTGACGAAGCCGGCCATAATGGCGACGGCGTAGAAGCCTCGAATGTAGATTCCCTTGACCACTTTGGTGGTCAAAGCTCCCAGTTGCACGCCCAAAAGAGAACCTAGGAGCATGCCCATGGCCAGTGTGTAGAAAATGAAGCCATAGATGGCGTACTGAAAAATGGCGGCGTAAGCTCCCGTAAAAATGATCTGCAAAATGTCCGTGCCCACCGTGGTAAAAGAGGAGACTCCAAGAACGTAAACGAAGATTGGAAATGTGAGAAAACCGCCGCCCACACCCATGATGGCGGCCACAAATCCCACCAGGGCACCGGAAATGATAACGAAAATGGCAGGAATCCTTTTACCTCCAGGCACCAGGTCTTCATCAAACCGAATGTACGGGGGAATATTCGTGGCTTGCAGGCGCGCGGGCAGACCGACTTTGCCTGAGGTGGCTTCAGCGCCGTGAGGACTCTCGCCGTGATGCGCCCCCACATCCACACCGGCTTTTCGCAGCTTGAGAAAATCGGTGAGCGCATAAATCCCTAGGAATCCCAGCAAGATCACATAGACGACGCTTATGAAGGTATCACTGAGCAGTGGATTGATCTCGTAAAGGGTTCTGTTGATAAAGCCGCCACCCGTGACGCCGACCCCGGAACCTACTAGGAACCAGACGGCCAAAGGCACGGACACGTTGCCCAGTTTCTTGTGCACGGTCGTGCCCATAATGGCCTTGGCAAAGATGTGAAAGAGGTCCGTCCCCACCGCCAGAATACCCTTGATTCCAGCACTCATGAGGGCCGGTGTGATGATGAAGCCACCACCGGCTCCGATACAACCTGTGATAAGCCCGGCACACAAACCGACGAGGATGGAAATTAGAAAGATTCTGGTGTCGTAAAAAGCCGGCGTGTAGGCTTCCTTGCCTCCTAACATGCCGGGAAGTCCGCCACCAGAAGGATCCGCGGCAAAGGCCACGGCAAAAAGAAGGGCCGGAAGCGCCAACAAGCCGAGAATCACAAGTCGCTTTCGGCTTCGCACAATGTTAAGGGAAGTTTCATACTCCCATCGCGCATGCGCCTTGGACGCACTCAGCAACATATCATAAAATTTCCGCATCTTTCTCATCGCCACAACCTCGATCTAGAGTTTTCGTAATGTCCTTGACCGACCCGAATCTCTCTCGCTGTTCGTCTGTTCCTCGCTTTCGCTCTTATTCCACCCCCCTTCTTTTCAGCATTCTTTTTTCGTGAAGTCTTTTCTTCTTGCAGGCATCTTGGACCTTGTAGAGGAGCTCATCGATATCCATGGGTTTCATGAGGTAGTCAAAGGCGCCCAGTTCCATACCCTGAATGGCCACTTCCACGTTGGCATGCCCCGTGAGCATGATCACCTCCACAAGGGGATGATTTTCTTTGATGGCCTTTAAGGTTTGAATGCCGTCCATGCCCGGCATTTTGACATCAAGGACCACCACGTCCACCGGGTTGTTTTCCAGGTATCGCAGGGCGTCCTCCCCGCTTTGAACCCCCGCCGTTTCCACCTGCCGTTTTCGCAGGCGCTTAAGCAAGGTATCGAGAAACTCCACCTCATCGTCCACCAACAAGACACGAATGGTTTCCACGAAATCACCTCACCGCTTCCACAGCTCGATGAATCTTTTCGACCAATTCCTCCAATTCACAGGGCTTGGTGAGATAGTCAAAAGCCCCGTGGGTCAAGCCTTCTCGAGCCGCCTGTTCCGAGCCATGACCCGTCAACATGATCACCGACATACAGGGATCGATTTTCTTGAAAATTTTCAGAACATCGATTCCATCCATGTCCTCCATCTTGAGATCCAGGACCGCTACATCGAATTTCTCATGTCGAAGCTTTTGAATGCCCTCGGCGCCACTGCAGGCCGTGGTCACACGCATGGCACGTCGACTGAGGCGCCGGGCCAGCACATCGACAAAGCCTCTTTCGTCGTCCACCAAGAGTACGCGTAGCTCATGCGGTCTGGAGGTATCTGAGCTGGTCATGGGCCTATCCAGTCCTTAGTCACCACGACGAAGAGCAATCGCCTTTGCCTTGGCTTCCATGATCTTGTCTTCATGGCGAGCTTTCTTTTCCTTGGCTTCCTGAACTTTGCCCACCAACTCCTCGATGTCACAGGGCTTCATGAGGTAGTCAAAGGCGCCGAGCCGCATCCCTTCAATGGCCGTTTCCACCGTGGCATGGCCTGTGAGCATGATGACTTCCACCAAGGGATGAGCCTTTTTGATTTCCCTCAGGGTTTCAATGCCATCCATGCCGGGCATCTTGACGTCCAGGACGACCACGTCCACTTTTTGGTTCTTGGCAAGGCTTTCCAGGGCCTCGAAGCCGCTGTAAGCTTGAAGGATTTCAAGTCCCCGCTTGCTCAGCCGCCGGGTCATGGTGTCCACAAACGGTACTTCGTCGTCCACGAGCATTACGACCGTCCGATTCATGCACATTCCTCCTTCTTTAAAGTTTCCATTCCTCAGAAAGGCCTTTCCACAACCCCGTCACCCGCAGGCAAGTGAATGTGAAACGTGGTTCCCACACCGACGGCGCTGTTGACCGTGATGTCACCTCCCATCTTTCGCACAATGCCATAACAGATGGAGAGCCCGAGGCCGGTTCCCTTGCCTACGGGTTTGGTAGTAAAAAAAGGGTCAAAGATCCTTTGCAGGTTTGCCTGAGGAATCCCTTCCCCTGTGTCCGCCACGTCCACGATCACTCGACCGTTGTCGTAACGTGTGGTGATATCCAGCGTTCCTCCGGTCTTTTCCATGGCGTCCAAAGCATTGTTAATGAGGTTCAGAAGCACCTGTTGCATTTCGGAAGGTGACATGGCCACCCAAGGAAGGTTGTCCGTCAAATGCGTTCGAACGTTCACACCGGCGTATCGAGCCCTCTGTTCCACCAATGCCACCACTTCCTGCACAAGCTTATTGATCTGAACCTGCTGCACGGTCGGATCAGTGCGACGCGCGAAGCTTAGGAGTTTGTGGGTAATCTCTTTGCATCGAGCCCCCTGGGTCCGTATTTGGGCCAGAGAACGGCGCACTTCCTCCACGTCCAAAGATTCTCCCCGCTCCATGTCCTGCAGCAGATCTTGAATCCATCCGGCTTCTTCCACCATGATGGCCACCGGATTATTGATTTCATGAGCGATCCCTGCCGCCAGTTCCCCAATGGATGCCAGCTTTCCCGCCTCGATGACCTGTTCGTTCATCATCTCCTTTTCACGATCCACCTGAATAATGCGCTGAACCACGCGTTGTGACAGAGCCCATGCCGTGAAAGCCACCCCCAACGCACTGAGGGCCAGAACCCCTAGGGTGAGTGCCCGGGCCTTGTAGAGATCATGGAAGGCGTCCTGTGTTTCCTGGACATAAAAAAGGTACCAGCGACCCCCTTTAAGACTTTGATAGAAGACAAGAAACCGACTTTGGCTTTCAGGGACGGTATATTCAAACCAGTAGGCTGCGCCTGATGCGTAGGGATCTCTGGCAACGGCGCCGAAACTCTCCGTGATATTGAGTCCTTCCACTGCCGATGGATAAATTTCCATCTTGCTCGAATGCTCCCCGCGAACAACACGTAGAAGCTCTTTTGGGTTCAATCCAAGCTTGGTGTGGGGCTGAGTTTGAAACTGCCCTTCGGTATTGATGATGAAAGCCTGGCCTGTTTTACCGACCCGCAATTCTTCCACAAGCCGGTTAAAAGCGACAAAATCGATGGTGGATCGCAGAACCCATTGATGCCCACCCTTGTCAATGCGCACGGCCACAATGAAGTGCGGCAGCCCACGCAGTCCAAGGAAAACATCGCTGATCGTAAAGGGCTGGTTCATGGCTTCTCGAAACCATGAGGCGTCCCTGTATTGGGCACGAATCAACCGAAACGGGCCGGCGTACGCCACCTGCGTCCCTTGTTCATCCACAAGGCCCAAATCCACAAAGACCCCCCTGTGCTTTTCTTGAAACATGGCCAGAATGTTTTCCATCTCCTGAGGGTCCTGAAGCTTTTCTAAAGGTTTAATGGCCGCCAAGGAGCTGATATCCGCAAGTTTTTCGTTAAGAAAGGTGTCTATATGCACCGCGTGACGTTCCACAAGAGCGGCCAGATGGTCCACCACCTTGTGCCGATAAGCCGTGTGAAACTGGTAGCCGGCAATGGCCATCATGGCCAGCAGAGGCATCAGGGACACGGTGATGATAATGGCCATGATGTTACGGCGCAGGCTGCTGTAGTACCTTTCATCCGCCGTGATCATTCCGTTCCCCTTCCTTGTCCCTTGACTGAGGCCATGAGCCTTCGCAGGAGTTTGGCTTCGTTGGGTCTTCCAAAACCTCAGGTGCGAGCAGGCGAGACACCACCTCTTTCAATTCCTTAAGGGATCCCGTTTTGGACACCGCAGCGTGCACGTGCTGGACCAGGCACGCATCGTCCCAAAGGCTGTGAAGCACCACGCGCATTGATGGATATCGCTCTCGAAGATTCCGCAAGATTAGGCGATGGCTCTCCCAAGCAATGTCCGGATCAAAAACCAAAAGGTCCACGATCACGGGAGAACGTAGAATTTTTTGCACTTCCCGACAGTCTCCGGCTTCCATGACCTCGTATCCGTCTTGTGTGAGTTCCCTTCGAAGAAAGGCGCGCACATGACGGTTTCGGTCGGTTACCAGGATGCGAAACGGTCGGTCCATGAACGCGGTGGTCCTTTTCCACTTGAACGAGCGATTCGTACCGGTTGACGAACACCAGCCATCGCAACAAATCCTGTTTCTCGGCTTACGGTTTTCTGGACGGGCAATGAACGTGCCAGGATAACCGGTCGCCTCTTCCCTTTGAAAAAGGCTAATCTTCAGCCGTTCTGAATGCCAAACCGTGCACCCCGGCCAGGTGTGGACAGAATTTTCGCTGTCAGAACCTTTTACAGTTCGTCAAACACAGCCGGCACCTTGCCCGGCCCCTGTGAAGGCGGACCGATGTGTCCGCCCCAGAATGCCATGGGCGGCCTTGTTACCGTCGACCCTTTTTGCCTCCTGTGGGCGCGGGTTTTGCTTCATGAAATGGAGGCGTGCGTCTTCAAAGGGACAGGGATAATGATTTCATGAAAGAGCATCTACGGTTCTTCTGGGCCTATCTTCCAACTTTGGGGGCTTTGGGCATTGGTGGGCATGCATTGGCTCAGGGGCTGTGTTCCCTAACGGCCATCCTTGTTCCATGGGCGGTTTTGTCCTTGGGGGTCAGCTTTCTTCTGGTCCGCATGCTCGTTCTGGAACGGGCGAAAGATGAGTTCACCACACGCCAATTATTGCAGGCGCAAAAAATGGCCACCATCGGTGAAATGGCCTCGGGGATCGCCCACGAAGTGAACAATCCTCTGGCTGTCATCGGCCGAGAAGCGGAATGGATTCTGGAACTTCTCAAGGAACATCCACCCTCCGACCCCGAGGCAGCCCAGGAAATCCAAGATTCTCTTCAGGTCATCGCCTCACAGGTGTCCCGATGCGCCGAAATCACTCACAGGCTGCTCAATTTTGCACGCAAAAGCCAGCCCGTGCTTCAGTGGGTCGATGTCAACGGATTGATTGAGGAAATGGTTCGATTGGTGGAGCGGATCACCAAAGAGAAAAACATCACCTTTCAAAGATCTTACCAAGACTCCATGGTCCCCTTATGGACGGATCCACCTCTTCTCCGTCAGGTTGTCTTGAACCTCTTGAACAATGCCGTTCAAGCCATTGAGTCTCAAGGAACGGTGATCGTGACAACCCAGGAAGATGCCAAGGGTTGGGTCGATATCTCCATTGCCGACACGGGTTGCGGTATCAGTCCATCCCATGTGCCTCATCTCTTTGACCCTTTTTTCAGCACCAAGGACCCGACTCGAGGAACCGGTTTGGGCTTGGCCATTTGCCAAAAGATCGTCACCGCCCTCGGTGGTTTGATTTTTGTGGAATCCTCAAAGGGTTGCGGCAGCCGTTTCACCGTAAGGCTGCCTCGCCGACCTGACACATTACAGAAAAAACTGGAATAGGAGGTCCCGGCATGACATCGCAAACGGCACGCGTCCTTCTTGTGGACGATGAGGAACGGTTTCGAACGACCATGGGAAAACTCCTAAGGAAGAGGGGCTTTGAGGTGGAGGAAGCCGGATCCGGCCACGAGGCTATGGTGCGTCTTCAGCAAGGAGATGTGGACGTGATCGTCTTGGATGTGAAAATGCCCGGCATGGACGGCATTCAAGCCTTGGCGAAGATAAAAAGCATGGACCCTTTGCCTGAAGTCATTGTTCTCACAGGCCACGCCAATGTGGATGCCGCCGTTGAAATTATGCGCCTTGGCGGATACGAGTATCTTCTCAAACCGTGCCCTATCGACGAGTTGGTAGCCAAGATCGAAGGGGCTTTGGAAAAGAAAAGAGCCAAAGAAAAGGTGCAGCGCTCCTGACCTTCCGTCGCAACGTGGCCACAAAGCACCCATCGAGCTTGTCCGACAACGAGTCTTTCCCTGGGAAGGCGAGCGTGCCGGTCGCAGAATAGGCGGGCCGGGACTCCGTGCTCCCTTCCATAAAGAGACACAGTTTCAGGGTTGCAGGGGCGAGGCGGTGCCTTGCCCCTACATACAAATGATAACCAAATCAGCGGTCATCCTTGTTTCTTGTCGGCTTCCTATAGCCGTTATTGCGGCAAGTCATTTCAGGCGGTCAAAGAATACTGTTCTTCCAGGAAGCGGCGGGCCAATTCCTCCACGGAACGTTCGCTTTCCATAAACATATCCAACTGTCTCGTGAACTGAAGCAGGCGACCGAGTCGTTCCAGGCGCTCCAGAATTTTCTCGAGGGGATACTTTAGGACACGAGCCGTCACGCGATCCCCGACCACATCGACGCGAAAATCCATGTGTTCCAGAATGCGGCCGATGGTTCTCACACGTCGGTTTCGCCGAACCTCATCGGCCGCACCTCCCATGAAGGAAAAGGTGATGTAATTTTTGTGGGAATCTTGGCCGCTGTATGTGTCCACAATGCTGTAGTGATAACCGACCCGGGAACTGAAGTTCATGTATCGGTCCGCAATGATGGCATAGCTCTTGTCACCGAACCTTTCGGCGCCCAAACGAGGTGGCGAAAGCATCTGCTCGGTCATGACGGACAAAAAACCTTTGAGATGCACCGGCCTCGGCCCTTGTTCCTGCAGGGCTTCATGGGTCATGCCTTCCAGAAGCGCCCGCAAAGGGGCGCATGTCAAATGTTCCAGGTGCACTCGAGAGCCATGGGCGCCTACCGGCGCTAACCCTCCACCCAGGTCAATGACATAAAGATCGATGGGCAACCGAGCTTCCACCTTAACGGCTCGGCCTTCGCCCTCGGCAAAACTGTCGCTTAACCGAAACATTTCCTGGTAGGACATTTCATGGGCAAAGCGCATGACATCATGTAAGGTGCGGCATCCTTCCGGCCGAAAAGAGGCATCTCGAGGATCCACCAGGTTCAAAGGGACAATCCACCTGGCGACTCGGCTCAAGCTTTCATAAACAGGTGTTCCTTTCATGAACGGACGTCTTTCTTGAGACTCCCGGATCAGATCTTCTCGAACGCCGTCATAGATACGACGTCGCAAGGCATCCACTGTGACCATAAGGCCTGGTTTCAAAACACGCATCAGACCAGGAACCCCAAGAAGTGTTGGGACACCGAATTCTCTGGCCACGGAAGCCATGTGCCCCGTGATACTGCCGGCCTCCGTGACAATGGCCGCCGCTCGAGCCATCACGACCACATAGGATGGCGACGAATGCGCCGCCACAAGCACGCCGTTCTGAGGAAAGTCAGCCAAGTCTTCATCATTTCGAACCGTATACACCGTTCCGCACCCGACCCCCGGCACGGCCGTGGCGCCTCCGGCTGCAAGCACTCCAGGCTCATTCTCACCGGACTCTCCCTCCGCCGAAGCGCTTTCAACAGACTCCCAAAGAATCTGCAATGGACGGCTCTGAAGAATAAACAGCTCTCCCCTCCCGTCCACCGCCCACTCCACGTCCTGGGGGCCCCCAAAGTGTTTTTCCAACCGTGTGACAGCCTCGGCCAACCGTTGAATGGTCTCATCCGAAAGACACAATCGGTCTCTATCCGACTCTGGCACAGGAACCTCCCTCAGTCCCCCCTCCTCATTCATGACCAGGCGCACCGGCTTGAAGGACGGTTTTTTTTCTAAAATATGAAAACCTGGTTTCTTGGACACCCGCACCATATCGGGCGTCATCACGCCTTCCACCACGTAAGGACCTAAACCGTAAATTCCGGAAATCAACAATTCTTCAGGATTCGGGTCCAATGGATTCGTGGAATAGGCGACTCCGGCGGCTACAGAATCAACCATTTCCAACACCGTGACGCCCATGGCCGTGTCTTCGTCTCGAATCCCCTTCTGATACCGGTAGGCAATGGCTCGAGGCGTATAAAGGCTGGCCACGATAATCCGGTATGTATCCGCCAGCTTCGAACGCTCCACATTGAGAACGCTTACATACTGACCCGCAAAGGAAAGATCGCTGTCTTCCCCGATGGCGCTGCTACGCATAGCAACCCGCACATCCCATTTCAGCTCATCCCTTTGAGACACGTGGGTTGCCAGAGTATCGTAAGCTGACAGCAGAGCTTCCTGAAGTTCTCGAGGCACAGGGGTACGCAAGATCAGGTGCTGCACGGTTTCACTCAGTTCCTGCACAGAAGCCGGCGAGGACATGTCCGTTTCGTTTTTGTACTTTCGAATCCAATCTCGAAGATCCCCTTGATCCATAAACAATTGGAAAGCTCGAGTGGTGACGGCGAAACCTTCCGGTACACGAAGTCCTGCACGAGCTGTGATCTCACCAAGGTTGGCGCTCTTTCCTCCCACCCAGTCCACCATGCCCCGGTGCACTTTTTCCAACGGGATCACCAGTTCAGGACACTCTTCGGTTTTCTCCAGCTCCGACTCCAATTCCTTCACTATAGCCATTCGAATTTTTTCCAAAGCCTGTTCCAAAGCAGCGTATCGGTGAAAAGACAGAGCATTGAGAGCGCGCACCATACGCACCGCCTGAGACATGGCCAGGCTCGCCTTGGAGCGTACGTATCCCATGCCGAAGATGTGGTAACCTTGTAGTTTCTCGCTCATGTCTGCAATGATCTGAGCCAGATCCGTGTTGGACTGCAGCAGATCTTTGAAGTGGCTGTACTTGAAACGAAAAATGTCGGCAATGTGCTCTGGGTTTTGTTCTCGCTCCAAGCCTAATCGATTCTTGAGCCGTTGCCACAGATTCCTCATGAAGACCCTCCGAATGTTTGGTTCCCAGAGGCCACAAGGCGTCCTCGATGCAAAAGTCTGTAGCGCGTTGCCGGGCCTCGACCTGTTTTTTTGAGCAGCCCTTTGGCAACCAAGTCCTGCAAATCACTGAGCGCCGTCCGTGGAGCGATTCCACCTCCCACAATCTCCTGGTACTCGGCACGCGTCATATGGCCTCGCTCAAGAATGGCTTCCAGTGCTTTTCTCTGCCGCTCATTGATCTCCACCAGGGTGGAAGAAGGTCCACCCTTGGACGATGGCTTCGGTTCCTCTTTCTGTCCTTCGTCGAAACGGACCGCGCCCAATTCTCCCACATCCGTCGAGGCGCCCTTTGCACGTGCTTCCAAGACTCCCTTCAAAGTATCCACAGAGTCCGAGCCGTTCATCAAAGGATCCCGATCCAGTTCCAAATCAGAGGCATGAATCAAAGATCCTTCTGCCATGGTCACCGCTCGAGTGAGACGGTTTTCCAGCTCCCTCACATTGCCAGGCCAGGGATGCGCCATGAGTGCTTCCAAGGCTCCTTGGGTGAGGGACACGTTGGGACGTTTGAACTGACGCCCGGCTCTTGCCAAAAAATGCGCCGCCAAGAGCGGAATGTCTTCTCGGCGTTCCCTCAGGGGAGGGGTGTGCAATGTGAGCACATTGAGTCTGTAATAGAGATCTTCGCGAAAGAGACCTCGGCGTGTGAGATCCAACAGATCCTCATTGGTTGCGGCCACGAGCCGCACATCTACAGGGACTTCCCTGTCGCTCCCAAGAGGGCGCACTCGACGCTCGGCAATAACCCGCAAGAGAGCCTGCTGCACTTTGGGCGAAGCCGTGCCGATTTCGTCTAAGAAAAGTGTTCCGCCGTCGGCGGCCAAAAAGGCTCCTTTTCGATCGCCCTTGGCTTCGGAAAAGGCCCCTTTCACATGACCAAAAAGGGCGTCCAGAAGCAGGTTTTCATCCAAAGCGCCACAGTTGATGGCCACAAAAGGCTGGGAGGCTCGGCGACTGAGAGCATGAATGGCTTCAGCTGCCAGCTGCTTTCCGGTTCCGGTTTCTCCGACGATCAGGACATCCGCTTCGGCAACCGCGGCCCGAATGATGAATTCACGAAACCTTTGCATCGCCCTGGATTGGCCCACAAGCCTGGCCAAGGGTTCCGGAAGTTTTTCGCGCTCCACCCGAAGAACGTCGCATTCCTCCTCCAACGAGATCCTCTCCCGCATGATCATTTCCCGCAACTGCCTGTCTTGCATCTCCAAAGCCGCCATTTGTTCCTGAAGGCGCTGAATCAGTCCATTGACAGCTTCCTTGAGCATGGCCGTTTCAAGATCCTTGTCCGGAATCTCTATCGTTTCCAAGTGTCCGCTTTCCTGCAAGGCATTGACCGCGGCCGTCAATTGATACAAGGGCCGGGTGATCACACGGCTGATTCCCCACAAAAGCAGGACCACCAGCAAGGAACTCAAAAGGCTTATGATGAACATCACGTCCACTTGACGGTACCCTGCCATGGTTATGAGACGGCTTCGGTCCACAAAAACGACGGCGCCGTAGAGACTCGCCCCATCGGGCCCCCGCGAGAACAAGATCGGGGCATATCCGATGTAGACACGATCCACTTTGCTTTCCGAAGTCGGAGAAATCCGTCTCACCAAAACGCCGGACTTCCTTTCGCGAATATTCCCGACAATCTCCCAGTAATCCCGCTGGTCCACATTGGGGCGAAACGCAAAGGGAAGCCCAGGACGCCCGAAAGTTCCTGTGAGGCCGCTTCGCGCCGTATCGGTATTGAGGGCTTTGCCTGCATCGACCTCATCTTCTGATTGAAAAAGGATCCACCCCTGAGGATCCATGAAATAGAGGTAGCGCAACTCCGGACTGCGAACAAAGCCAAACAGCGGAGAACGCCTGGAATTGTAAAGCGAAAGAATATCCCTGTACTGCCGGGCGTCCATGGAGAGAAAGAAAAAACCTTCTTCACCCTGGCCGTCCCTCGATTCACTCCGGCTAATGAATCGAACCACATGGGTGGCCTTTCCATAAAAAACCGAACCATCCCTCGATCGATACCCCACATGGACTATCGAACTCACCCAGGGTCCAGCTTCGCCTTTCGAAGGGCCTTGGGTTTCCGCCGACGCTATCCCCACACCATCCCACAGGGAAGTCCCAGGTTCCAAGGAGACTCGCTCGAGGCCTTCTTCCGATTCCGCCAAGATCATGGCTTTGGATCCGCTTTTGTCCATGAAGCCCATTTCCACGTAACCCCACCCTCGCGCGGCCTTGAGATGGGCCCATTTTTTTCGCAATCCTTCCTCGGTCACCGGTCCGAGGGACAACTCCACAAGATCTTCTCGGCACCGAGACATCATGCTTTCGTACTCGTGCGCCACCGCTAAGGTCTGTAAAAGCACCGTGCGGCTAACCGATTCTTGAAGAAATTGACGCGAAAACCAGTGCGTCACGTATCCCGTCACGGCCAGAATCGTCACCACCGTAGGCACCAACGTGAGCCACAGTTTGGTGCGAATGCGTAAAGACCGAAAAGACCCAGTTACTGCAGAACCGTTAAGGTCGTGCTGGAGCCATTTGAGCTTCATGGACATATCGTCACCCTTGCCGTCGTCCATCCCTTGATACTGCCTTCAGCATTTTCCCCTAGGCAGGTTTTGTGCCAAGACAAAGCCTTCAAGGAGCGGGGCTCTTGGTCCACTTATCTCATTGTATGTATTGAATAAAAAGTTCTATCGAGCTTTCTTTTGATCGTGATCGGCTTGAATGCTGCTGTCAAGGGTTTTGTCAGTTCTGCGTGTCTAACAGTTTATCCATGTTATTCCAAGTAGTTGTTCAATATGGCATAGCGTCAGCAAACCATTGCGAGACACTTTCTCTGACCTTGATCGAAATGCGCGATTTTTTTTCTTGAAAAAATGTAAGCGGCTTCAAACTTAACTTTATAGGCTATCGCGCAATGCTCGCTCCAGAAACCGGCACGGCTTTTGATCCTTTTTCAGGCTGGCAAGACAGCCATAAGGACAAAAATTATCGATCCAAATAAGAGAGGCAGACGCACAGGGAAAAGGAAAGGAGGTGTGCAGATCAAAGGAACTCGATGACAAACATAAGACAGGACTTCAGCGGGATGGAATCAGAAATGGACAAAGGCAGAAGGCAGGAGGAACAAACCATGAGAAAGCTTGCAAAGAAAATTGCCGTCATGGTGGCAGGGTTCTTAAGTGTTGTACCGTCCTTGGCATGGGCTGCCGGAGGTGAAAAAGTCGCCCAGCTCATCGTGGTGGCCGACACACGTGTGCTTAACAACGCTTTCGTCAAGTACATCGCCGACCTTTACAACACCAATACGCTCCTTTTTGCGGTCTGGGCCGTGGTCTTGACTGCCTTGTATGGAACATTTCTTGGCTTCTTGATGGATTTTCTTATGGCCCGCACTGGCTTGGATCTTAAGAGCCGCAAAATTGTAGAGCACTAATCCACTTGAAAGGAGGATTCCCATGGATTGGTTGTATCTTTACATGCCCATTGCAGGAATGGACATTTTGTGGCCTGGCCTGGTTATTATCGGATTTTCCGTGGGCGTCATCGGCGGGTTTTTCGGCATGGGCGGCGCCTGGATGGTCACCCCAGGTTTAAACATTTTGGGATTTCCCATGGCCTTTGCCATCGGAACCGATATTGCTCATATCGCAGGAAAGTCCATGGTGTCCACCATGCGTCATTCCAAGTTCGGCAACGTAGACTACAAGCTTGGAATTGTCATGATCATAGGGACCATGGTGGGCATTGAATGCGGTGCCCAGCTTATCATGTATCTGGAGCGTTTAGGTGTCGTTGGTGGTGTGGTTCGTTGGGTTTACGTGGGTTTTCTCGCCCTTATCGCCTGGCTCGTGTTCTATGACTTTTATAAAGCGGAAAAGAAGAAAAGAGCCGGCATTGTGGATGGCGAAAAAGGCACGGAAGGTATCACCTGGTACAAGACGCTTCACAAGATTCGTATTCCTCCCATGGTCCATTTCAAGACGGCCGGGTTCACCTGTTCCGCTTGGCTTCCCATCATGGTGAGCTACGCCACGGGCGTCTTGGCCGGTTTCCTGGGCATCGGCGGCGGGTTGTTGAGAATGCCCGCTCTGGTGTATCTCATCGGTTGTCCGACGCATATCGCGGTGGGCACCGATCTTTTTGAAGTTATGATTTCAGGCCTCTACGGAGCTTTCACCTACAGCTTGAAGGGAAGAATCGAATTGGTGGCGGTCTTTGTGATGCTGACCGGAGCTGCCATTGGTGCTCAAATCGGCACCGTGGCCACGAAGTATGCCAAAGGTTACGGCATTCGCATCCTTTTCGGCGCTGCCGTGTTGGCCTGCATGGTCTCCATCATTCTGAAGCAGTACGGATTTTCGAACTCCGCTGCCGTGGTGGTCCTTGGAGCCATCAGTGTGATTTCGCTTTATATCTGTGTCATCATGTTCAGAGGAGCAGCTCAAGAGCTTCGGGAAAAGAGGGCTCGAGAAGCGGCAGCCCGACTACACTAGCTTGGCACATTCATGACCGGTGGCGCCAAAGCGCGGCCGGTCCATGAGGTTCCGGATCTCAACGATAAGTTCAAACAATAAGCTTTTGTGAGCTTGCGAGAGCCATGAGCCGGCCGATAGAGTCGATTGCGGCAAGCGACACATGAGTTCAAAAAACCCTAAAACTGGAGGTCTTTTCATGAAACGAATCCTGTTTGGCGCCCTTTTGGTCTTTGCGGCCTCACTTGTCATGACATCCGTCAGCCTGGCCGCAGAGGTCGCTCAAGGAAAAGTTCTCTCGGTGGACAAAGCCAACAACACGTTGACTATCGAGGAATTCGATACGCACAAGAGCCAGGAACATCCCTACGGCCGTCCCACGGGAGTGACGTCCGAGTATAAGATCGTGAAACAAACCCTTATCGGCATTCCACCACAACCCGGGGATGTGATACGTATCGCTTTTCGAACCCAAAACACAGAGCGCATCGCAGTACGCATTATGAATGTCTCCAAACAAGATCTAAAGAAAAAATAAAAATAACGGCCTTTTTGTGATTGTGAGCGGTGCTTCGGCGAACTCTTCTCGCGCCGAAGCCCGCTTTGCAAGGAGTGGAACAAAAAAAGGGAACTCCGTTCAGGACCGGGAGGTCGCCATGATAACGCGGAAAAGACTGATCGTTCTCCTTATGGATCTATTGCTTCTGGCAGAGCTGGCGGTAAGCATGTACTGGAGCGCGCCTTATGGAAAAGCCATGGCTAATGTATTTCTCAAAACCTACCTGCCCATGGCCTTTGTTACCGTGCTGACGGCTTGGATCCTTGTGCGGCGTCTGTCCGGAGTCAGTCTGACCGCACACGGAGAGAACTGACATGGCCTCTACCCATGGAGCCCAACCAACGGTATTTCAGAAGCTCGGCCTTGTGGTCGGGCTTATACTGATCCTGTGCGTCCTTGACGGTATTTTGGATATCCTTCGAACCCCGAAACGTGAGATTCGCCTGTACCCCGGCATGGAAAAACCTGTGGCGGGAAAGACGGAAGCGGCCATTCCCGATTTACGTTGGTTGACCTACGAAACCACGGCTCCTGGCGTTTCCCTTCAGTTTCTTGAAGCAACAGGCCGGCTCTGGCGAGCTCAGCTCACCGTGGAGCCGACAACCCCCGAGGGCTCCTATACCCTCCGCGTGTTCCTGCATGGAGAAAAACCTGAGGAAGCTGCCGAAAACCCTTTGTACTCCTTGCACGTTTTCGCCGATGCGCAGCTCTACCACGCTTCACAGCGATCCCTTGTGCAGCGTTACCTTGGTGTCAGCCCCTGGGTTGGGGCCGCCTGCGCTTTTCCGATTCTTGTGTTGTGCTTCTGGTTGTCCTATAAGGCTGGTGACAAGATGGACCAAGAGTTGCGGCGACAAGGCATGGCACCGGTTTATCGAACCCTTCAAAACAAGGACAAAACCATCACCGTTTTTTTCGGGCTGGGAAGCACCGACGGTCTGGCGCCGGGGGACACTGTAAAGATTGTTACCCATGATGGTCGAGTTTTGGGCACGGCCCAAGTGGAATCGGTCAGCCTCAACGACGCTCAAGCCCGGCTTCAGGAAACGCAGAGGCTGCCCGCCGTTGTCTACGTATCCCGTCTTTAGTTTTCCGGGTTCGTGAAACCCCTGCAAAGAGTTCCAGGAAGAGGAGCTTATGAAACTGGAAGAGATCATGACACGAAAGCTGGAGTCGATTTCATCCAACGCTACGGTCTACGAGGCTCTTGAGAAAATGGTCGACAAGCGCATTCGATCCCTGCTTGTGCGGGCCTCTCAGCCTTCGGAAACGGATGGGGTGGTCACGGCCCGGGATGTCGTCTTTAAGGTGCTGGCCAAAGGGCTGAATCCTATGACGGTTCGCGTGGGAGATATCGCGTGTCGGCCTCTGCGATGCGTGTCCAAGGATGAAAGCGTCCAGAATGTGGCGGCCCTTATGGAACAGGCCAATGTGGCTCGAGTCTTCGTCTGCGACCAGGGAAAGCTTGTGGGCGTCGTCGCCCTTATGGACATTATGCAGGCTGCGCTCATCGATAGGGCAAGGAACGCTCATGTTTAAGAAGTGGATGCGCGGAGACCGCAAAGAGGAAGCCGCTCTCACGGCCATGCACGAGCATCTGC